>CBIHLR010000089.1:0-9609 GCA_966210875.1 uncultured Brevundimonas sp. | reverse complement strand
AACTCGATGATCCGCTGGCTGTCGGCCCAGGGCTTCACCGTCTTCGTCTGCTCCTGGGTCAATCCGGACCGGGACAAGGCCGAGTTCGGCTTCTCCGAATACCTGCACAAGGGCATGTACCGCGCCGTCGAGAAGGTGCTGGAGCAGACCGGCTCGGACCATGTGAACACCGTCGGCTACTGCATCGGCGGCACCCTGATGGGCGCGGCGCTCGCGCACATGGCGGCGGCCAGGGACGACCGCGTCTCGGCCACCACCTTCTTCGCCGCCCAGCACGATTTCGCCGAGGCCGGCGACCTGCTGCTGTTCACCGACGAGCACTGGCTCAAGGAGATCGAACAGAAGATGGACGCCGCGGGCGGCGTCCTGCCCGGCGCGGCCATGGCCGACACCTTCAATGCGCTGCGCGCCAACGACCTGATCTGGTCGTTCTTTGTCTCCAACTACCTGATGGGCAAGGACCCGCCGGCTTTCGACCTGCTGTTCTGGAACGCCGACCAGACGCGCATGCCCAAGAAGCTGCACCTGGACTACCTGCGCTCCCTCTACGGGAAGAATGCGCTGAGCCAGGGCCAGTTCGAGATCGGCGGCGAGCGCATCGATCTGTCGAAAGTGACCATCCCGCTCTACTTCCAGGCGTCGAAGGAAGACCACATAGCCCCGATGAACTCGGTCTACCGCTCGGCCAAGGCCTTCAAGAACGCCAAGGTCACCCTGACCCTGGCGGGCTCGGGCCACATCGCGGGCGTGGTCAATCCTCCCGCGGCCAACAAGTACAACCACTGGACCAACGACGCCCTGCCCGACACGCTCGAGGAATGGCGCTCAGGCGCGGTCGAGCACCCGGGCTCCTGGTGGCCCCAGTGGGCCGACTGGCTCCACGACAAGTCCGGCGACTGGGTCCCCGCGCGCGACCCGAAGACGGGCAAGCTGAAGCCCCTTGAGCCCGCGCCGGGCAGCTATGTGAAGGTGAAGAGCTAGCCCTTCTCTTCCCCATCGCGCAGCGATGGGGAGGTGGATCGGCGCCGCCAGGCGACGAGACGGAGGGGGCGCAGCCGCCTTGTCCGGATAGGCCCGCGCCGCCCCCTCCACCACTTCGTGGTCCCCCACCCCACTGCGTGGGGAGGAGAGTCATCCGCACCGACCGACGACTCTCAAGCCGCGATCCAGCGCCAGCTCGCCTTCGGTCACCGCAATTGTCCACCCATGGTGCGTCGCCAGCGAGCGCCGGTCATCGCCCTCGCCCGCATCCCCGCCGGCGGTGACCTGGAAGGTCCGCCCCTTGGCCAGCGCCTTTGGGTCGATCCGTCCGACCGCCAGGGCGACAGGCACGCCGCGCGCGTCGTCGAGGCTCTCGAACACCCACAGGTCGGGATAGTCGCGCACGAGGTCGATCCACCACGGCTGGTCCGCCGACAGGTTCAGCACCGCGACCGTGTTCCCGAACCGCGCCGCTTCCAGCGCCGCCTGGGGATTGGACGCGCCCATGTAGCTGACCTGGCTGCCGAAGCGCTGGCGGGCGCGATCCCAGGTCCGGCCGTCCTCCGCGCCGCGCCACAGGGCGACGGTCAGCGCCCCCTGCTGGGCCAGGCCCGCCCCGATCACCTCGCGCCAGATCGGCGCCACGGCGGGCCGCGCCAGCGAGCCGGCGCGTTCGACCAGCCGGCGCATCACCGCCGCCTCGCGGTCCGGCCGCAGGTTCAGGAACGGCCCGTGCGGCGCGTCCTTGGCGCGGCCGACGCGGCGAGCCAGCAGCAGGCGGCGCTGGAGCAGGTCCAGCATCTGGTCGTCCAGCCGGTCGATCTCGAAGCGCAGCGCCTCGAGCGTCAGGTCTTCGGCGGAGATGTCATTGGCGGGCGCGGGTTCGCGCGCGCTGATCGGTCGGGAAAGCATGGAATGGCCCTGGAGAGACTTCGGATTCCGTCGGTCGGATGCCGCGCATCTTCAGCGCGGTCGCCGGCGAGGGTCGGGCTCGAACGCCGCGCCCTCAGCCGGCGTATCGAAAGCCGCCGAAGCCGAAATAATAGGCGCGGCCGGTCCGGATCTCGGAACAGGACAGCTGCAGCGCGCGCCGGGTCATCTCAGTAAGCCTCGTCCGCAGGATGCGGACCCGGCAATGGCGGGTCATAAACCCGCGATCGTCAAGCGCTCAGCGCTCCAGGACGACGAAGCGCGTCCGGTTGTCCGGCGAATCCTGCATGTCGTTGCGCAGAATCCTCAGGTCGTAGAGCTCGGCCGCCACCGCCGGGCCCAAAGCGCCGCGCGACATGTCACCCGCCATTGCGACCGCCGCAGCCGCGCCGGCCGTATCGAACGCCTCGACCGCGGTTAGCCCGAGGGCAGCGATGTTCTGGGCGCACTGCTTGAGCGCCACCGGATGGCTTTCGACGGTCTTGAGGTCCGACAGCTTGGCGCCCGGCACGGCCATCAGCATCTGCCGCATGGGCCGCCAGGCCTCGGCCACCACCTTCAGCTTCAGCTGCTCGATCAGCCGGTTGGGCTCGGGCAACAGGCCGACGATGGTGTTCTCGACCGGGATCAGGCCACAGGCGCATTCGCCCGAGGCCACCGCCTGGATCGCCTCGGCGAAGGTCTGATAGCCCTTGGGCGTCTCCCACGGCCTTAGCGCGAGGCAGGCCTCATGGCTGAAGGCCCCCGGCGCCCCCTGGTAAGCGACGCACGGCGCATCCATCAGGCCGCCTCCGATCGCCGGCCGCGGCCGGCCTTGAGCCGTTCCGCCACCAGGAAGGCCAGTTCCAGCGCCTGGTCGGCGTTCAGGCGCGGATCGCAGTGGGTGTGATAGCGGCTGGACAGGTCATCCTCCGTCAGGGCCTGCGCCCCGCCGAGGCATTCGGTCACGTCCTGGCCGGTCATCTCCAGGTGCACGCCGCCGGGGTGGACGCCCTCGGCCTCGGCCACTTCGATGAAGGTCCGCACCTCGCCGAGGATGCGATCGAACGGCCGGGTCTTGTAGCCGTTGCCGGCCTTGAGCGTATTGCCGTGCATCGGGTCGATCGACCAGACGACGCGCAGCCCCGCGTCCCGCGTCGCCTTCATCAGCACCGGCAGGCGATCGCCCACCTTGTCCGCCCCGAACCGTCCGATCAGGGTCAGCCGCCCTGGCTCATTGGAGGGGTTCAGCGTCTCGGCCAGCTTCAGCAGGTCGTCCGGCTGCATCGTCGGGCCGCACTTCAGGCCGATGGGATTGCGGACCCCTCGGGCGAACTCGACGTGCGCGCCGTCGACGCGCCGCGTGCGCTCGCCGATCCAGACCATGTGGGCCGAGGTGTCGAACCACTCGCCCGTCGCCGGATCGAGCCGGGTCAGCGCCTCCTCGACGTTCAGCAGCAGCGCCTCGTGGCTGGTGAAGAACTCCACCCTCGACAGCTCCGGATGGCTCTCCGGCGTCACGCCCACTGCGCGCATGAAGTCCAGCGACTCGCCGATCTTGTCCGACAGCTCCTTGTACCGCGCCGCATAGCCGCCCTCGCTGGTGCGGTTCAGCGTCCAGCGGTGGATGTTGTGCAGGTCCGCAAAGCCGCCCTCCGCGAAGGCGCGCAGCAGGTTCAGGGTCGCGCTCGACTGGTGATAGGCGCGCAGCAGCCGTTGCGGGTCCGGCGTCCGGGCCGCGGCCTCGAACTCCATCCCGTTGATCACGTCCCCGCGATAGCTGGGCAGTTCGACCTCGCCGACCCGCTCGATGTCGCTCGAACGGGGCTTGGCGAACTGGCCGGCGATGCGGCCCACCTTCACCACCGGCCGGCCGCCGGCGAAGGTCAGGACCACCGCCATCTGCAGGATCAGCCGGAAGGTGTCGCGGATGTTGTCGGTCGAGAACTCCTTGAAGCTCTCGGCGCAGTCCCCGCCCTGCAGCAGGAAGGCGCGACCCGCCTCGACCTCGGCCAGCCGCTGCGTCAGACGGCGCGCCTCACCCGCGAAGACCAAGGGCGGATAGGCCTTCAGCTCGTCCTCGGCGCGCGCCAATGCATCCGTGTCCGGATAGTCCGTCGGCATGTGGCTGACGGGCTTCGTTCTCCAAGAACCGGGGGTCCAGCGGGCGCTCATTCTCGCTAGATAGGCGGTCGGAGATTAAGCCTCAATCACCTCGATATCGTCCGGCTCCGGCGCGGCGGCCACCAGGCTCCAGATCACGGTCATCGCCGCCAGGCCCAGCCACCATTCCTGCCAGACCCCGAAGCTGAGCGCTCCGACGACGAAATAGGCGCTCGCCGCGGCCACCGCGTGTCCGCCGACCTGACCGGCGCGCCGGATCAGCAGCACCCAGAAGGCCGCCCCCAGAACCGCGCCGACCACGCCGAGCTCCAGCCACAGCTGGAGCGGCGCGGAATGGGGGTGCAGCATGAAGGGCAGGAAGGCGCGGCTCCCGTCGATCCCCCAGCCGAACAGCGGCTCGACCAGCATCTGCTCCGCCGAAAAGCGCCAGATTTCCAGCCGCGCCGCCCAGGATGCGCCGATATGCGGCTCCGCCATCTGGAACAGCGGCTCGGCCAGCAGCACCACCCAGGGCGCCGCCAGGGTGATCGCCGCCGCCAGGCCTGCGACCAGCGCGACGCCCTTGGGTCTCGCGCGCACGAACCACCAGACAAGCCCGCTCAGCAGCAGCGCCGCCAGCGGCGCCATGGCGCTCAGCAGGAAGGGCGGAAGCAGGACGCCCGCCGTCAGCAGCAGGGCCGCCCGCTTGCGTTCCTGGTCCAGCAGGATGCGCAGCGCCGGCCAGTACATCAGCGCCAGCGCATAGGTGGCCTGCGCCACGTTCTTCTCGGCCAGGTCCGGCCGGATCGGGTCGCCGATGGCTTCCCTGATGGTCCTGTAGATCCCTGCGCCCGAAACGCCCTCGACCAGAAGCA
Organism: uncultured Brevundimonas sp.; assembly: GCA_966210875.1. Classification (GTDB taxonomy): domain Bacteria; phylum Pseudomonadota; class Alphaproteobacteria; order Caulobacterales; family Caulobacteraceae; genus Brevundimonas. The sequence goes on along the minus strand of CBIHLR010000089.1, from coordinate 4,741 downwards.
CGACAGCCAGCAGCAGCGCCCCGATCACGAACGGCCCCTTCAACCGCCTGAGCCGCTCAGGGGGCAGCCCTGCGGTGAGCACCGCCAGCAGGGCATAGAGCCCAAGCTGCATCGGCAGCTTGCCCCAGGTCTGGGTCTCGGCGTCCGCATAGTCCTCGATCGGACCCGACGAACTGAACACGGGGCTCCAGGCGGTGGTGGCCAGGGCGTAGAGGCACAGGGCCAGCAGCACGATCAGCGTCAGATTCGCCCCGCGCGGCCGGAACACCGGGATCAGCACGATGGCCGCGATCGGCGTGAAGGCCGAGAATCCGTACGGCCACAACCAGGCCGTCACGGCCGACAGTCCGATCAGGACCGCCAGCACCCAGAACTTGTAGGCCTCCCCCCAGCCCGTCGTCATTCCGCGGCCTGGAGTTCCGGCGCGACGTAGCGCTCGCGCATGGTGACCAGCTCCTCGGCCACGGTGGGGTGGAGCGCGCAGGTCGAATCCCACTGCGCCTTGGTCAGGCCGGCCTTCACCGCGACCGCCGCCAGCTGGATGATCTCCGCCGCATCAGGCCCAACGATATGGACGCCCAGCAGCCGGTCGGTCTCGGCGTCCACGATGATCTTCATCAGCATCCGTTCCTCGCCGCCGACGAAAGCATAGCGCATCGGCCGGAAGCGGCTGAGATAGACGTCGATCCGCCCGTGCGCCTTGCGCGCCTCCGCCTCCGTCAGGCCGACCGTCCCCACCGGCGGCTGCGAGAACACCGCCGTCGGGATGTTGGCGTAGTCCATGGTCGAGGGGTTGTCCTTGAACACCGTCTCGACGAAGGCGACCGCCTCGCGGATGGCCACCGGCGTCAGGTTCACCCGGTCGGTCACGTCGCCGACAGCCCAGATGTTGTCCGCCGTCGTCTTCGAATAGTCGTCGACGCGGATCGCGCCGCGCTCGTTCAGCTCGACCCCCGCCGTCTCCAGCCCCAGGCCATCGACATAGGGCTCACGTCCCGTGGCGAACATGACCACGTCGGTCTCGATCCGCATGCCGTTGTCCAGCACGTTGCACAGGCCGCCCTCGACCTTCTCGATCGCCTTGTGCTGGCAGCCGAGGATCACCCGCACGCCCCGCTTCTGGATCTGGTCGGCCAGGTGCGCCCGCACGTCGTCGTCGAAGCCGCGCAGGATGTTGGGCCCGCGATAGATCAGGGTCGTCTCGACCCCCAGACCGGCGAAGATGCCGGCGAACTCCACCGCGATATAGCCGCCGCCGGTGATCAGGATGCGCTTCGGCAGCTCCGGCAGATGGAAGGCCGCATCCGAGGTGATGGCGTGCTCGATGCCCGGCACGTCCTTCGGAACCCAGGGCCGGCCGCCCGTGGCGATCAGGATCTTGTCGGCGGTGACGGTCAGGCCCTTGTCGAGCAGCTCGACGGTGTGGGCGTCCTTCAGCCGCGCCTTGGAGTGGACCAGCTCCACGCCCGCCTTGGCCAGGTTGGCGACATAGATACCCGACAGCCGGGCGATCTCGACGTCCTTGGTCTCGATGAACTTAGGCCAGTCGAAGCTCGGCTCCTCGACCGTCCAGCCGTAGCCTTTGGCCACCTCGAACTCGTGGGCGAAGTCGGACGCATAGACCATGAACTTCTTGGGCACGCAGCCGCGGATCACGCAGGTGCCGCCGACCCGATGCTCTTCCGCCACCCCGACCCGCTTGCCCAGCAGGGACGCCAGCCGCGCGGCCCGCACCCCGCCTGATCCGGCGCCGATGACGAAGAGGTCGTAGTCGTACTGGGTCACGCTGAAGCTCCGTTCCGTGCGCCCGTCACATAGTCACGCCCAGGCCTGAAACCACCCGTGTCGCCCGTACGCAAGCCGGCCTCGCCTGGACCCACGGGAAAATCGCCTCCGCCATTGAACCGATCCGGCCGTGCGCGCCACCCATATGCCGAACAGCAAAGCCGGGTCCGATGACCACCGCCGAAAGCCGCGTTCTGGACGAGTACCTGGTGGTCTGCGCCCGCACGGGCGACCGCCGGGCGTTCGAACAGTTGGCGCGCCGCTGGAACCGGCGGCTCGTGGCCCACGCCTGGCGCCTGACGGGCGATCCTGAGGCCGCGCGCGACGCGGCCCAGTCCGCCTGGATCGAGATCGCCCGGGGCATCGGCCGGCTGGAGGACGAACGCGCCTTCCCGGCCTGGGCCTATCGCATCGTCTCGCGCCGCTGCGCCCGGCTCGTGCGCGGCCTTCAACGCGATCGCGCCCTGTCGCGCGACCTGGCCGCCCAGCCGGCGCCTGATCCCGAGCCCGATTACGATGGGCCGGAACACGCCGCCTTGGCGCGGGCCATCCGCGGCCTGCCGCCCGGCCAGCGGGCGGCGATCGCGCTCCATCATTTCGAAGACATGAGCATCGCCGAGACGGCGGTCGCCCTGGACGTACCGGCGGGCACGGTGAAGACCCGCCTCATGCATGCGCGGCGCGCCCTGCGCGCGGCGCTGGAAGGAGCCTGACGATGCGCGACATCGATCGAACCCTCGACGAGGCCCTGAGCGCGGAAGAGCGCGACCTGCTCCGCCGCATCGGAGAGGAGCCCGGCTATTTCTCCCAGGCCCTGTCGATCTTGAGCGGCCGAACCGGCTGGGTCAGCGGCGTCCTGATGGTGGTCCAGGGGATCGCCTTCGTGGCCGGGGTCTGGGCCGCCTGGCGGTTCTTCGAAGCTCCGGACGTCCTCACGGCCCTGCGCTGGGGCCTGCCGGCGGCCGTCCTGCTGCTGATGTCCCTGATCATGAAGATGGCCATGTGGCCCACCATCCACGCCCGCCAGCTGCAGCTTCAACTGAAGCGGCTGGAGGTCCTGCTGGTCCATGATCGCTAGCAGCCGCGATGCGGGCGTCATAGCCTCCCGACGCCCGCATCGACGCACCTTAACGCGTTGATTTCGCGTCAGAGCCGGGTCTTCCGCATCGTCGATACGTCCAACCGGATGCCGCACGCTCAGCCACAGTTTCGTTTGGCGCGAAATGGCGCCTTGGCACGATGGCACGGTGTTCTTCGCGGCCCCTCCCGGATGAAATCTCCGTAACCCGCATCCAGGACGCGGCCTTCACGCCTCTAAGCCCCGACACACCCGCGGGGGCCCCATGCCGAACGCTCTCGTTTCGCTTCTGGCCGTCATTGGCATCATCTTCGCCGGCTGCCTGATCGGCGCCGTGCTCAATCGCGGTCGGGTCGGCTGGGGCTGGGTCGCCGCGGCGCTTGGTCTGATCCTTGTCCACGACGCCCTCCTGACCAACGCCTGGGGCCTGGTCCCCATCCCGGGGATCGGCGACAGTTGGAACTGGAGCGGCAAGCTGCTGGCGCTCTTCGCCATGCTGGCGGTCGCGGCGCACCCCGCCCTGGGCCTGCGCAAGACCGGCCTGACGCTGATCCAGGATCGCCGAGGCCTTCCGGGCGCCTTGCTGCTCTCGGCCCTGCTGGTCCTCGTGTTCACCGGCCTCGCGCTGACCATGGGCGGCGAAGGCGGCTCGGCCGAGGACTTCGCTTTCCAGCTCACCATGCCCGGTCTGGAGGAAGAGCTCTTTTACCGCGGCGTCCTGCTGCTCATGTTGAATGAGGCCTTCGGCCGCCCGCTGAGGGTGCTCGGCGCGCCCATGGGCTGGGCGGCCATCCTGACCAGCGTCGCCTTCGGACTGGACCACGCCTTCGGCTACGGCGCCGACGGCTTCTCGTTCGATCCGCTGGCCTTCGTCCTTACCGGCGGTCCGGTCCTGCTGCTCGTCTGGCTGCGCGAGAAGACCGGTAGCCTGCTGCTCCCCGTCCTGCTGCACAACTTCGCCAACACCATCTTCATGGTGGTGTGAGGCCTAGGGCGTCAGCACCTCGACGCCCGTGTCCGTGCCGATGATCGCCTCGTCGGCCAGGTCGAGGAACAGGCCGTGCTCGACCACGCCGGTGATCAGCTTCAGGTCGTCGGCCAGCCGCGCCGGATCCTCGATGGCCTTGCAGGCGATATCGTAGATCAGGTTGCCGCCGTCGGTGCGAACCAGGCCCCGGTCCGCCGTCCGGACCCGCGCGGGCATCATGATGTCGTGGTCGACCAGCACGTCGGCGATCCGGTTGGCCGTGGTCTTGTGGCCGAAGGCGACCACCTCGACCGGCAGCGGAAAGGCCCCCAGCGTCTTCACCACCTTGCCGGCGTCGGCGATGACGATGCAGCGGGCCGAAGCTTCCCAGACCAGCTTCTCGCGCAGCAGCGCCGCCCCGCCGCCCTTGATCAGGGCCAAGCCCGGCCCGACCTCGTCGGCGCCGTCCACGGTCAGGTCGATCCTCGGCGTGTCCTCCAGGCTCGACAGGGTCAGCCCCAGTTCCCGCGCCAGATCCGCCGTCGCCTCCGACGTCGGCACGCACCGGAGCCCGCTCAGCCCCCGCGCCGCCAGCGCCTTCACGAACCAGGCCGCCGTCGAGCCCGTCCCCAGGCCCACGACCATCCCCGCCTCGACCCGCTCGGCCGCGGCCTCTCCGGCGATGCGTTTCTGGTCGGCGCTCACTTCCGCGCCTTCCGCTCGCTCATCAGGGCCCGGAACCGCGCGGCCCAGCCGGGCTTGTTGGTCTGCTTGGCCCGGCCGAGCGCCAATGCGCCCTCCGGCACGTCCTCGGTGACCACCGAACCCGACCCCGTCATCGACCCGGCGCCCAGCGTCACCGGCGCCACCAGCGAGCTGTTCGAGCCCACGAAAGCGCCCTCACCCACCGT
>CBIHLR010000088.1:0-9731 GCA_966210875.1 uncultured Brevundimonas sp. | reverse complement strand
TCATGACCAGGGCGGCGGCGCCGTCCGAGATGGACGAGGCGTTGGCGGCGGTGATCGTCCCGTCCTTGGCGAAGGCGGGCTTCAGCGTCGGGATCTTCTCAGGCCGCGCCTTGCCGGGCTGTTCGTCGGTGGAGATGGTCTCGGTCCCGGCGCGGGTGGTCACGGCCACCGGCACGATCTCGGCCTCGAAGGCGCCTGAGGTGATGGCGGCGTTGGCGCGCTTCAGGCTCTCGATGGCGTAGGCGTCCTGGGCCTCGCGGGTGAACTGGTACTTGCGGGCCGTGTCCTCGGCGAAGGCGCCCATCAGCTTGCCGGGGGTGTAGGCGTCCTCGAGGCCGTCCAGGTACATGGAGTCCGAGATGACGTCGTGGCCGATGCGGGCGCCGCTACGGTGCTTGGCCATGACGTAGGGGGCGCCGGTCATGGATTCCATGCCGCCGGCGACGATGACCTCGGCGGTGCCGGCCAGGAGGGCGTCGTGCGCCATGACGGCGGCCTGCAGGCCCGAGCCGCACATCTTGTTCACGGTGGTCGCTTCGACGTGCTGCGGCAGGCCCGCGCCCATGCCGGCCTGCCGGGCCGGGGCCTGGCCGAGGCCGGCGGGCAGGACGCAGCCCATGAAGATCTGCTCGACCTTCTCCGGATCGACCTTGGCGCGTTCGATCGCGGCCTTGACGGCGGTGGCGCCCAGTTCGGTCGCCTTCACGTTGGACAGCGCGCCCTGGAAGCCGCCCATGGGCGTGCGGGCGAAGGAGCAGATGACGACGGGATCGGAAGGCTGGGTCATGGTCGAATGTCCTTGGGGAGGAACGAAGTCAGGCGATGTTGCGGTGCGTCATAGCAGCTTGCGGCGCTGGCGACCAAGAGCGAGCGGCGTGCCGTCCGCGCCCCAGCAGGTGACGTCGTCGACGGTCCAGCCCGCGCCGATCTCGTGCATCCGGTATTCGAAGAAGGCCCAGCCATCGGGCGCGGTCTGCGGCGTCGGATCGGTCAGGATATCGTAGCGCAGGTCGACCGAGGTCATCATCGGCGGGCGCTTGAAGGCGGTCCAGGCGGGCGGATAGAGCGCGTCCAGCAGGTAGCAGAGCCGCGCCTCGTCCAGAGGCTTGCCGTCCCGGGTGCGCATCCATAGGCGCTCGACGGCGTCCTTGCCTTCATTGCCGCCCAGGATGTTGGGGCCGGTCTCGAAGCGGTAGTCGACGTACTGGGTGAACCAGGGCGCCATGGGGCCACGGATCTGTTTCGAGGGATCGAGGCTGTCGAAGGCGGGGGGCGTCGCCGTGAGAGGACGCAGCTGCACCGTCTCGGCGTCTCCGCCGTAGGTGGCCATCGCGTGCAGCGTATGGCGTTCGCCCTGACCCGCCTCCACCGCCGCGTAGGCCACCGTGCGGCCGCCACGGACCAGCCGGGGCCTTAACTCGACCTGCCGGCCGAAGCGGGCGGCGGCCAGGTACTGCACGGTCAGGGTGCGCAGGGGGGCGGTCAGGCCCAGGCCCTCACGCATCGCGCCGGCCGCCAGGGCGGCAAGCAGTCCGCCGAACGGAAAACCCTTCTCCGGCGGTTGGCTCTGCGGCCCATTGGAGAAGTCGCCGGTCAGGTCGGCGGACAGGCCGTGCTCGCCCGGCGTCAGGCGAAGGGCGTCTTCCAGGCTTTGAGGCATCGGCAGCTTCGAAAGAGAGGGCGGAAAGGTAACGCCTTTCCGCCCGAGTTCGCAGGTTGGCGCAAGATGTCCGACCGGGGTAGGCCGAAGATCGTTGCGAAAAGAAACCTAGTCGGCTGCGTTCCGAATCGCAACCCACTTGTCAAAACGCTGACGCGAGGTCACTTTCAGTCTTTGCGGCGGCGTAACCTCGTCGAATAACCGCTGCACACTTTTTCGGGTCACGCCGCATGGGACGCACCGCCGACTATTCACGCCAGAGCTGCTCCATCGCGGCCACCCTCGAGGTGATCGGCGACCCCTGGACTCTGCTCGTCATCCGCGACGCCTTCCAAGGCGTCAGCCGTTTCGAACAGTGGCAGGAGCGGCTGGGCGTCGCCCGCAACGTTCTCGCCGCCCGCCTCAAAACCCTGGTCGCCCACGGCGTACTGGAACCGCGCCTCTATTCCCAGCGCCCGCCGAGGAACGAGTACGTTCTGACCCAGAAGGGCAAGGACCTATCCGACGTGCTGCTGACCCTGCACGGCTGGGGGTCCAAGCACCTCTACGGCGACATGGACGCCGGCGTGGTCTTCACCCACAAGAGCTGCGGCGCCGAGCTGACGCCCCGGCTGGCCTGCGGCTGCTGCGGCGAGATCGTCCAGCGCCGCGACATTGAGGCCACCTTCACTGCTGACCGGCCGACCGTGGCCGAGGTGCTGGCCAAGGACGAAGCCGCCTAGGCTCACTCGGCGGGGTCGACGCCCCGCCGAGGCCCGATGAGGGGGGCTAGTCCGCCCCGCGCACGTGCTCGTTGAGGAAGGCCAGATAGGCCTCCTGGGCGGTGATCCGGTTCTCGCGGCGCAGGAAGCCGTGGCCCTCGTCGGGGAAGATCACATACTCGACCGGCGTGCCGTTGGCCCGCACCGCGGCGACGAGCTCGTCGCTCTCCACCTGCAGCACGCGCGGATCGTTGGCGCCCTGCACGACCAGCAGCGGCCGCACGATGTTGTCCGCGTGGAACAGGGGCGAGATGCGGCGGTGCCGTTCGGCGTCGGTGGCCGGATCGCCCATCTCGTCGAACAGGGCGTCACGCTGGGCGCCCCACCAGGCCGGGATCGATTCCAAGGTCCGAACCCAGTTGGTGACGCCGAAGATGTTGATCCCGGCCTCGAAGGCCTCCGGATGGAACGCCAAAGCCGCGGCGGTGATGTAGCCGCCGTAGGATCCGCCCATGACCGCCACCTGGTCGTCGGCGACCCAGTCCTGGTCGCGCAGCCACTGGCCGCCGGCGACGATGTCGCGCAGGTCCGCCTCGCCGTGCGCGCGGTCGTCCATGTGGAAGAAGGTCTTGCCGTAGCCGGACGAGCCCCGGTTGTTGGCGGCCAGCACCGCATAGCCATGGTTCACCAGGTGCTGGATTTCGGGGTCGTAGCCGCGCGTGCTCTGGCCGCCCGGTCCGCCGTGGACCAGCACGATGGCCGGCACGGGGTTCTCGGCCGAGGCGCCGCGCGGGCGATACAGGATGCCCGGGATCATCACTCCGCCTTCGCCCTCGTAACGAACGACCGTGGCCTCAACGAGATCGCTCTCGTTGATGTCCGGGTTCAGGGCGCTGGTGATACGCCGCGCCTGGCCGGTGGCCACGTCGGCCACGAAGACGTCTGCCGGCGAGGTGTCGGAGGAGACGGTGAAGGAGACGGTCCGCTCGTCGGGGCTGAAACGCACCTGGCCGAGCGAGCCGGCCGGGACGCCGGTCAGCGGCACCGGCCGCCCGGTGGTGGTGTCGAGCACCGTCAACTGCGTCGAGCCGTCGGCGTTGACCGCCGAAATCCGATAGCGGCCCGACGGCGAGTGGAACAGGAACATCACGTCCCACTCAGCCTGCAGAACCGGCGCGCGCTCGCCGGTCTCGAGGTCGACCGACCAGGCCTGGTTGAATTCGCCATGCTCGTTGGTGGCGTAGACAAGGGCCCGACTATCGGGCGTGAAGTCATAGGTGGCGTGCGCCACGACGCCCTCTTCCGGCGTGGCCAGGCGCGGCGCGCCGCCGGCCAAGAGATCGACCACATAGACGTCGCTCTCCGCCGAGGTGACGGGCTTGTCCAGCGCCAGCCAGCGGCCGTCGCGCGAGATCGCTGACGGATAGAACTCCCCGCTGTTCTCAAAGAGGATCCGGCTCTCGTAGGTCGTCGCGTCGATCGCTACGACGTCGAAGGCTGCGGGGTCGCGCCCGTTGGTCAGGGCGTAGAGGGTCTGGCCGTCCCCGCTCCAGCCGAAGAACTCGGCGCGCAGGTTCTCGCCCGGGGTCAGGTCGGTGACCGAGCCGTCCTCGGCCCGGACGTAGAGGTGGTTCAACTCGTTGCCGCCCTGGTCGGAGGTGAACAGGATCCGGCCATCGCGCGGGAAGTAGCTGACACCGGCGATGGCGTGATCGGAGGACTGAGTCAGCGGTACGGGCGCGCCGCCGGTGATCGGCAGGGCGTAGGCGTTGAACACGCCCGAAAGGTCCGAGGTGACCAGCAGGGAGCGGCCGTCCGGCGCATAGGCGAAGCCCGCCGGGGAGGCCATGCCATAGGAAACCGTCTGGAAGAACTGCGCCGCCGTATAGGTGCGATGCTGCTCGGCCGAGGCGTGTGCGGCCTCCTGGGCCAGGGCGGTCGTGGCCGGAAGACCGGCGAGAAGGGCGAGGGCGGAAACCAGGCAGACAGTGCGGCGCATCGTGATCCTCATGCGTGGGTGACCTAGCCTAGAGGCCGCACCTCACCACGACGGACGCAACCTGTCGCGAATTTAATGCCGCGCTTCCGCGAGCCTGGCCTTCCTTGATTTCAGGAAGGCGCGCAGGGCCACATAGGTCAGGACGAAGACGGCGATCCCGCCGCCGATCCACTCCAGCGCGTGTTCGCTCTCGCCCAGCAGGGTCACCCCGACGCCGGCCAGATAGCCGGGCGCCAGCATCACCGGCACCCAGATGAGCGCCGAACCGAAGTTGGCCAGCTGGAACCTGAGGTGCGGCATGGTGGTGATGCCGGCGATCAGGGGCACGAAGGCGCGCACCGGCCCCATGAACCGGCACAGGTAGATCGAGAGCACCCCATACTTGCGGAAGAACAGCCGCGACCGTGAGGCGATGCGGCGTTGGCCCTTCAGGATCGGATGACGCCAGGCCCTGGGGCCCAGCTTGCGGCCGAGCCAGTAGGACACGGCGTCGCCCAGGAAGGCGCCGGCCACGCACCAGGCGATGACCTCGAAGATGTTGACGACCCCGGCCGCCGCTAGGCCGCCGGCGACCAGCATCAGGGCCGTGGCCGGGAAGAAGGCGCCGATCAGCACCATGGACTCGCCGAAGGTGATCAGCCCCAGCACCGGCCCCGCCCAGAAGGCGTTGCGCGAAATGAAGTCGCCGAGATCGTTAAGCCAGGAGTCCACGTCCGCCCTCGATGAAGCCGCCCTTCACCAGAGGCGATGCGCACCCGCCTTGGATGCAGCCGCTTCGTGGAAATTATGTGGCGTCAGCTATTTGGCCCGCCGACGACCGGCAGGATCTCGCCCGATATGTAGGACGACATCTGCGGAGAAGCGAGGAAGACGAAGGCCGGGGCGATCTCCTCGGGCTGCGCCGGGCGCTTCATGGCGACGCTGGAGCCGAACTCCGACACACCCTCGGCGTCGCGGTCGGCGGGATTGAGCGGCGTCCAGACAGGGCCGGGCGCGACCACGTTCACGCGAATGCCCTTCTCGATCAGGGCGCCGGCCAGCGACATGGAAAAGGCGTGGATGCCGCCCTTGGTCAGGGAATAGTCGAGCAGCATCTTTTGGCCCTCGATGCCGGTGACCGACCCGGTGTTGATGATCGATGAGCCCGGCTTCATGTGCGGGATCGCCTCGCGGCACAGCCGGACCATGCCGTAGAGGTTGGTCTTCAGCGTGCGGTCCAGGTGCTCGTCGGTGATGTCCTCGAGCCTGTAGGCGTGCTCCTGGAAGGCGGCGTTGTTCACGAGCACGTCCAGCCGCCCGAAGGCGTCCAGCGTCGCCTTGACCGCCTTCGACGCATAGTCCGCCTCGGCCACGTCGCCGGAAATGAGGACGCAGCGGCGGCCTTCCGCCTCGACCGCGCGCTTCGTCTCCTCGGCGTCCTTCTTCTCGGTCAGATAGGCCACGGCCACGTCGCAGCCTTCGCGCGCGAACAGCACCGCCACCGCCCGTCCGATCCCGGAATCCGCGCCGGTGATCAGGGCCGCGAACCCCTCCAGCTTGCCGGAGCCCCTCCAGTAGGGCGCGTCGTACATGGGCGCGGGATCGAGCGTCGCCTCGTCGCCGGGCTTGGACTGGTGCTGCTTGGGGAAGGGCGGCTCGGGATACTTGCGGGCGCCCGCCTGCATGGCGCCGCCGTCCTTCTCATCGCCGGCGCCGGCGTTGTCCTTGGCGTCGATGACTTTCTGGATGTCGCGCTCCTCGCTTGCGGCCTCGCGGGCGTCGGCGGAGGGCGAGGCGGTGTCGGCGGCGCGGTCCATGGCGGGCTCCCTTGGCGATGTAAGGAAAACCGCCCGCAGGCGCGCCTGTTCCGCCGCCGTGCAGCCGGGCCCGAATTGCTACATAATGTAGGGGTGGGGACATAAGGAGGTCGGCGTGTCGCCTGCGCCAGAAATCGGCTCGTCGGTGACCGGGGGGGAGCGCGCCCGGGCGCTCGTCTCGGTGGAAGTTCTGCTCCGGCTCCTGCGCCATGTCCGCGACTGCTTCCCGGACGATGATCTGGAAACGGTGGTGGTCTATCTGACTGTGGTCGCGGCCAGCGTGGGCGCACACGTGCGCGATCCGGAGCTGCTGGCCTCGCTTGGCGACAAGGATCTGCCCGCCCAGTTCATCCGACCGACCAGCGGACGCGCCATCGCGGAATCGACCGGCCTGCCGCGCGAATCCGTGCGGCGCAGGATCGACGCCCTGGTCGCCCAGGGCCGGCTAGCGCGCGACGGGCGAGGAGTTCGATCCGTGGAGGGGACGATGCACATCGGCCGCAACCGCGAGTTCGTGCAGGCCCTGATCCAGGAGCTCAACGCCGCGCCGGGCAAGCTGGCGCGGTTCGACGGCCTCTAGGCCGCCATGGCCTCGTCCTTGAGCTGTTCGATCCAGCCGTCGATGACCGCGCGCGCCGAGCGGGCCTCGTCCTGGCCCATGTCACCCGGCAGGTCCGCCTGACCGCCCAAGCGCTCGGCCTCGGTCTCCAGCGACTGCAGCAGGTCCCCGAGAGCGGTCGGCGAGCGCCGGGCCTGGGTCCGCGCGATGGCGCGCACGACCGCCTCGAGGGCGACGAGGTCGGCCGACAGGGCCTCGATCTTGTCGTCTGGGGTCACGGGAGCCTCCCGGGCTGACTGGGGGAGGGGCCGTATACTTCGACGATCGCCGTTTAAAACGGCGAGGTGACCCAATCCGGGTCAGTCGCTCACAGGCCCGCCCGCGCCATCAGGGGGATCACCACGTCCTCCTCGTCGTCGAGATGACGCCTCAGGGGCCCCGCGGTGCGGTCCAGCGCTTCGCCCAGGCGCGCGGCCGCCTCGGCCTGCCCTGGCGCGTTCGCGCTGACCGCCTGATGCAGCGCGAGCCCTGAGCGGTAAAGCGCTTCCAGATGGGCGTGGATGGCGTCGTGGTCCCGGTCGAGCAGGTCCAGCCCCTCGCCGATGCGCGGCTCCAGCGCCCGGAACTGCGGGAAGTAGTGGCCGCTCTCGATGCGGTGGTGACCGTCGAGGTGTTGGAGGAAGCCCTGCAGTTCGGGGATCAGCCGGCCGTGCAGACCGCGCGCGTCGGTCTGACCTGCGCGCCAGCCTGCGACCAGCGCGGCCATCCGCCCCTGCGAAGCGCGGAACCCGGCGTGCATCTGCAGCCAGAAGGCCGCCGTCTGGGGCAGGCCCGAGTTCCAGCGTTCGCGCGGAAACTCCGGCAGCAGGCAGCACATGGCTTCGGGCAGGCCGTCGCGCGTTTCGAGCGACAGGTCAGGCGACAGCGGTGGTCGCCTTGATGAAGCCGCCGCCGAGCAGCCGGTCGGGATCGGCCGGGTCGTAGAGCGCGCAGGCCTGGCCGGGGGCCACGCCTTCCTCACCCTGGTCGAACACCACCGCCACGACACCATCCTGCATCGCCAGCCGCGCGGCCGACGGATCCCGCGTCGAGCGGACGCGCGCCAGCACCGGGCGACCGGCGTCAGCCGCCGCCTCGATCGTCGGCTCGTCGCCGAGCCAGTTGGTCTCGTCCAGGGTCAGCGACCCGGTTAGCAGCGCCTCGCGCGGCCCGACGACAACCCGGCGCGTCTCGGGCTCCAGCCTGACCACGAACAGCGGCTCGCCCACCGCGACGTTCAGGCCGCGCCTCTGGCCGATGGTGTAGTCGGTGATCCCGCCGTGCCGGCCCAGGACCCGGCCGTCCATGTGCACGATCTCGCCGGCTTCCCGGCCTTGGGGCCGCAGCCGGTCGATCAGGGTCCGGTAGTCGCCCGACGGCACGAAACAGATGTCCTGGCTGTCCGGCTTGGCCGCAATCCGAAGGCCCAGCTCAGCCGCCACGCCACGCACCTGGGGCTTTTCCAGGTCCGCCAGCGGGAAGCGCAGGAAGTCCAGCTGCTCGCGCGTGGTGGCGAACAGGAAGTAGGACTGGTCGCGCGAGTGATCGATGGCCTTGCGCATCTGCGGACGACCGTCCGCCACCGAGCGGCGCACATAGTGCCCCGTCGCCATGGCCTCGGCGCCGAGGTCGCGCGCCACGTCCAGCAGGTCGCGGAACTTCACCGTCTGGTTACAGCGGATGCACGGCACCGGCGTCTCGCCGCGCAGATAGGAGTCGGCGAACTGGTCGATCACCGCGTCGCGGAAACGGCTCTCGTAGTCGAGGACGTAGTGCGGAATGCCGATGGTCTCGGCCGCTAGCCGGGCGTCGTGGATGTCCTGGCCGGCGCAGCAGGCGCCCTTCTTCTTCAGCGCCTGACCGTGGTCGTAGAGCTGCAGCGTGACGCCCACGACGTCATAGCCGGCCTTCTTGAGCAGGGCCGCGACCACGGTGGAGTCCACCCCACCTGACATGGCGGCCACGATCCGGGCCCCGACCGGCAGACCGACGGCCGCGCGCGCGGCCGCGATCGCGCCGTCCAGGTCCCCGTCGGACATGGGCGCGATAGCCGGGATCGGGCAGGTGGTTTCCGCCAGCGTCATGGGGGCGCATGTAGTCCATCGAGGTGGAATTTTCGAGGCGCCCGCCCTATCTTCAATCCCGGCGGTGGCTGCGGTTCTCGCGAAGGCGAACCATCCCAGCGACCTTAATCGTCTCGAAGGGAGCTGTCCCTGTCAGGGCTCGAGGGCCCAGGCACACGGCGCCCACCTGGTTATCCAGGTCGAGGGGATAAACAGTCCTGACCGGTCCTCGCGGCGCCGCCACCCTTCCCTCACGTCAACCGGATTCGGCCGCACGCGCGGGTTGTGTTACGGTCCAGCTTCGCAGCACGGAGCTCGACCCTGGCCCCGCGCAAGCCTCTCGGCGCGCCTTCTGCGGCGGAGATCACGCTCGAACTGATCGAGGCCGCCTACGCCGCGGCCGGAGATCCTGAGCTGTGGCCCGTCTTCGGTGAGATGTGCGAGCGCCGCCTGTCCTCGGCCGTGGCCGTCTATGCGCATCCCACCGAGGAGCCGTGGCGCAACCGGACCCTCCTGCACCGCGGGCTCGATCCGAAGTACGCAGCCCTCTACCGCGAGGAACTGCATCCGCGGAACGTGCTGATCCTGAACGCGGCGCGGCATACGGCGCCGGTCCTGCTGGCCGAGGACGTGGTCGAGCGAGACGCGCTGGAGAGCAGCGAGTTCTTCAATGAGTACATGCGACCGCAAGAGCTGCATCACGCGGTGAACCTCAATCTGGTCACCGGGGGGCGGCATCGGGTCAGCCTCGCCCTGATGCGCGGCCAGCGGTTCGGTTCCTACGACGGCGTCGAAAGCCAGGTCCTCAACCGGCTGGTGCCCCACCTGCGGCAGGCCTTCGACATGGCCGAGCGGCTCGACCTCCTGCAGGCCCAGTCGCGCTCGAGCCTGGCGGTGTTCGAGCGGCTCGCTGC
>CBIHLR010000087.1:0-9732 GCA_966210875.1 uncultured Brevundimonas sp. | reverse complement strand
GGCCCAGGCCGAGCCGGTCTCGGCTCCGGCCCCCACCCCGCGCCCGGCGGCCCGCCCGGCCTTCCGCACCCCGGAAGACGACCTGTTCGAACCCGTGCGCGGCCGCGCCTAGGAGAGTTCCGTGAGCCGTATTCCTCGTATCCTGCCGCTGGTGGCCGTGGCGCTGGCGGGCGTGGCGGCGGTCCGGCTCATCGGCGCCGGGCCCGACCTGTTCCAGGGCGCCCGCGCCTGGGCCGAGGAGGCCTCTGAAGCCGCCGCTGAAACGGGCGGGGAGGGCGGCGGTCAGTCGGGTCGCACGCCGCCGCCGGCCGCCTGCGCGGTCTCCGTCGAGGAACTGGCCGAACAGGCCGGCCTGTCGCCCGCCGAGCTGCGCATCCTGCAGAACCTGTCCGAGCGGCGGGGCCAGCTCGACGCCCGCGACGTCGACTTCGAGACCCAGCTGCCGCTGCTCATCGCCGCCGAGGCCAAGGCGGACGAACGCATCGCCGAACTGACCGCGTTGCGCACCGAGATCCAGGGCCTGCTCGGCCAGGTCTCCGAGCGCGAGCAGGAAGAGGTGAACCGCCTGGTCGCCGTCTATCAGGCCATGCGCCCGCGCGACGCCGCGCCGGTGTTCAGCCGCCTGCCCGACGCGGTGCGCCTACCGGTCGCCGCCGCCATGCGTCCGCGCGCGCTCGCCGCCATCATGGCCGAGATGGACCCCGAGGCCGCCCGCACCCTGACAGAACGTCTGGCCCGGCGCTTCGACGCCCAGGCGCTGGCGGATCGCGCCGCGCCGGAGCCCGATGAGCCAGCGGCCGAGCCCCCGCCGCCGCCGACGCAGCCGCGCCCGCGCGCCACCGAGACCGCCGCACCTCCGCCGCGTCCACGTCCCCCGGCCAAGCGCACCCAGTCGCCGCCGCCGCGCCCGGAGACGCCGGCCGAACAGCCGACGCCGACCCCGCCGGCCACCCAGCCCGAACAGCCGCGCGTCTCGGTCGAGTAGGGGAGGGGCTAGCGGCCCTCCAGCTCGTCGGCGAGCCAGTCCATGTCGTAGACCTCGCGCAGGGCCAGGGTGACCATCTCGGCCGAGACGGCCACGGCGCGGTTGACCTCGCCGTCGTAGCCGTAGGCGCCGCCCAGCGACTCCAGGTTGCCGTCGAAGACCGCGGCGATGACCTCACCTTCGGCGTTCAGCAGGGGCGAGCCCGAGTTGCCGCCGACGATGTCGTTGGTGGTGGCGACCGTATAGACGACGTCCTCGGGCAGGCGGTCGCGGGCTGAGGCCAGGACCGGGGCGACGTTGAACGGCGGTGCGCCGGTGGCGCGCTCCCACAGGCCGGCGACGGTGGTGACCGCCGGGACCTCACGGCCGCTGGCCGACGTCCATCCCGCGACGCGGCCGTAGGACAGGCGCAGGCTGAAGGTCGCGTCCGGATAGGTGTCGGTCCCCAGCACCGCGAAGCGGGCGGCGGCGATGCGCTCTCCGGCCCGGTCGATCGGAGCCTCGACCTCGGTGCGCCACTCGGACCGCACGGCCCGGGCCATGGGATCGGTGGCCAGCACGAACTGGATCAGCGGATCGTCCGAGGCCTCGATGGCGGCGCGGCCGCCCTCGAACAGGGCGGCGCGGACGGCCGGATCGCCCAGGGTCGTGCCCTCGATCAGGCGGGCACCCAGGCCTTCCGGGCTCTCGCGGCCGAGCATGGCCTGGACGTCGGCGTCGTCGGTGCCCAGCGCCTCGCGGGTCTTGGACAGCCAGAACTGGAGATAGAGGCTCTCCAGAGGCTCATCGATGTTGCGCGCCTGGGCCAGTGTGCGGCCGAGCGCCGCCAGCTGGGCGTCGGAATAGCCGGCGAGGCGCTGGTCCTCGGGCCGGTCGCGCTCCAGCGCCGCGCGCACCAGGGCGCGGGCGTAGCTGTAGAGCGCCGAGCCCTGACCGGCCCCGCCCTCCAGCCAGTAGTACCGGTCGTACAGGCGCATGTAGTCCTCGTGCGCCGTCTCGATCTCGCCCCAGGGATCGCCCTGGACGTGACCGCCCGCGGCCGCCTGTTCGCGCAGGGAGGCCTCGGCCTCCTCCAGACCGGCGAAGAAGTGGCGGTCAGCCAGCGCCCGGTGCATGCCGGTGTAGCGCTTCAGGTTGTTCTCGATGGAGCGCAGGGCGTCGCGGGTCATGCGCGCGTTCTCCGGGCTCTCCTCGGCGAAGCGGATGACGCGGCCGCGCAGCTCGGCCAGACGGCGCAGCTCGGCCGGGATCTGCCAGTCGCGCTCGACGATCAGCTGGTCGACGGTCTTGAGCCGCGAGGTCGAGCCGGGGTTGCCGGCCACGAAGACCGGTTGGCCGGCCTCGATCCGCTCGGGGTTCCAGGTCAGGTGCTCCGGCGTCGAGGCCGGGGCGTCGTTCTCGTAGACGCGCAGGAAGGCGGCATCGAGCGCGAAGCGGGGGAAGTTGAAGTTGTCCGGGTCGCCGCCGAACACCACCGCCTGGTGCTCGGGCGCGAAGGCGAGGCGCACGTCGGAATAGCGGCGGAAGCGATAGAGCTTGTACTGGCCGCCCCGGTAGAAGCTGATCACCTGGCATCGCAGGGTCTGGTCGGTCCCGCAGCCCTCGCGCTCGATTTCGCCCAGCGCGCGCGCGCGGGCGGCGGCGTAGGCCGCGCCCTCCAGACCTTCGGTGGCGTCGGCGAGGCGCTCGGTGACGTCGACGATCTCAAGCAGCACCTCGGCGACCTGGCCCGGGCAGCGCAGCTCTTCCTCGCGCGTGCGGGCGAAGACGCCCTGGCTGAGCAGGTCCTGGCCGGGCGCGGCGTTGGCCTGGACGCAGGAGCGGATGCAGTGCTGGTTGGTCAGGACCAAACCCTGTTCGGAGACCAGCGAGGCCGAGCATCCGGCCAGCCTGACCGCGCCGAGCCTCACCCGGTCGAGCCAGGCCTGGTCGACGTCCGTGCCGAGCGCGGCGTTGATGCGCGCCAGCGGCGCTTGGTCGAAGGTCCACATGCCCTCGTCGGCCTGGGCGGCCGCGGCGGGAAGCAGCAGGGACAGGGCGGAAGCCGAGGCGGCGGCGAGGGCAAGAAGGCGCATGTTCACTCCTGTTCCTTCTCCCCTTGCGGGAGAAGGTGGCCCCGTAGGGGTCGGATGAGGGGTCGCACCGGCCCCTCGGTTCGACGGAGCCGGTCGCACAGCCCGGCAGGACTGCGCGACCCCTCATCCGTCATGCTGCGCATGACACCTTCTCCCGCAAGGGGAGAAGGGGCACGAGTTACTGACCCAGCTCTTCGAGCAGGGCGGTGCGGCCGTAGACGTTACGAAGCGCCTCGGTGACGGCGGCGGTCGAGACCACCACGGTGCGGTTCAGTTCGCCGTCATAGCCGAAGGCGCCGCCCAGCGAGTGGATGTTGCCGTCGAAGGCCGCGCCGATGACTTCGCCGCGGGCGTTGATCACGGGCGAGCCCGAGTTGCCGCCGATGATGTCGTTGGTCGTGACGTAGTTGTAGACGACGTCGCCATCGACGCGCTCCTGCGCTTCGGCCCATTGCGGGGCGAGGTTGAACGGAGCCGAGCCCGTCGCGCGGTCGAACAGGCCGCCGATGTAGGTGAAGGGCTCCACGTCCGTGCCGCGATAGGTCCAGCCGGCGACGCGGCCATAGGACAGTCGCAGCGAGAAGGTGGCGTCCGGATAGGCCTCGGTGCCGAAGACGGCGAAACGGGCCGCGGCGATCCGCTCGGCCGCGCGGCTGACCGGGGCGGTCACGCGGGCGTTGTACTGACGGCCGGCCTCACGCGCGGTCTCGTTGTTGGCCAGCACGAACTGGATCAGCGGGTCCTGCGAGGCGCGGACGGCCTCGGCGCCGCCGCGCAGCAGGGCGAGGCGGGCTTCGGGATCGAGCAGGGTCGTGCCTTCGACCAGACGTTCGGCCAGGGCCTCGGGGCTTTCGCGACCGAGCAGCTGGCGCACCGCCGGATGGTCGACGGTCAGGTATTCGCGCGTCTTGGACAGCCAGAAGGAGAGGTAGAGCTCCTCCAGCGACGGCTCGATCGGGGTCGTCGTCGACAGGGCGCGTTCCAGCGGCGCCAGGTTGACCGGCGGAGCGCCCGGGGTCGGGGTCTCGCGCTCGAGCGCCGAGCGGACGATGGCGCGGGCCATGGCGTACAGGGTCGAGCCGCCGCCGGCCGCCTGCTCAAGCTGGCGATAGGGGAGGTACAGCTCGGCGTAGTCGTCCTGGGCGGCCTCGATCTCGGCCCAGGGGTCGCCGATGCGCGCCGACAGGTCGGCGTCAGCCGCCACGCGGGCGCGAAGGTCGGTTTCGGCTTCGCGGATCCGGCCCATGAAAGTGGAGTCATTCAGGGCCAGCTGCTGGCCATAGAAGGCCTTGAAGCTGTTCTCGACGCCGAACAGGGGATCGAGCGCGATGCGGGCGTTCTCCTCGGACTGCTCCGAAAAGGCGGTCAGCCGGCCGCGCAGTTCGGAGCGCTGCAGCTGGCTGATCGGAATGCCGATGTCGCGCTGGCTTTCCATCTGGGCGACGGTCATCAGGCGGTTGGTGGTGCCGGGGTTGCCGGCCACGAAGGTGGCGTCGCCTTCGGCGGGCGCCTCGGCGTTCCAGCGCAGGTAGGTCGGGGTCTCGACCGGAGCGCCGTTCGCGTAGAGACGCAGGAAGGCGGCGTCGAGCGCATAGCGCGGGAAGTTGAAGTTATCCGGGTCACCGCCGAAGAAGGCCGCCTGGAACTCGGGCGCGAAGACGAGGCGCACGTCCTCGAAACGCTGATAGCGATAGAGCTTGTATTCGCCGCCGCGATAGAAGCTGATCACCTGGCAGCGAAGCGTCGTGTCCTCGCCGCAGGTTTCGCGCTCGATCGTCGCAGCGGCCGTGTTGCGGGCGGTGACGAAGGCGTCGCCGTCCAGGCCCTCGCCGGCGGCGCGGATCTGGTCGGTGACGTCGGTGATCTCTTGCAGGATCTCGGCCTGCATGCCGGGGCACTGGCGCTCTTCCTCACGCGTCGCCGTCAGCCAGCCCGACTGGACGTAGTCGTTCTCCGCCGACGAGAGGTCCTGGACGCAGGACAGCACGCAGTGGTGGTTGGTGAGGACCAGCCCTTCGGGGCTGACCACCGAGGCCGAACAGCCGGTCGTCAGACGCACGGCCGCGCCGCGGATGTTGTCCAGCCAGGCCTGGTCGATGTTGGTCCCGAGTTCGCGGTTGACCCGCGCGATGGGGAAGTTGTCGAAGGTCCACATCCCCTCCTCGCGCGCGCTCGCGGGCGCGGCTATGGAGAGCATGGAGGCGACGAGCGCGACCGAAGCGGCCCCGGCGGTCAGGCGGCGAAAGATCATAGGTGTGCGGCTCCCACGGCAACAGTTGGCCGCACGGTTAGACCATAGTTCCGCCCCTTGCGAGTCGGGAACGAAGGCGAGCCGGCAGGGGGCCGCCGGGACGCTGCCGGCCATTGCGCCTCAGCGCACCTCGCGGGCGCTGAGGTGGGCCACGGCCGCGATGAGGGCGACAGCCCCCAGGCCTGCGCCGAGGCCGAGGGCCGTGTGGGCGCGCCAGGCCTCGGTGGCCAGCATGTTCACCGGCATCTGCCAGGGGAAGAAAACGCCGACCTTGGCGGCGGTGGCCACGACCGCGAAGAAGGTGCCGCCGATGCCGATCGCGAGCGCCGGCACGAAGCTGGCGAAGCGCAGGGCGGTCCAGAACTGGATGGCGATCAGCAGGAGAGCGGCCAGAAACATGCGGCCCAGCAGGCCCAGGTGCTCGAACAGGACGAGGTCGCCCGTCGGCTCCAGCACCGGCTTGATCGCGGCGGCGGCGCGCACCGCGCCGTAGGTGACGACCAGGTTCAGCAGGCTCATCGCGGCGACGAGCCCAAGCACGCAGGCGGCCTTTGCGGCGTAGACGGTCCAGCGCGGGCGGGGCAGGGCGCGCAGATGGTCCCAGGCCCGGGGGCCGTGCTCCATGTGACCCACCAGGGCGGTCAGGGCGGTGACGCTCATGGGCAGCATGAAGAAAGCCCAGATGCCGGCCGAGCTTACCATCCACATCTCCCACGGCTGGGGGGCGCGACCCCGCAGCATGTTGAAGAAGATGAAGACGCCGATCAGGCAGGGCGCGGCCACGGCGAGCAGCAGGGCGAGCGAGCGGTTGAGCTTGCGGATTTCGACGATCAGGGCGGTGAGCATCAGGCGGCCTCCGGCATGGTCGAGGGGGCCTCGGAGAAGCTCGAGGCCTGGCGGTAGATGCCTTCCAGCGAGCGGGTGCGCGCCCCGACGGCGAAGACACCTACCCCGGCGGAGACGAGGGCGCGGTTGAGGCCCGCCACGGCGGAGTCGTGGTCGTAGCCCGGACGCAGGCGCGCGATCAGTTCGTCTCCGGCCTCGGTCACGGTCAGGTCGTGGTCGCGCAGGACCCGGGCGGCCCGGACGGGGTCGTCGACGCGCAGGGCGATCTCCGGCGCCTGATCGGCCTTGATGCTGGCGAGGTCGCCCTCCAGCACCAGCCGGCCTTCGTGGACGATGCCGACATGGGTCGCGGTCTGTTCGATCTCGCCGAGCAGGTGACTGGAAAGCAGCACTGTGGCGCCGGTCCGGTCCGGCAGGGCCTTAAGGAAGCGCCGCATGTCGGCGATGCCGTCGGGGTCCAGGCCGTTGGTCGGCTCGTCGAGGACAAGAACCGGCGGGGCACCCAGCATGGCGCGGGCCAGGCCGAGCCTCTGGCGCATGCCCAGCGAATAGTCGGACACCCGGCGGCGCGCGTGCTCGCTCATCTCGACGACCTCAAGCGCGCGGTCGACCTCGGTGGCCGGCAGGCCCAGCAGGGTGCGGGTGAGGTCGAGGTTCTCGCGGCCGGAGAGGTTCGGGTAGAGGCCGTGCGCCTCCAGCAGGGCGCCGATGCGCCGTGCGGCCGCGATCCGGTCACGGGCCACGTCGAATCCGCAGACGAAGGCCGACCCCGCCGTGGGCTTCAGCAGGCCGAGCAGCATCTTCAGCGTGGTGGTCTTGCCCGCGCCGTTGCGGCCCAGGAAGCCGTAGACCGAACGGTCCGGGACCGTCATCGAGATGGCGTCGACCGCTGTGCGCGCACCGAAGCGGCGGGTCAGTCCACGGGTTTCGATCGCCAGCATGCCCGCCTCGCTCGTTTAACTCTCAAATAAAGTTGCGTAGGCTGGGTGTTTAAGTCAAGATTAAAGATCAGACAGGCAGGGAGCCGCTCGTGAGCCAGACCGACCTCGTCCGTTTCCGCGCCATGTGCGGCCAGTTCCGCTGGCTGGCGGTTTTCATGGTTGTCAGCGTGGGCGGCCTGCTGGCCCTGGTGCATCTCGTCTTTCCGCTGATGCTGGCGGTGCGCGACGGGGCGCCGCCGGACCGTTGGGCGAGCAGCGCGCTCTTCGCCTCGCCGACGGTCTTCTACCTGTTCGCGGTCTGGTCGATCGGCCGGGCCATGGGCCAGCTTCAGCGAGGCCGGCTCATCCAGCCCACCCTGGCCAGCGCGCTGCGGCAGGTCGGGCTGGCGCTCGGGCTGGGCGGGGTGACCAGCGTCTTCCTCGTCACCAACCTGGCCCGGATGGTCCAGGGCGGGACCGGCGGCTGGCTGCACTTCGACGTCGCCGGCATGACGCTGGGCATGATCGGCGGGGCGCTGTTCCTGCTTGGCCGGGTGATGGATCAGGCCGGCGAGATGCAGGCCGAGCTGGACGAAATGATCTGATGCCCGTCCGCGTCACCCTGGACGCCCTGATCGTCCGCAGGGGCCTCAAGGCCAAGGATCTGGCCCAGACCGTCGGCCTGTCGGAGACGCAGCTGTCGCTGTTCCGGTCGGGCAAGGTCAAGGGCATCCGCTTCCGCACCCTGGCCCGCCTCTGCGCGGCGTTGGAGTGCACGCCCGGCGAGCTGCTCGGCTATGATTTCGACCCGGCCGATCTGGACGGCGTCCTCGACGACTGAGGTCCCGGCCCCCGCCTTGCCCTGACGGCCGCACGGGTCTAGACCCGCCGCGCTTCCCCGGACCCACACTCTCGGAGACCAAGAATGGCTCGCGCCAAGATCGCCCTCATCGGCGCCGGCATGATCGGCGGCACCCTGGCCCACGTCTGCGCGCGCGAAGAGCTGGGCGACATCGTCCTGTTCGACATCGCCGAGGGCACGCCCCAGGGCAAGGCGCTCGACATCTCCCAGGCCGCCGCCGTCTTCGGCAAGGACACGGCGCTGAAGGGCGCGAACGACTACGCCGACATCGCCGGCGCCGACGTCTGCATCGTGACGGCCGGCGTGCCGCGCAAGCCGGGCATGAGCCGCGACGACCTGGTGTCGATCAATCTGAAGGTCATGAAGGCCGTCGGCGAGGGCATCAAGGCGCACGCCCCGAACGCCTTCGTCATCTGCATCACCAATCCGCTGGACGCCATGGTCTGGGCGCTGCGCGAGTTCTCGGGCCTGCCCAAGGAGAAGGTCGTCGGCATGGCCGGCGTGCTGGACAGCGCCCGCTTCGCCCACTTCCTGGCCGAGGCCACCGGCGTGTCGGTCGAGGACGTGCACGCCTGGACCCTGGGCGGCCACGGCGACGACATGGTGCCGATGGTGCGTCATTCCACCGTCGCGGGCCTGCCGCTGACCGAGCTGGTCAGCCAGGGCTGGCTGAGCCAGGAGGCGCTGGACGCCATCGTCAAGCGTACCCGCGGCGGCGGCGGCGAGATCGTCGGCCTGCTCAAGACCGGCTCGGCCTTCTACGCCCCGGCCGAGAGTGCGGTGGCCATGGCCAAGTCCTATCTGCTCGACAAGAAGCGCGTCCTGCCCTGCGCCGTGTGGGTCGAGGGCCAGTACGGCCTGGACGGCATGTATGTCGGGGTCCCCGCCCTGATCGGCTCGGGCGGTGTGGAGAAGGTCGTCGAGTTCCCGATGAACGACGACGAGAAGGCCATGTTCGCCAAGTCGGTCGAGTCGGTTCGTGGCCTGATCCAGGCCTGCAAGGACATCGAGCCGGCGCTCGCGTAACGATGTTTTGACAGAGGGACCGCCCGGGCCTAGCTGTAGGGCTTTCCCGGGGAGTCGCTCATGCGCGCTATCCTGATCGCCCTGACCGTCGTCGCGCTGGCTCCCGGCGCGACGTTGGTCCCCGCGTCCGTGTCGGCCACCCAGGCCGGATGCCGCGCCTCGACACCGCAGCCCGGGTCCCTGACCCGCGCCCGGATCCTCGACTCCCTGCGGCCCCACGTGGAAGCCATGGTGGGCGAGGACGTGGAGTTCATCGTCCAACGGATCGCAGTCGCCTGCGACTGGGCGCGCGTGCGCGCCACGCCCCGGACGCCCGGTGGGCGCGGCAACCATTATGAGTCGGTCGACGCCCTGCTCCAACGCCGGACCGGCGCCTGGCGCGTGCGTGTGATCGCCTGCGCCGAGGAGGGCTGCCCATCCGCCGCCGAGCAATACCGCCGCGCCTATCCCGGCGTGCCGCGATCGCTGCTGTTCGACTGAGACGCCTCAGGCCCGCCGGGCGATCGTCACCGCGCGATCAAGCGCCTGGAGGAAGGCCGAGCGGTCGCGCGGACCGAAGGGGGCGGGCCCCGAAGTGGCCACGCCCATCGACCGCAGATGCTCGCCGACCATCCGCCCGGCCAGGGCTGAGCCGATGGAGTCCGGCGTGAACGGCTGGCCGTTGGGCTTCAGCGCCTGGGCGCCGGCCTTGAGACAGCGGTCAGCCAGCGGGATGTCCGAGGTCACCACGATGTCGCCCGGCCCCGCCCGCTCGGCGATCCAGTCAT
>CBIHLR010000086.1:0-9942 GCA_966210875.1 uncultured Brevundimonas sp. | reverse complement strand
AGGAGCAGACGAAGACGGTGAAGCCCTGGGCCGACAGCCAGCGGATCATCGAGTTCTTGGGCTGGAGGTCCAGGATGTAGAACTTGTTGATCCAGGGCGGGAAGATCAGCAGCGGGATGGCCCGTTGCTGCTCGGTGGCGGCGTCGTACTGGATCAGCTCGAACAGCTCGTCGCGCCAGACGACCTGGCCCGGGGCGGTGGCGACGTTCACCCCGACTTCGAACTTGCCGTAGTCGGCCTGGCTGATCTTGAGGGCGCCGTCGCCGCGCTCGATGTCGGCGGCGAAGTTCTGCATGCCCTTGACCAGGCTTTCGCCGTTGGTGGCCATCAGCTCGCGCAGTGCCGCCGGGTTGGAGGCCAGGAAGTTCGAGGGGGCGAAGGCGTCGGTCAGCAGCTTGGTGAAGAACTCGGCCCGGCGTTTCACGCGGGGGTCCACGTCCTCGGCCGAAGCGATCAGGTTGTTCAGCCACTCCGAGGACAGCAGGTAGGAGCGCTTCATCACCTCGAAGACCGGGTTATCGGTCCAGTCGGGATCGGCGAAGCGCTTGTCGGGGCGGCCGGCCTGGGGCGCCGGCGGCTCGCCCGAGGCGCGGCGGGCGGCGTCGGTCCACAGGTCCATGTAGCCCTTGAACAGCTCGGCCTGGGCCTGGAACAGCCGGTCGGGCCGGCTGGCCAGGGAGGTCATCACCGAGGTCATGGCCGGGGCCACGTTGAAGGGATCCGGCGAGAGGGCGGCGGGCCGGTCGGCCTGCTTCAGGGCGGCTTCGGCGATGGCCTGCTGGGCCGTCATGGCGGCCTTGGCGAGGTTCATCGACAACTGCTCGATCGCCTCGCGGGACGGCGGCTCCATCTCGGGGGCTGGCGGAGGCGCCGCCTGAGCGGCCTTCGCAGCCTCGGGCGCGGGCTCAGGCTTCGCGGCGGGCTTGGGCGCGGCTCGTTTCGGAGCGGCCTTGGGCCGGGCGGCCTTGCCGGCCGTGGCGGGCTTAGCGGGTTGCTTCGTCTCGGCCATCGGGCGCTCCTGCCGCTTCCTCGCGCGAACAGGATGGCATATGACCGGCGGTGAAATGAACGCAACCCTCGACCGAGTCGCGACCGCCGCCGCCCGCCTCGCCGGGCTGGGACTGATGGCCGCCCTGGCTGGTTGCGTGAGCTACAGCCCCTTCAACCCCGAGACCGATCCGACCTCGCCGGCCGCGCAGCGCGTCGACGCCCTGGCGCGCGCCGACGGCGCCTATCCGCGCTGGGAGGATTTCCCCGCCGCGCCCCGCGACGTGCCGTCCGCCGCGGACATCCGCGCGCGCGTCGTGTCGCTGGAGGCGTCCGAGGCCACCCTGGCTCGCCAGGTCGCCTCCATCCAGTGGACCCTGAACGAGAGCGACGGCGACCCCTGGGCGCGCCGTACACGGGCCCGGATCGACACCCGGCTGGCCCAGCCGGCGGACCCCCAGGCGATGGCCGAGGCGCTGGCCTGGGCCGAACGTCTGCGCGCGCGGGCCAATCCGCCGCCGCCCGTCCAGAATTGACGCCGCAAGGCGTTACACTCCCCGCATGACCTTTGCTCACCGATTCGCGCGCCGACGCGGGCGTCAGGTCGTCTGACATGGCGGACGGCGCGGGACAGGCGGCTTTCCTGGGGGTCGAGCGCTCGGTCAGCGGCCGCAGGTGGCGCTGGCGGCCGGCGGACGCCGATGCGGTGCGTTCGGTTCAGCAGGCGCACGGGCTGTCCGAGGTGCTGGCGCGCGCGCTCGTCTCGCGTGGCGTCAGGCCTGAGCAGGCGGGGGACTATCTCTCGCCGACCCTGCGCGCGCTGTTTCCCGATCCCTCCTGCTTCCGCGACATGGATGCAGCGGCCGAGGCGCTGATCGACGCGCTGATCGCGCGGCAGTCGGTCTGGGTCTTCGCCGACTATGACGTGGACGGCGCCTCAAGCGCCGCCCTGCTGGTGCGGTGGTTCCGGTCCATGGGCCTGGAGCTGCAGGTCTATGTTCCCGACCGGCTGACCGAGGGTTACGGCCCGAGCGCCCAGGCCTTCGCACGAATGAAGGAGGCCGGCGCGGACCTGGTGGTCACCGTCGATTGCGGCGCGGCCGCCCACGACGCGCTGGAAGCGGCCGCCGACATGGGCGTCGAGGTGGTCGTGATCGACCACCACCTGATGCGGGGCGACCCGCCGCGAGCGCGGGCCGTCGTCAATCCGAACCGGCCGGACTGCGGCTCGGCGCAGGGCAATCTGGCGGCGGCGGGTGTGGTGTTCGTCCTGCTGGCGGCTCTGAACCGCGAGGCGCGCCGGCGCGGCCTGTTCGCCGACCGGCCAGAACCGGACCTGCGCCAGTGGCTGGACCTGGCGGCGCTGGGCGCCTTCTGCGACGTCACCAGCCTGACCGGGTTCAATCGGGCTCTGGCGTCGCTGGGCCTGAAGGTGATGTCGACCTGGAGCAACGTCGGGGTTTCCGCCCTGATGGAGGCGGCGCAATCGCCCCTGACCGCGGCCACGCCGTTCCATGCGGGATTCATCCTCGGACCGCGAATCAACGCGGGGGGCAGGGTGGGGCGCTCGGACCTCGGCGCGCGACTCCTGGCCACCGACGATCCGGACGAGGCGCGCGACCTGGCCGAGCAGCTGAACGCGCTGAACGCCACGCGCCGCGAGGTCGAAAAGGAGGTCACCGAGGCCTGCGCCCTGATGATCGAGCGCGGGAGCAACCATTCCACCGAAGGCCCGCTGATCCTGGCGGCGGGCGAGGGCTGGCATCCGGGCGTCATCGGGGTGGTGGCCGGGCGGCTGAAGGAGCGCTGGCGTCGGCCGGTGATCGTGGTCGGGATCGATCTAGCCACGGGCGTCGGCAAGGGCTCGGGCCGCTCGATCGCGGGCGTGAACCTGGGCCGTGCGGTGCAGGCGGCGTTCGACGAGGGTCTGCTCCTGGCCGGCGGCGGCCACGCCATGGCCGCGGGCCTGACGGTGAAGGCCGACCTTCTGCCTGAGCTGCGCGCCTTCCTGGAGGCGCGGCTGTCCCAAGAGACCAGTACGGCCCTCGAGGAGGACGCGCTGGAGATCGACGTCCTGATCACGGCGCGCGGCGCGGACCGTGCGCTGCTGGAAAGCTTCGATCGGCTGGCGCCCTTCGGGCCTGGCAACGTCGAGCCGGTGTTCGCGGTGTCGGGCGTGCTGCCGCGCGACATCCGGGTTCTGAACGGCGGCCATATCGCCTGCCGGCTGACCGATCCGGACGGCGCGTCGCTGAAGGCCATCGCCTGGCGGGCGGCCGAGACGCCCCTGGGGGAAACCCTTTTGGGCGCCAATGGATCGCTGGATCTGGCGGGGGTCCTGAAGGCCGACGACTGGAACGGCCGGCGCGGGGTCCAGTTCGAAATCCACGACGCCCACGACCCTCGTCGGATCGGCTGAATTCCACGTCAGGCGGGGCTTGCACCCGTCCGGGGAGGCGGCTATATCGCCCGTCCGCGGCCGAGTGGTCCCTTCGTCTATCGGTTAGGACGTCAGGTTTTCAACCTGAAAAGAGGGGTTCGATTCCCCTAGGGACTGCCACCGCGGGCAATCATCTCCCGAAAATAAAACGCTGATTTTTGGGGCTGTGCCAGCAGCCCTGAAACCGTGTTATGCTCCGTTCCGAGCCCATCGGGCTTGGGGCGAGAAGGACTATGTCGGGGCTAGATTACGAAGAGGCGGACGCCGAGTCGGGCGTGCGCATCCATGGCCGGGTCAAGTGGTTCGATCCGGGCAAGGGCTATGGCTTTATCGTCCCGGACGATCCTACCCAAACCGATCTCAAGGACGTGCTGCTGCACGTGACCTCGCTGCGTGACAGCGGGCGCGATTCTGCGGCCGAGGGCTCGTTGATCGTCTGCGACGTGGTGCGCCGCCCCAAGGGCTGGCAGGTCTCCACGGTGGTGTCGCTGGAGGAAGGGCCCGCCGACGGTCCGCAGCTGCGCACGCCGGGTTACGAGGGCCTGAAGCGGGAGCGGGGCGGCTTTCCGAGCGCGCGGCCGCGGCGCGCCGCGCCGGAGGCCTTCGATGGCCCGTCGGAACGCGTCAAGGTCAAGTGGTTCAACCGCTCCAAGGGTTATGGCTTCGTCGTGCGCGACGGGCAGGATGGGGACATCTTCGTCCACATCGAGACCCTGCGGCGCTGCGGGCTTGACGATCTGCAGCCGGGGGAGGAAGTGGAAGTCCGGTTCGCCCGAGGGCCCAAGGGCCTGGTGGTGGCGGAGATCGCGCCGGCCTGACGGCGCCCAGTTCCACGGAGGTCCCATGGCCGGGATCGGCATGTTCAAGTTCGCGCCCGTTCTGACCGCGTTCGCCCTGGCCGCCTGCGCCAGCGGCGGCGACGAGCCGGAGCTCGAGCCGGGGCTGGAACCCCTGACCGTCGTCACCGACACCGGCCGGCACAGCTTTCAGGTCGAGATCGCCGACGACAACGCCGAGCGCGAGCGCGGCCTGATGTTCCGTCCGCCCCTGGCGGATGACCGCGGCATGCTGTTCCAGTTCCCGGATTCGCAGGAGCGCTCCTTCTGGATGCGCAACACGCCCAGTTCCCTGGACATCATCTACATCGGCGCCGACGGACGCATCGTCTCGATCGCGCGCAACACGACGCCCTATTCCGAGACCTCTATCCCCTCGAACGGGCCGGCCACGGGCGTGCTGGAACTGCGTGGCGGCCGCGCCGCCGAGATCAGCGCCGATCCCGGCGACCAGGTGATCCACCCGTTCTTCCAAAGCCGCTAGCGGCGGCCCGCGCCGCGTGGCAGAAGGCGCATCCGCCGAAGGACCCGGGGTGTAGCGCAGCCTGGTAGCGCATCTGCTTTGGGAGCAGAGGGTCGCAGGTTCGAATCCTGCCGCCCCGACCATCGGTGAACGACGGAGACGAAAACGCATGCTCGCGCGCATCTACCGCCCCGCCAAGACCGCCATGCAGTCCGGCAAGGCCAAGACCCAGGCCTGGACGCTGGAGTTCGAACCTGCGTCGGCCCGGACGCCCGATCCGCTGATGGGGTGGTCGAGCTCGCGCGACATGAATGGTCAGATCCGGCTGAAGTTCGACACCCAGGCCGAAGCCGTCGCCTACGCCGAGAAGCACGGCATCCCGTTCCGGGTGTACGAGCCGCACGAAGCGCCTGTGATCATCAAGGCTTACGCCGACAACTTCGCGACGAATCGCAAGGTCCCCTGGACCCACTGACCCGCCTGCTTGGACCCGATCAGCGCGGCTCGTAGCGGCCGGGTTGGGCCAGGTTGCCGAACCGGGTGGTGTTCTCGTCGAAGCTGACCTTCACGGTTCCGATCGGGCCGTGACGCTGCTTGCCGATAATGACCTCGGCCTTGCCGCGGACCTCATCCATCTCCTGCTGCCACTTGAGGTGGTCCTCGGACCCCTCGCGCGGCTCCGAGCGGCCGAGGTAGTAGCTCTCGCGATAGACGAACATGACGACGTCCGCGTCCTGCTCGATCGAGCCGGATTCGCGCAGGTCCGACAGCTGGGGCCGCTTGTCCTCGCGGTTCTCGACCTGACGCGACAGCTGCGACAGGGCGATGACCGGGACGTTCAGTTCCTTGGCGAGCGCCTTCAGGCTCTGGGTGATCTCGGAGACCTCCTGCACCCGGTTCATGTCGCGCCGGCCGCCGCCGTCGCCGCCTCCGGCGGTCGCCAGCTGCAGGTAGTCGATGACGATGAGGTCGAGCCCGTGCTCGGCCCGATTCAGGCGGCGCGCGCGAGCGGCCAGCTTGCCGATCGTCAGGCCGCCGGTGGCGTCGATGAACAGGGGCGCCTCGCCGATCTCGAT
Source organism: uncultured Brevundimonas sp. (assembly GCA_966210875.1). GTDB lineage: Bacteria > Pseudomonadota > Alphaproteobacteria > Caulobacterales > Caulobacteraceae > Brevundimonas. The sequence continues at coordinate 4,140 of CBIHLR010000086.1, read as the reverse complement.
GGCGGCGTCGCGGACGCGGCCGAACTCGGAGGCGTCGATCTCGCCCTTGCGGAGCCGGTCGGACGACACGCCCGACGCATCCGCCAGGATACGCAGCGCCAGCTGCTCGGCGCTCATTTCCAGCGAGAAGAAGGCGACGACGCCGCCGGAGACGGTCTTGCGGCCCTCCGGCGAGGGCTCCCAGCGGTAGTTGCGGGCCACGTTGAAGGCGATGTTGGTGGCCAGCGCCGTCTTGCCCATCGAGGGACGGCCGGCGAGCACCAGCAGGTCCGACGGATAGAGACCGCCCAGCTTCTGATCGAGATCGACCAGGCCGGTGGAAAGGCCCGCCAGGCCGCCGTCGCGCTGGAAGGCCTCGGCGGTCATGTCGACCGCGCCCGCGAGCGCGTGAGAGAAGGGCACGAAGCCCGTCGAGGACGCCCCCGTCTCGGCCAGGGTGTAGAGCGACTGTTCGGCCAGCTCGATCTGGTCCTTGGCGTCCCGCTCGGGGTTGGGCGCCTCCTTCATGATCTCGCCGCCGATGCGGATCAAGTCGCGGCGCAGCGCCAGGTCGTAGACCAGCCGGCCATAGTCGGGCGCGTGCGCCGCTGGCGGCGCGCGGTCGACGAGGTCGGCGAGGTAGCGCACGCCGCCCAGCTCCTCGAAGGCCGGATCGCGCTTGAACCGCTCCATCAGGATGGTGGGTTCAGCCAGCAGGCCCTGGCGGATGTGGTCCTCAATGGCGTCGAACAGCCGCTGGTGGAAAGGCTCGTAAAAGTGGTGGCCGCGCAGCTTGTCGTTCAGCCGCTCGGACACGGCGTTGTCGAACATCATCGCGCCCAGGACGGCCTGCTCCGCCTCCAGGTTGTGAGGCAGGCTGGTCCCGACGGGCTCGGGCGCGGGATAGGTCAAGGTCGCGAGGGCGGCGTTCATGGCGTTAACGGTTTACCTGTCGCACGCCCCTGCGGCAGGGGCGGACGTGCCGATGAACGGGGACAGTTTGGGGCCGTCTGTGGATGCGCCGCAAATCCGCAAGCGGAGCAGTCGGCGCATCAGTCCCCGATAGGCCGAACTGTCGTGCCCTGGACTTCGAAGAGGTCCGGTAGGGCGGCGAGTTCGCCGGCGAAATCTCCGTAGAGAGCGTCCAGCTTTCGCCGGAGGTCCGCGTCCAGGTCCCCAAGCCGGCTCGTGCGCTTAGAAAACTCGAACGGAGGGCGCTCAAGGCCGAGCGCCTTAGCCAGCGCCGGCGCGGTCCGGTCCAGGGTCTCGTAGCGAACGAACAGGATCGGGTACTCGCCGTCCGCATATCTCCAGAAGTCGAAATGCTCCTGCAGGCGGAACAGGTCGACGCCATGATCGAGATAGGTCTCAAGGTCCCAGGCCTCGGTCATGGGACGCGGATCGGCCTCGAGGTTGATCGCGTGACAGATGGCGAAGTCGGCACGTCCGAGCGTCGAGCCGTCGGGCTCGAACCCATGGCGTTCATGGCGGGCGATGCGCCGATTGAAGATCGAGAGCACGGCCTCTCGCGGATCGCCGAACACATAGACGAGACGATCGGCCGCGCCGACGCGAGGCGGCGGAATGCGCCGGTGAGTGTGGGCGCGGGAGCGCCGGACGGGGTCCGTCGCCTGCGACAGCCATCGGACCAAGGCCTTGGACCCCACCCCTCCATAGGAAATCACGGTTACCGGTTCAGTAGGCCAGGCCGCGGCGAGGGACGGGGCCTTCTCGGCCTTCTCCCAGAACCGGTTGTCCTTCGCGATGCGGGGCGACGCATAGGCCGTGGTGGCGCGGCGCACCGTGCGTTCGGGAACCGGTCGGCCGCGCCGTTCGAGGCGCGACAGGTAGTTCAGGGTGAGGTCGCCCTTGATGATGGGCTCCTCGAACTTGATCAGGCTGCTGTCTGGAATAAGGGCGCGCGTCCCGTCCGCTCCGAGCGGCTCGACCACGCGGACATGGAAGTCATAGAGGGACTCCTCTTCGGGAGCGCCCTCCAGCTGCGAGACCAGCCATTCGCGGCGCAGAAGGTGATGATGCCAGAAGCCGAACGGCGCGAACGGGCCTGAGCGGAACGACTGACCGGCCACCCAACACCGTGGAGCATCGTCAGTCTGGATCGAATCCAGCCAGCGGGTGAGCCGCACGGCGGGGACGTCGGAGGCGACCTGGCCGCTTGTCACGGCGGCGACGACCTGGCTCAGGCTATCCGGGTCGGGGAGGGCGTACGGATAGCGGTCGGCGTTGGCCCAGTAGATCCAGTCGACATCCCCGGCATGCGCCAGCAGCGTCCGAAGGGTGGCGCCCACGGAACCGGGCGAGGAGACCGCCTGGATGTCCAGCTGAGGCGGCGCCTCGGCGATGAGCCTGGCCTGCGCCGCGTCGCTGTTGACGGGCGCCAGGAAGCGAAGCGGGCAGTCTGGCCAGTGCCGGGCGTACTGATCGAGACAGAAGAGCGTGACGTCGAGATCGGCGTCATAGGTCAGCATCAGCGCGGGAATCCGCGCCGCGCTGACGTCAGACATCGAGGTCCTCGGCGGCAAAGGCCGCGTGCTCCTGGATGAAGCGGAAGCGGAGTTCCGGCTTGCGGCCCATCAGGGTTTCGACTCGGTCGTCGATCTGGGCCTCATGGCCGGGCTCGACCACCACCCGGGCGAGCGTGCGCCGCCTCGGGTCCATGGTGGTCTCCTTGAGCTGGGACGGGTTCATCTCGCCCAGGCCCTTGAAGCGGCCGATCTCGGGCTTCTTGCCCTTGAAGACGGTCGCCATCAGCTCGTCCTTGTGGGCGTCGTCGCGGGCGTAGACCGTCTTGCCGCCGTGGCTGAGGCGATAGAGCGGCGGCATGGCCAGGAAGAGCCGGCCCGAGCGGATCAGCTCCGGCATCGAGCGGTAGAAGAAGGTGATGAGCAGGGACGCGATGTGGGCCCCGTCCACGTCGGCGTCGGTCATGATGACGATACGCTCGTAGCGCAGGTCCTCGAGCCGGAACCGCGAGCCGGTCTGGACGCCGAGCGCGAGCAGCAGGTCCGAGAGCTCCTGGTTCTGGCGCGCCTTGTCGCCGGACGCCGAGGCGACGTTCAGGATCTTGCCGCGCAGGGGCAGGATGGCCTGGGAGGCGCGGTCGCGCGCCTGCTTGGCCGAGCCGCCGGCCGAGTCGCCCTCGACGATGAAGAGCTCGGCGCCTTGCGCCGCCGTTTGGGAGCAATCGGCCAGCTTGCCGGGCAGGCGCAGCTTGCGGGTCGCCGAGGCGCGGGCGACCTCCTTGTCCTTGCGGCGCTTGAGCCGTTCCTCGGCGCGCTCGAGCACGAAACCCAGCAGGGCGTTGGCCCGCTGCGGGCTTTCGGTGAGCCAGTGGTCGAAGGGGTCGCGCAGGGCGGCCTCGACCAGCTTCTGGGCGTCGGAGGACGACAGACGGTCCTTGGTCTGGCCCTGGAACTCCGGGTTCTTGATGAAGACCGAGACCAGGGCGCCCGCCTGGGCGATGACGTCCTCGGCGGTCAGGATGCCTGCGCGCTTCTCGCCGGTGAGCTCCGCATAGGCCTTCAGCCCCTTGACCAGGGCGGCGCGGAAGCCGGCCTCATGCGTGCCGCCGTCGGGTGTCGGCACGGTGTTGCAATAGGACTGGACGAAGCTGTCGTGGTCGCCGAAGCCGGCCGGGCTCCAGGTGACGGCCCATTCGACCGCGCCGGCGTCGCCCTTGCGCTCGACGCGACCGGAGAAGGCCGGAGTGACCGTCTCCTGCTCGCCGATGCGTTCGGCGAGGTAGTCGGCCAGGCCGTTGGGGAAATGGAAGGTGGCGCGCTCAGGAATCTGCTCGCTGGCCAGTTCGGCGGCGAGCTTCCACTCGATGGTCACGCCGCGGAACAGATAGGCCTTGGACCGCGCCATCCGGTACAGCCGCGCCGGCTTGAAGGCCGCGCCCGCGCCGAAGATCTCGTCGTCCGGCTTGAAGCGGATCCGGGTGCCCTTCTTGCGCGAGGAGCCGACCCTTTCCGTGCCAGTCAGCGGCTTGCCGCGCGAGAAGACCTGGCGGTGCTCGAAACCGTCGCGCCAGACGGTTGCCTCCAGCCGCTCGGCCAGCGCGTTGACGACACTGACGCCCACGCCGTGCAGGCCGCCCGAGGTCTCATAGGCCTTGCCCGAGAACTTGCCGCCCGAGTG
>CBIHLR010000085.1:0-9978 GCA_966210875.1 uncultured Brevundimonas sp. | reverse complement strand
AGGGCCATCCGCACGAGGGCAACTATTCCTCGTGGCTGGAAGCCAAGCAGAAGCGGGTCGTCCAGGAGCAGTCGGAATCCGAAGCCCGCCAGCGCGCGCTCACCCGCGAACTGGAATGGGTCCGTTCGGGCGCCAAGGCCCGCCAGGCCAAGTCCAAGGCGCGTCTGGCCGCCTACGAGCGGATGGTGGCCGAGCAGGAGAACGCCTCCAAGGCTCAGACCTATGCGGTCATCCAGATCCCGCCCGGCCCGCGCCTGGGCAATGTCGTGCTGGAAGCCAACGGCCTTGAGAAGTCCTACGGCGACAAGCTGCTGTTCAAGGACCTGACCTTCAAGTTGCCGCCCAACGGCATCGTCGGCGTCATCGGGCCGAACGGCGCGGGCAAGTCGACCCTGTTCCGCCTGATCACCGGCCAGGAGCAGCCGGACGCCGGCACGATCAAGCTGGGCGAGACGGTCAAGCTGGCCTACGTCGACCAGAGCCGCGACGACCTGCAGCCGAACGATACGGTCTGGCAGGCCATTTCTGGCGGCACCGATGTCATGATGGTCGGCAAGCGCGAGATCAACTCGCGCGCCTATGTCGGCAGCTTCAACTTCAAGGGCGCGGACCAGCAGAAGAAGGTCGGCCTGCTCTCAGGCGGTGAGCGCAACCGCGTCCACCTGGCCAAGACCCTCGCCACCGGCGGCAACCTGATCCTGCTCGACGAACCGACCAACGACCTCGACATCGAGACGCTGCAGAACCTCGAGGAGGCGCTGGAGGAGTTCGCCGGCTGCGCCGTGGTCATCAGCCACGACCGCTGGTTCCTCGACCGCCTCTGCACCCACATCCTGGCCTTCGAGGGCGACAGCCACGTCGAATGGTTCGAAGGCAACTTCGAAGCCTACGAGGAGGACAAGAAGCGCCGCCTGGGCACGGACGCGCTCATCCCCCACCGGATCAAGTTCCAGAAGTTCGCGCGCTAAGGGCCCTGCCCGGGCCTACCAGTCCGGGCGGATCGAGAACTGGACCGCGACGAAGCCCTCGGTGGCGTCGCGGTCGATGCCCGTGCCGCCATGGACCCCCTCGGCCGTCACCTCGCGGTGGACGTAGCCGAACGACGTCTGCGTGTCGCCGCGCCGCCAGGCGACGCCGACCTGAGCGTCGCCGATGAAGGCGCCGGAGTCGTGACTGATGCCCTGGCGGTTCCAGCCGCCGTCCATGCCGCGCCCGAAGTTCAGGCCGACGGCCCGCCGCGTGCCCGCTGCGAACAGGTACCAGCGGCCTTCGTCATCGTCGTAGGAGCGGCCATCGCGGACCTCGAGGTCTCCGACCCGGATCGTCGCTCCGACTTCGGCCGATCCGCCGTCCGAGCCCACGCCCACGCCGGCGTGCGGAGTGAACTCGACCTGGGATCCCGGCTCGCCGGACACCATGGTCCAGCCGCGGACATAGCTGACGTCGTAGTCCCGCTCGAAGCGGGCCCGTTGGATGGAGTCGATAGGTAGCGGAGCCTCGCGATCCAGCATCGGGTCCGTCCACCGGACCCGGATCTGCTCGACCGAGCCGTCCTCGCGCTGACGCCATACGCCGCGCGTCTGGGAGGCCACCAGCCCCGGGGTATGATCGAAAAGAGCCCGGTTCAGGCGCAGCGCTTCACCCTGAAGCTCGACCCCTAGAGCGTCCCCGGAACGGGCCGCAAAGCCCGGCTCAAGCTGAACGGGGACGCTGGAAATCCACGGCGAGGGGGCGTCCTGGGCGAGGGCGGAGTCAGCTGCACCGGCCGCCAGGGCCGCCGCCAGAACTCCCAATCCCGTCACGCCGAACTTCATCGACGCTCCCCTCTTTCGCCGCCCCCCGGCGATCGACCGGGGAAGCATGCCCAAACTTCCTCAGTCTGGCAAACGACTTCCCCGGCGTCAGGTTCCGAGACCGGCGGTCACTGACAGGCCAGGCACTCGTCGTAGTCGGTCCGGGCGGCCGAGAAGAGGTCGGGCTGGTTCGGGTCGGGCTCGCTTTCCGCTGCGGCCTCGCCGCCGGCGAAGGCGGCGCGCTGCACCGACTTGGACCGCAGGTAGTAGAGGGACTTCATGCCTCGCTCCCACGCCGACCAGTGCAGCATGTGCAGGTCCCACTTGTCGACGTCGCCGGGCAGGAAGACGTTGACCGACTGGGCCTGGCAGACCTCCGGCGTCCGATCGGCGGCCAGTTCGATCACCCAGCGCTGGTCGAGCTCGAAGGCGGTCTTGTAGACGGCCTTCTCGTCGTCGGTCAGGCAGTCGAGATGCTGGACCGAGCCTTCGTTGGCCAGGATCGTGGACCACATGGCCTCGGTGTTCTGGCCGCGTTCTTCGAGCAGGCGTTCCAGATAGGGGTTCTTGACCGCGAACGAGCCCGACAGGGTCTTGTGGGTGTAAATGTTGGCCGGGATCGGCTCGATGCCGGCGCTTGTGCCGCCGCAGATGATCGAGATCGAAGCCGTCGGCGCGATGGCCAGCTTGTGGCTGAACCGCTCCATCTTGCCGCGCTCGGCGGCGTCCTCGCAGGGGCCCTTCTCCTCGGCCAGCAGGCGGCTGGCCTTGTCGGCCTCGCGGCGCAGGTGCTTGAACAGCCGCATGTTCCACGACTTGGCCATGGCGCTTTCGAAGGCCACGCCCTGCGATTGCAGGAAGGAATGGAAGCCCATCAGGCCCAGGCCCACCGAGCGCTCGCGCTTGGCGGAATAGACCGCCGCGCCCATCGACGCCGGGGCGCGGGTGATGAAGTCTTCCAGAACATTGTCGAGGAAGCGCATCACGTCCTCGATGAAGCGGGGCTCGTCGCGCCACTCCAGGAAGGTCTCGGCGTTGACGCTCGACAGGCAGCAGACGGCGGTGCGGTCGACGCCCAGGTGATCCGGCCCGGTGTGGAGCATGATCTCCGAGCACAGGTTGGACTGCTTCACCTTCAGGCCCAGCTCGCGCTGGTGCTCGGGCATGGCGCGGTTCACCGTGTCCGAGAAGATCAGATAGGGCTCGCCGGTCGCCAGCCGGACCTCGAGGATCTTGGTCCACAGACCGCGCGCGTCGACGGTCTTGCGAACCTCGCCGGTCTTGGGCGAGACGAGATCGAAGCTCTTGCCGTCGCGCACCGCCTCCATGAAGGCGTCGGTGATGTTGATGCCGTGGTGCAGGTTCAGCGACTTGCGGTTGAAGTCACCCGAGGGCTTACGAATCTCGAGGAACTCCTCGATCTCCGGGTGGTGGATGTCCAGATAGACGGCGGCCGAACCCCGGCGCAGCGAGCCCTGCGAAATCGCCAAGGTCAGGGAGTCCATCACCCGGATGAAGGGGATGATGCCGCTGGTCTGGCCCGCGCCCTTCACCTTCTCGCCGATGGAGCGGACGCCGCCCCAGTAGGTGCCGATGCCGCCGCCGTTGGACGCCAGCGCCACGTTCTCGTTCCAGACCTGCTGGATGCCTTCCAGACTGTCGCCGACCGAGTTGAGGAAGCAGGAGATCGGCAGGCCGCGGTCGGCGCCGCCGTTCGACAGGACCGGCGTGGCCGGCATGAACCACAGGCGGCTCATGTAGTCGTAGACCCGCTGGGCGTGGTCGGCGTCGTCGGCGTAGGCCGTGGCGACGCGCGCGAACATGTCCTGATAGGACTCGCCCGGCAGGAGATAGCGGTCCTCCAGCGTCTTCTTGCCGAAGTCGGTGAGCAGGGCGTCACGGCTCCGGTCGACCTCGACCTTGCGCACCAAGCTAAGATTGGGAGCGCCGCCGAAGGGGACGATCTCGGCCCCCTGGCCTTCCGCAGGAAACTCGTTCCGCATCAACGCTTCACCGCCAGCCATACACCCTGCCCCTAATTCCAGAACTGAAAGACACCGGCGCTTTCACACCGCATCTAGTAGGACCCCTTGCCCCAAGGTCCATATCTAGGGGGCCATATCCCTAATGAGGCGTCAACGCCTTGACCTCGCCTCTGAAGCGATTCGTGATCGGAGGTTGTGGGCGGCCCTGTGGACGGCCCTATTACAACGGGGGTGGGCGGCCATCACGAACGCGTGAACGGAACCGCCGCCAAGCGTGGCTGTTTCCTCTGCCATGACCATCTCGAACCACTGGACCGGGCAGGCGACAGGCTCGCTCAGACGTCTCCTCCGATTTGCGCGACAGGAGCTTGGCGTCGTCGTCGCGCTGGGCGTGATCGCCGGTGGAATCGCCGCCTTCGTCGAGATCGCCGACGATATGACCGAGGCCGACGGCCAGGCGCTAGACCACGCCGTGCTGGACTGGATGCGGCCCACGGCGGACCCCGCCGACGCCATCGGCCCGGACTGGCTGCAGACCGCCATGATGGACATCACCGCGCTGGGCGGCCTGTCGGTCCTGCTGTTGTTCGCCCTGATCGCGGTCGGGGTCCTGCTGATCCAGAAGAAGCCCTTCTCGGCGGTCATGATGACGGTGTCCCTGGCCGGCGGTCTGCTGCTCAGCGAGGGGCTCAAGGGACTGTTCGAGCGCGACCGCCCGCCTGAACTGCACCGGGCGGTGGAGACCCTGAACGCCAGCTTCCCCTCGGGCCACGCCCTGCTGTCGACGGTCTTCTACCTGACGCTCGGCGTCATGCTGGAACGCGCCTTCGGACGACGGCGGATGAAGGCCTACATCCTGGGCTCGGCGGTGGTCATCGCGCTGCTCGTCGGGATCAGCCGCGTCTACCTCGCCGCCCACTGGGCCACCGATGTGCTCGCCGGATGGGCGATCGGAGCGGCTTGGGCCATGGCCTGCTGGCTGGTCGCCTATGTCGTCGAACGCCGCGCGCTCAAAGCCGGCTTGCGCGACCAGCCCCGCATCGTTATCGAGCCGCCCGTCACTGGGGAGTAGCCGCCTCCGCCTCCCAGGAGGGGCCGCGTCAACACACTTCACGCCGATCGGCGTGGTGGCGCGGGCGAGCCGACAGGCTCTGGCAAGACCTTTGGCGCTTCGCGTCCGGCTTGGGCGCGGATCGTCCCGTCTTGCCTGGAATCCGGAACACTCATGGACGCGCTCTTCATTTCCACCGGCCTCGTGGCTGTCGCCGAGATCGGCGACAAGACAATGCTGTTGGCCATCTGCCTGGCCGCCGCCTGGCGAAGGCCGTCGGCCATCCTGGCCGGGATTCTCCTGGCGACCCTGGCCAACCACGCCCTGGCGGGACTTGTCGGGGTGCTGGCCGCGCAATGGCTCGAAGGCCCCTGGACGCGCTGGATCCTCGGGGCCCTGTTCCTGGCGTTCGCCGCCTGGGCCCTGATCCCGGACACCTTCGACGATTGCCCGCCGGATCATCGGCGACGCTGGGCCTCGGTCTTCTGGGCCACGACCACCGCCTTTTTCCTGGTCGAGATGGGCGACAAGACCCAGGTCGCCACCGCCGCCCTGGCGGCGCGGTTCGCAGACATCGCGCCGGTCGTGGCCGGCTCGACGCTGGGCATGATGATCGCCAACGCCCCGGCCGTCGTCCTCGGCCAGGCGGCGGCGGACCGGCTGCCGCTCAAGTGGATACGCGGGGCCGCCGCCGCGGCCTTCGCCGCGACGGGGCTGTGGGTTCTGATCGCGGGCTAGTGCGGCCTAGCCGATCCGGCCGGAGCCGCCGCCGCGGATCTCGCAGGCGTAGTCGTTCGCCGGGCGAGGTCCGGTCGAACCCGGGATCGGCGTGAGGATGCCGCCGCGAGCCTGGCAGTCGGCCATCAGCGCCTCATACTCCTGCTGATAGGTCTGGCGGTCCACGCCCGTGGTGGCGCAGGCGGCGAGCGCCAGCGGAGCCGTGGCGGAGAGGACGAGCAGAATTTTGCGCATGACGGGTCTCCTTTGACAACTGGCCCAACGGTCCTCCCGGCGGCCTGTTCCGTCAAGACCTTAGCCTAGACCCCCGCCTCGACGCGCAGCCGTTCGACCAGCGCCGCGGTCAGGTGGCCGTCGGCCAGAAGCCCCCTCGCCTGCTGCCAGCGCCGCAGCGCCGCGCGCGTGCCCGAGCCGATCACCCCGTCGATGCCGCCCGGATCATAGCCGAGCGCCGCCAGCGCCCGCTGGGCGGCGAAGCGCTGGTCGCGCGACATGGGCTCTTCCTGAGGCCAGGACTTGCTGAGGCCGGGACGGCCCATCATGGCGTCGCCGAGCAGGCCGACCGACAGGGCGTAGGACACCGAGTTGTTGTAGCGCCGGATCACATAGTGGTTCGGCAGGGCCAGGAAGGCGGGGCCCTGGGCGCCGGCCGGCAGCAGTATCAGCGCTTCTTCGGCGGCCTCGGCGGCGGTGAACTCCCCGCCATCGGCGCGGCGGACTCCTCGCGCGCGCCATGTCGCCCACGGCGACCGATCCGTCTCGGCCAGCGCATAGTCGAAGCCGTCTGGGAGGATCACCTCCGCGCCCCAGCTCTGGCCGCGCCGCCAGCCGGCGGTGGCCAGCAGGTTCGCCGCCGAAGCCAGGGCGTCGCGGTCCGAGCCCCAGATGTCGACGAAACCGTCTCCGTCATGATCGCGCCCGAGCCGCAGATAGTTGTCGGGCATGAACTGGGTCTGGCCCATCGCCCCGGCCCAGGAGCCGAGCAGGCGGGCCCGGTCTCGGCGGCCTTCGGTGACGATCCTGAGCGCGTCCACCAGCTGACCTTCGGCCCAGTCCCGCCGGCGGCCTTCCCAGGCCAGGGTGGCGAGCGAGCGCACGACGTCGAAATCGCCCTGTATCCGGCCGAAGGCGCTCTCCTGCGCCCAGATGGCCACCAGGATCTCGCGCGGCACACCGTACTGGCTTTCGATGTCGCGCATCCACGGCGACGCCCCGATCAGATCGCGGCCGCGCGCGATCCTGTCCGCGGTCATCGCCCGGGAGATGTAGGACCCGGCGCTGCTTGAGAATTCCGGCTGGCTGCGGTCCCGGTCGACCACCCGCTGGTCTGGCGTCAGGCCCGCCAGCTCGCGCGCCCAGGCCTCGCGGTTGGCGCCGGCCCGGCGGTCGAGGAAGCTCTCGCGCCAGGCGTCGAAGGCCATCTGCTCGGTCGGGGTGGCCGACGGGGCCGTGGGCTCCGGCGTGGGCGCGGCGGGCGGCTCCTGCACGGAGGGCTGTTCCGGGATCATCGGCGCGCAGGCCGCCGTGGCGATGAGGAGGAGGAGGCGCAAATCCATCCGCCGGAGCCTAACCGCCGCGGAGTCGCTGCGCCATCACAAGCGCGCGAGACGCGAGGCCGAAATGTGGCGCCTTGCCAGCGCGGCCTCGTGGCGTCTCTATGCGGCGCCCGCCCCAGGAGACACGCCATGCGCCGACGGACCTTCTTCGCCGCCCTGCCGCTGGGCCTCGCTACGGCGGGGTCGGCGCTGAGCCAGGAGCTCTACCGCAACGTGGGGCCGGGCGACCGCATCGTGGGCCAGCCCTTCGCCGGGCGTTCGACCGTCTGGGGGTCGCAGGGCGCGGCGGCCACAGCGCACCCGATGGCCACCCTGATCGGGATCGACACGCTGAGGCGTGGCGGTTCGGCCATCGACGCGGCCATCGCCATCAATGCGGCGCTGGGCTTCCTGGAGCCGGTGGCCAACGGCATCGGCGGCGACGCCTTCTGCCTGATGTGGGACCCGGCGCAGGGGCGGGTCGTGGGCCTGAACGGCTCGGGTAACTCGCCCATGGGCCTGTCGCTGGAGACGGCGCGCAGCCGCGCTGTCGAGGGCTATCTGCCCCGCTATGGCGCGGTCACCGTCAATGTGCCCGGCACGGTCGACGCCTGGTGGAGCGCCCACCAGCGCTACGGCAAGCTGCCCTGGGCCGACGTCCTGATGCCGGTGGCCGAACTGTGTGACCGGGGCGTGCCGGTGCCTCAGCTGATCGCCTTCTACCTCGAGCGCAACATGGCCAACTTCCTGCGCCCGAACGCGGGCGTGGAGGAGACCGACAACGCCCGGCGCGTCTTCATGCCCGGCGGCCGCACGCCGCGCGAAGGCGAGATGTTCCGCAATCCGGACCTGGCCCGCACCTACCGGATGATCGCCGAGGGCGGCCGCGACGCCTATTACGACGGGCCGATCGCCGACCACATCGAGAGCTACTTCCGGCGCATCGGCGGCTGGATGACCCGCGCCGACCTGGCCGCGCACCGCACGGAATGGGTCGACCCCCTGATGTCGCCCTATCGCGGCGTCGACGTCTATCAGCTAGGCCCGAACACCCAGGGCCTGTCGACGCTGCAGCTGCTCAACATCGTCGAGCAGTTCGACATGCCGGACCTCGGCTTCCAGACCGCCGCCTCCATCCACGTCCAGGCCGAGGCCAAGCGGCTGGCCTTCGAAGACCGCGCCCGCTGGTTCGCCGACACCCGGTTCGCCGAGACGCCGGTCGAGTGGCTGATCTCCAAGGAATACGCCCGTGAGCGCGCCGCCCTGATCCGGATGGACCGCGTGATGGACCGCGCCTTCCCCGGCGATGCGCCGACGCAGGGCGACACCACCTATTTCAGCGTCGCGGACGCCGACGGCATGATGGTCAGCTGGATCCAGTCCAACTATCGCGGCATGGGCTCGGGGCTCGTGCCCGACGGGCCGGACGGCGCGACGCTCGGCTTCATGTTCCAGGACCGGGGAGAGCTGTTCAACCTGCGCGACGGTCACCCCAACGTCTATGCGCCCGGCAAGCGGCCGTTCCACACCATCATCCCGGGCTTCGCCTGCAAGGACGGCCAGCCGTGGATGGCCTTCGGCGTCATGGGCGGCGGGATGCAGCCGCAGGGCCAGTCGCAGATCGTCATCAACATGACCGACTACGGCCTAGGCCCGCAGGAGGCCGGCGACGCGCCGCGCTGGCAGCACTATGGCTCGTCCGAGCCCACCGGCCAGATGGCCGAGGGCGTGGGCGTCCTGCACCTCGAGAGCGGCGTCCCCGCCGAGGCCCGCGCTGGTCTGGAGGCCAAGGGCTGGACGCTGGGCCCGCCCGACGGCGGCTTCGGCGGCTATCAGAACGTCATGCGCCAGGTGAACCCCGACGGCGGCTGGACCTACGGCGCGGCTACCGAGATGCGCAAGGACGGCCTGGCCCTAGCCTACTGACGGGTTGCCGACACCGCCATGCCGCGCGAAAGTCGGGCTGCGCGCCCGACAGAGGCGCAAGTCACGAGGAGGCGGCCATGGGCGTAGTGCTCGGCTTTCCCGGCGTGGATCCCGCCGATGCGGCCGTCGGCGCGCGGCTGAAGCGCTGGCGCGAGGCGCGCGGCGTCACCGTCGACGACTTGGCGCACCTCATGGAGCTGACCCCCGAAGAAGCGCGCCGCGCCGAGGCGGGCCGCGCCCACCTCGACAGCCTGAAGATCGGCGCGGCCGTCCGCGCCCTGCGCCTGCCGCTCTGGGCGCTGCAGTCGGACACGCCCGCCTATTGAACTGACGGCGCGCCGGGGCCATCAGGCGTCATGGCCTACAAGTCCCTGCGCGACTTCATCGATCAACTGGAAGCCCAGGGCGAACTGGTCCGGGTCAGTGAGCCCGTCTCCACCCACCTGGAGATGACCGAGATCCAGACCCGGCTGCTGAGGAACGGCGGCCCGGCGGTGATCTTCGAAAAGCCCGTCATGCCCGACGGCTCGATCAGCCCGATCCCGTGTCTGGCCAACCTGTTCGGCACGGTGAAGCGCGTCGCCATGGGCGTCACCGTCGGCAAGAAGGCGCGCACGACCGCGGGCGAGCTGCGCGAGGTCGGCCAGCTGCTGTCCGAGCTGCGCAATCCGACGCCGCCGCGCGACATGGGCCAGGCGCTCGAGATGCTGCCCATGGTCCAGACGGCCATGAGCATGCGGCCCAAGGTCGTGAAGACCGCGCCGGTCCAGCAGGTGGTGCTGAAGGGAGACCAGATCGACCTGACGCGCCTGCCCATCCAGGGCTGCTGGCCGGGCGAGCCCGCGCCGCTGATCACCTGGGGCCTGGTGGTCACCAAGGGCCCGTCCGACAGCGCCGAGGACGACTTCAACCTCGGCATCTACCGCATGCAGGTGCTGGGCAAGGACAAG
>CBIHLR010000084.1:0-9983 GCA_966210875.1 uncultured Brevundimonas sp. | reverse complement strand
CGACCTTCATCAGGCCGAGCGCGTCGATGTCGTCCTTGTCCCATTCGATGAAGGTGCGGTCGGCCATGGCCGCGTTGCCGATCGGGACCAGCTCATCCAGCCGCCCGCGCGTGAGCACGAAGCCGCCGACGTGCTGGCTGAGGTGGCGGGGAAAGCCGAGCAGCCGCTGGGCCATGCGCACGGCCCGCCGGATCATGGGATTGGCGGGGTCGAGCCCGGCCTGGCGGATGTGGTCGTCGGGGATGTTCGAGCCCCAGTGTCCCCACTGGGTCCCCGCCAGCCGGGCGGTGACGTCCTCGGTCAGGCCCAGGGCCTTGCCGGCCTCGCGCATGGCGCTGCGCGGCCGGTAGTGGATGACGGTGGCGGCGATGCCGGCGCGGTGGCGGCCGTAGCGCTGGTAGATGTGCTGGATGATCTCCTCGCGCCGCTCGTGCTCGAAGTCGACGTCGATGTCGGGCGGCTCGTTGCGGTCCGCCGACAGGAAGCGCTCGAACAGCACGTCGTTGCAGGCCGGATCGACCGAGGTGATGCCCAGCACGTAGCAGACGGCCGAATTGGCCGCCGAGCCGCGACCCTGGCACAGGATGCGCCGGTCCTCGGCGACGCGGACGATGTCGTGGATGGTCAGGAAATAGGGCGCCAGGTTGCGCTCGCCGATATAGGCCAGCTCCTTGTTCAGGGTGGCCCGGACCTTGTCGGGCACGCCGTCCGGATAGCGGACGTCGGCGCGCCGCCAGGTCAGCTCCTCCAGCCAGGCCTGGGGCGTCCGGCCCGGCGGAATGGGCTCCTCCGGATATTCGTAGCGGAGCTCGCCGAGGTCGAAGGCGATGCGGGCCAGGAAGTCCCGGCTTTCGGCCAGGGCCCGGGGCGCGGCGCGGAACAGACGCTCCATCTCCTGCGGCGTCTTGAGGTGGCGCTCGGCGTTAGCCTGCAGCAACCGGCCGGCCTGGTCGATCCGCACCCCTTCCCGAATGCAGGTCAGGACGTCCTGAAGGTCCCGTTCCTCGGCGGCGTGATAGAGGACGTCATTGGTGGCGATGAGCGGCGTCCCGGCGGTCTGTGACAGCCCGGCCAGGGCCGAGAGCCGCCTCTGGTCCTGACCGCGATAGGTCATGGCCGCGCCCAGCCAGACCGACCCCGGGGCGGCGGCGGAGACCTGGCCCAGCACCCTGTCGAACCCGCCCAGGCGAGCGGGCGGCATGACGATGAGCAGCAGGCCTTCGGGGTCGGCGAGCAGGTCCGGCAGGCGCAGGCGGCACTCGCCCTTCCTGCCGCGCAGATTGCCTTTGGTCAGCAGCCGGCACAGCCGGCCCCAGCCGTGGCGGGTCTCCGGATAGGCGAGGATCTCGGGCGCGCCGTCCTCGAAAACCAGTCGGGCGCCGATGGCCAGCTTGAAGTCGTGAGCGCGGCGCTGGATCTCCTCGCGCAGGTCGGGATCGTCGAGCGGATTGGGGACGTAGGCGATCTCGCCGGGCCCGCCGCCCTGGCGGATCACCGTGGGCGGCGACAAGCCGTCCTCGCGCAGGCTCTTCAGCGCCGCCCAGGCGCGCGCGACGCCTGCCAGGGTGTTCCGGTCGGCGATCCCCAGGCCCGACAGGCCGAGCCCGATGGCCGTCAGCACCATGTCCTGGGGCCGCGACGCCCCCCTCAGAAAGGAGAAGTTGGTCGCCGCCGCCAGCTCCGCATAGGCGGTCATGCGAACAGGCCGTGGATGAACCAGCGGGGCTCGTCCGCCTCGCCGTAGAGGCCCTGGCGGAACAGCCAGAAGCGGCGACCCTGGCGGTCCTCGACCCGATAGTAGTCGCGGGTGCGTCCGTCGGGCTCGCGCCACCATTCCGGAGCGATGCGCTCGGGGCCCTCGGCGCGGGCCACCTCGTGCATCACGCGCCGCCAGCGGAAGCGGCGCGGCGGACTGTCGGGCGCCAGGGCCAGGGTCTCGATCGGCTGGGGCGGATCGAACATGCGCAGCGGCCGCGTGGGGACCTCCTCAGGCTCGCTTTCCGGCCAGTCGGGCCGGGCGCGCGAGGCGGAAACCAGACCCATGGCCCGCTCGGGCACATGGCTGTCGCGCGGCTCGAAGCGCAGCACCGAGGCCTCGCCCAGACGCGCGGCCAGCCGGTCGACCAGATCGTCGAGATCGGCGGAGCGATCGGCGCCGCCCTCCAGCCCGACCTGCGCATAGGGCAGCCGCTCGGCGACCCGGACCGACAGGCGCAGCTGGTCGAAGCCGAAGCCGGGATCGAGCGGGGTCGAAAGCGCCGCCAGCCGCTCCTGGAACAGCCGCCTGAGCGCGGCGGCGTCCCGCGAGGGCCGGCCGGTGCGGACCGCGATCCGCCGGGTCCGGCCATCGACGCGATAGAAGGCGGCCTCGAACACCCGGCCGCCCTCGCCTGTCCGCTCCAGACGGGCGACGGCCATGTCGATCAGGTCGGACAGGACGCGCTCCACCTCCTCGGTCCCGGTGATCGGCTCGGCCAGGACCAGATCGACCACGCAGGGGTCGGGCGGACGCACCGGCGTGATGCGGACGTCCTCCAGCCCGAGCGTCCGGTCCAGCCGAGCCGTCATGGCGGCGCCGAAGCGCGCCCTCAGCGTCGCGCGGGGACGGTCGTCGAGGTCGGCCAGGGTCTTCAGCCCGGCGCGCAGCAGCGCCTGCTGGTCGGCCGGCGCCAGCTCCAGGGCGGCGACCGGAAGACGCCGCACCGCCGGTCGGTCCTGACCCTGGGGGATCACGCCGCCGGGGCCGAAGCGGACCTGGGCGCGGGTGGCCTGGGGCGTGCCCGCCATGGCGGCGCGCGCCTGCAGGCCGAGCCGCCCGCTCCGGTCGAGCACCGTCCTGAGCATGGCGTCTTCGCCGCCGAAAAGGTGGGCGCAGCCGGTGACGTCCAGGATCAGGCCGTCAGGCCCGTCCAGCGCCGCCATGGGGGTGAAACGGTCGAAGTCGGCCAGCAGGCGGCGAAGCAGTCCCGCGTCCTTCTCCGGGCGGTGGATCAGGCTGCGTATCTGCGGCGTGCGGGCTCGGGCGTCGGCGAGCGTCATGCCCACGGACAGGCCCAGCTTGAGCGCGGCGGGATCGCAGGCCGTCAGGCGCAGGGCGCCCTTGACCGTCTCGACCAGGACGACCGGCGTCTCAGCCCGCGCGTCGGAGGACGGCGACGTTCGCAGCCGCAGCCGGTCGGTCGGCAGGAAGGGGAACCACACCGCCAGATAGCGGCGGGCGTTCGACGAAAGATCGCGCGGCACGATCCCACTCCACGAAATACGACTGGGGCGCGGCCCCGGATCGGCTGCGCAGCAGCCGGACAGAAAAGGCCGGGCGGCCCGGCGCATTGGCCTCGAGCGCGACCGACGGCATGGACTGGACGGACCAGCGGGTCTCGGCCGCGCTGGGTTCGGGCTCGGCGCCCGCCCGCACCACCAGCAGGCTCACGCGAGAGACCTGGGCGGCCAGGGACAGGCGTCGGCTTGCGGTCAGGTCCAGCACCTTGGGCCGCCCCCACACCCCGATGACGACCGCGGCGAGGGCGGGGCAGCGCGCGCCCTCGAAGGCGGCGCGCAGCAGGCTGGTCGGATCCCGCGCCCGCACCAGGATCAGCCTGCGGGGATCCAGCCCCATCTCGGCCAGCCCCGGGGCGTAGAGCCCGCCCGCCTCGTGATCGACCATGTCCTGAGACACCCAAAGGACCGGCCGGGTCCCGGTCCGCTCGGCCAGCAGGGCGGCGAAGCCGAAGGCCGATGGACTGTCGCCCGCCCCGTGCGCATAGACCTCATGCAGGCCGCCCCTCAGCAGGCCGCCGCCGAGGGCGGAGTCCAGCCGGTCGATCCCGAGGGTGAAACGGCCGGCGTCGCTGGGCGCCCGGTCCTCGATCGAGGCCAGCCGGCGCCGCAACGCCTCCAGCCTTTGAGGAGAGGCGCGCATGAATGTTCCCTATTTGTTCTCATAGGGACTCCGACCGCTTCGAGAGTCAATCGCCGAATCCGACAGGCCCGGACGTAGCTGTGGGGCGGGGTCTCCCCCGCCCCACGCACGAGCCTAGACCTTGGCCGAGCGGGACATGATCCAGCGATAGAGGACCAGGGTCAGCACCGCGAAGACGGCGATCCCGACCGTCATGGCCGGCCAGCCGTCCCCGAGGCCCAGCACCGCAGCCCATTCGGCGTTGCCCGTGCCGACGATGGTGGCGGCGTTCAGCACACCGAAAAGGCTTTCGCCGACGATCAGACCCGAGGCCAGCAGCACGCCCATGCGGCGGGCCACCTCTCCGTAGGACTTCTTCGCGACCGTCCGGTTGTAGATGAAGCCGCACACCGCGCCGATGACCAGCATGAAGGTCACCGCCGCCGGCAGGTAGAAGCCGATGCCGACCGCGAGCGGCGGCAGCTTGATCTTGTCGCCGCTCATACGCCGGGCCACCTCGTCCAGGATGATGACGGCCACGCCGATGACGGCGCCGACGCCGATCAGGTCCCAGCGCAGGTCGCCGGAGATCACGCCGCGGGCGAGCGCGGAGATCAGCGTCGCCTGGGGCGCCGCCAGCGGCTGGTCGGCGATGCCGGCCGGTCCGCCTTCGAAGCCGAAGGCGGCGTTCAGCTGGTTCAGCACGAAGGGAATGACCAGGGCGCCGGCCACGCAGCCGACGATCAGGGCTGTCTGCTGACGCCAGGGGGTGGCCTGGACCAGCTGGGCGGTCTTGAGGTCCTGCAGGTTGTCGTTGGCGATGACGGCCACGGCGAAGACGATGGCCGTCACGATCAGGGCGAAGGCCACCACCGAGGGATCGGCGGGCAGGCCGCTGATCCCCAGCACCACCAGCATCAGCAGGGACGCGATGACGATGGCCAGGATGCCGACGCCCGAAACCGGGCTGTTCGACGAGCCGATCAGGCCGGCCATGTAGCCGCAGATGGCCGCCACGGCGAAGCCGATGACGATGACATAGATCAGCCCGCCCACGACCAGCAGCATGCCGGCCGAACCCAGGCCCATGGCGGTCGATACCACCGACAGCAGCACCCCGATGCCGCCGAGCGACACCAGCGACAGCAGGGCCACGGTGGTGATCGGGATGTCCTGTTCGACGATGTCGAGCGCCTCGCCCGACTGGCGACGCTTGTTGGCGGCGAGCGCCGAGGTCAGGCCGCCGATCAGCGGACCGGCCAGCTTGATCAGGGTCCAGATGGCCGCCACGCCGATGACGCCCGCGCCCATGAAGCGCACCTCGCGGGCCCACACGGTTCCGGCCAGTTCCTCGGCCGGCGCGCCGGCCAGACCCGCGGCGATCGAGGCCAGGCCGTTGGCCTGGGCCCAGTCGATGTAGCCCGGTGATGTCAGGATCGGCACCGCGATGGCCCAGGCCAGGAAGAGGCCGAACAGCTGGGCCAGACCCACGGCCAGGCCGATCAGGTGACCGGCGCCCAGGAGGGCGAACTGCATGCCGACGCCAACGCCGGTCGCGCCGCCGCCCAGCGAGGCCGGCAGGCTGATGAAGCGGGCGGCCTCGCCCGCGAAGGCGCGGGCCGACACACCGAGCGCATAGACCGCAGAGACGATGGCGCCCCAGACCACCACCCACAGACCGGCCTTGTTCTCGCGGACCGCCTCTTCGCTCTGGTCGGCGCCGGGGGAGCCGACCTTCAGCACCTCGGCCGCGGCCACGCCTTCCGGATACGGAAGACCGCCGTTGACGACGAGCGCGCGGCGGAGCGGGATCGAGAAGGTCACGCCGAGCACCCCGCCCAGGGTGCAGATCAGAACCGACTCCCAGAACGGGAACTCCAGCCACCAGCCGACCATGACCAGACCGGGCAGGACGAAGATGATCGCGCTCATGGCCCCGCCGACCGAGGCCACGGTCTGGACGGTCATATTCTCCCAGATGGTCGAATTCTTCAGTGCACGGAGCACCGTCATCGAGATGACCGCCGCCGGAATGGCCGAGGCGAAGGTCAGGCCGACCTGCAGGCCGAGATAGGTGTTGGCGGCAGTGAAGATCACCGCCAGCAGGCAGCCCAGCACCAGGGCGCGCAGGGTCAGCTCGAGCCGGCGGCCGGGCGCGGGCGCGGCGGTCTGATCGGTCATGGATTTCCCTCCCAAGGAAGCCGCGACCTAATCTCAAGGTTGAGGCGATGGCAACTGAATCGCCAACCGTCGGCAAGCCGACAGACGCGCGTGAGGCGAAAGGTCTAACCCTGCGGCCGGAGGGCAGGGTTGGTATGCGTTTAAATCGAGGGGACTTTGAGGGGGCGGTCCAGGGCCCGCGAACGGCGACGGATTCGCATACGCCGAACCCGCGAGCCGTCCTTTCCCGAGGCCTCCGCCGATTTTCGGAAGGAATTCAGCCGTGTGTCGCCTTCCGACAGACGCCCGCTGATTCCCGGCCCTAAGCGTCGCCCATGATTTCGCAGACCGCAGAGAATGGGCTGATCGGGGCTTTGCCGGCGGACGACCGCCACGCGATCCTGGGCCAGTGTTCGCAGTTCGAGTTCCGCCAGGCGCATGTTTTCCATGAAGCCGGCGATCCCATCGACCACATCCACTTCGTCGAGCAGGGAGTCGTGTCCTCGGTCGCCATGCTGTCCGACGGCCGGATGGTCGAAACCGTGATGGTCGGGTCCGAAGGTCTGGTCGGCTCCGTCGCCGCGCTGGCCGCGACACGCTCGCACAGCCGGGCGATGGCCCAGGTGGGCGGGGTGTCGCTCCGCATGGAGGCGCCCCGGCTGCGCGCCCTGACCGCCGAGCGCCCCGCCCTGCGGGAAGTCATCGCGCGGTTCAACGGCCACCTGCAGGGCGAGCTGGAACAGAGCGTCGCCTGCAACGCCCTGCACCGCGCCGAGCAGCGCTTCGCCAAATGGCTGCTGCGCTGTCACGACCGGGTCCGCGATCAGGTGCTGCACCTGACGCAAGAGTACCTGGCCTCCATGCTGGGCTCCCAGCGGACCACCCTGAACGAGGCGGCCCAGGGCCTGCAGCGCGCGGGCGCCATTTCCTATTCGCGCGGCAAGATCACCATCCTCGACCGCGAGGCGCTCGAGCGGGTGGCGTGCGAATGCTACCGCGTCGGATCTGGCCTCGACCGGCGGGTCGGCGCTTCGGCGGACAGGAACCACGGCTGACGCTGGTTCGTTCGTTCCCCGCGAAAGGGAACGGATGGCCATCACCGGCAATCTTCTGCTTGATCGCATGACCGCCGCGGATCGCGAGGCGGTGCTGTCTTTCGCACGCCAGACGCCCTTCAAGGTGCACGAGATCCTCGCCGAACCCGACCGGCAGATCGTCAACGTTCATTTCGCGTTCGAGGGTGTCATCTCGGCGGTCGCCGAGATGGAGGACGGCCGACGAGTCGAGACGACGATGGCGGGTTATGACGGCCTCAGCGGCGCGGTCGCCGCCCTCGTGCCCAGCCGATCCTTCACCCTGGTGACCGGTCAGATGGACGGCGCGGCCTGGCGCGTCGACGCCGAGCGGCTGCGCGCCCTGTGCGCCGAGCGGCCGGGCATGCGCGCGATCATCGCCGACTATGTCGCCGGCCAGTATCAGGAGCTGGCCCAGTCGACGGCCTGCGCCGCGCTGCACCGTTCCGACCAGCGGCTGGCCAAGTGGCTGCTGCGGTGCCAGGACCGGGCCCGCCGCGACGACCTGCCTCTCACCCAGGAGTACCTGGGCGCCATGCTGGGCTCCCAGCGCACCACGGTGAATGAGGCGCTGGCGCGCCTGGCGGCCACGGGCGCCATCCGCACCCGGCGCGGGGCGGTCGTCGTCACCGACCGCGCCGCCCTCGAACGCGCCGCCTGCGAGTGCTACCGGCGCCTGCCCGGACCGACCGAGGCGAACTGAGCCCATCGCATCCGGGCCCGAAGCGACCTAGATACGGGCCATGAGCGACGCCACGCCCCCAATCCCGCGCGACTATCCCGGCCTCAACATCGAGGGGGTGAAGACCCTCTACCTGCGCGAGGTCCGCCGCTTCTGGAAGGTCGGGGCCCAGACGGTGTTCGCGCCGGTGGTGACCACCCTGCTCTACATGATGGTCTTCGTGGTCGCGATCGGGGCCAGCCGGCCGACCCAGCACGGGGTCGACTTCGCCCAGTTCGTGGCGCCCGGCCTGATCATGATGGCCATCCTCAACAACGCCTTCGCCAACTCCTCCTCCTCCCTGATCCAGGCCAAGATCATGGGGACGGCGACGGACTTCCTCACGCCGCCGCTGTCGCCGGTCGAGCTGCTGCTGGGCTTCGGCCTGGGCGCCGCGACGCGCGGGATCGTGGTAGGCGCGGTCACCGCAGCCTGCGTCTGGCCCTTCGCCCGCTTCGGGCTGGAACAGGCCTGGGCGGTGCTGTTCTACGGCGTCTTCGCCTCGCTCCTGCTGGGGCTGGTCGGGGTGCTAGCCGGGCTGTGGTCGGAGAAGTTCGATCACTTGGCGGCGGTGCAGAACTTCATCGTCATGCCCATGACCTTCCTGTCGGGCACCTTCTATGCGGTCGAGGCCCTGCCCGAGCCGTTCGAGACGCTGAGCCACTTCAACCCCTTCTTCTATCTGATCGACGGCTTTCGCTACGGCTTCATCGGCAGCGCCGACGGCAGTCTGGTGGCCGGGATGCTGACCACGGTGGCATTGACGCTGGTCGTCGGCTGGGTCGCCTATGAGGCCTTCCGCCGGGGCTGGCGGCTCAAGAGCTGAGCGGTTACCCATCTTCCCGAGAGCGGGCGCCGAGGCGGCGCATTCGGGAGGGTTTCTCATGCTTCGCAAGCTGGCGGCCGGAGCCGCATTCGCCGCCGCACTGGCGCTCACCGGCGCCGCCGTCGCCCAGGACACGCCCTACCGCGACCAGGTGGCGACCTTCGTCCAGCCGACGGACCTCGGCCGCTTCGAGGCCCTGACCGCCCTGCTCGACCGCCACGGCCTGGCGTATGAGGTTCAGACCTTCGCGGGCCAGCGCGACGGCCAGCCGCTGGAAGGCCGCAACGTGGTCGTGACGATCGGCGAGGGCGAGCGCGACCTGCTGCTCACCGCCCACTACGACGCCGTGATGTTCGACGACGGAACCCTGGCGGCGGGCGTGGTCGACAACGCCGGCTCCGCCGTCATCATCGCGGAGGTGGCGCGACGCCTAACCGACGCCGACCTGAACCACCGACTGGTGGTCATCTTCTTCGATCAGGAGGAGCTTGGACTGGTGGGGGCGCAGCGCTGGGTCGCGGCGAACGGGACCGGGCGCATCTCGGCGGTGGTCAACTCCGACGTCGCCGCTTTCGGGGACACTCTGATGCACTCCGAACATGCCGGCGAAGGCTTCGCGCCGGTGATGCGCGCCGTCCGCACCGTCTGCGCCGAGCGGGCGCTGCCGTGCGTGGCCTATCCGGCGTATCCGCCGTCAGACGACCGGGTCTTCACCGCCGCCGGCGTGCCCAATGTCTCGGTCGGCTTCCAGAGCCGCGTCGGGGCTCACCAGATGTGGCTGGCCTTCAACGCGGGCGCAGCCTCGGGCCTGGCGCCCGGCTTCCTGCCGGAGGTCTTCACCCTGATCCACACGCCCAACGACAACATGGGCCGGGTCGAGGAGGCCACCCTGGCGCTCGGCGCGGACACCTACGAAGCCATCATCCGTGAGCTGGACGAGACGCTCTAGCGCGCTTGGTTGACTCACCCGCCCCCCGGGCGGAAAACCGGGGCATCCGCCCCGCCGCAGCCTTGCGCGGGGCGACATCTCTTTTGGAG
The DNA here is from genome assembly GCA_966210875.1 of uncultured Brevundimonas sp. GTDB lineage: Bacteria > Pseudomonadota > Alphaproteobacteria > Caulobacterales > Caulobacteraceae > Brevundimonas. The sequence continues at coordinate 267 of CBIHLR010000084.1, read as the reverse complement.
GCCGAGCCGTGTCCACCGAGCACCTGATGGGAGTCTACAACCGCGCGCCGCTAGAGGTGGATCGCGGCCAGGGCGCCCGCCTTTGGAGCACCGACGGGACCGAGTACCTCGACTGCGTCATGGGCATCTCGACCAATGCGCTGGGCCACGCCCATCCCAAGCTGGTCCAGGCGGTCAAGGACCAGGCCGAGAAGCTCTGGCACGTCTCCAATATCTTCCGCATCCCGGGCCAGGAAGCGCTGGCGGACATGCTCTGCGAGAAGTCCT
>CBIHLR010000083.1:0-9985 GCA_966210875.1 uncultured Brevundimonas sp. | reverse complement strand
CGGAACTCGGTGGGGCCCAGGTGGACCTCCTTGCCCGAGCGCTTCACCCGGTGGGAGACCCGGTCCACCACGATGTCGCCGTGCGTCAGCCGATCGTCGGCCAGGCCCGGACGGATGCGGCGCAGCACCGCCCGGATGCGGGCGGCCAGCTCGGGAACCGAGAAGGGCTTGGTTAGATAGTCGTCGGCGCCCGTGTCGAGGCCGCGGACCCGATCGCTCTCCTCGCCGCGGGCGGTCAGCATGATGATCGGGATGTTGCGCGTCTCGGGCCGACTGCGCAGCCGGCGGCAGACCTCGATGCCGGAGACCTTGGGCAGCATCCAGTCGAGAATGACCAGGTCCGGGAGCCGCTCGTCGATCTGGACCAGGCCCTCCTCGCCGTCACCTGCGACGGCGACGTCGTAGCCTTCCTTCTCGAGATTGTACTGGACCAGCGTCGCCAGGGCGTCGTCGTCCTCGATGACCAGGACGCGGGGCGTGCTCATTGATCGTCTCCCTCCTCGACGGTCGGCGACAGGGGCGACTCAGCGCGGGGCCGGGTGGTGTCGAGCAGTTCGTCGCCGGTGATCTCGTAGTGAACCATCTCGGCGATGTTGGTCGCGTGATCGCCGATCCGTTCCAGATTCTTGGCCATGAACAGCAGGTGCGCGCAGGAGGTGATCGTGCGCGGATCGGCCATCATGTAGGTGAGCAGTTCGCGGAACAGGGCGTTGTAGTGCTCGTCCACGTCGTCGTCGTGCGACCAGACGTTCAGGGCCGCCTCGACCTGCTGGGCTGTATAGGCGTCGAGCACCGCCTTCATGCGCAGGGTGACCAGCCGGCCCATGCGCTCGATGGATCGGGTCAGGGGCGCGATCGGCTCGGCCTCGATCAGGGCCAGGCCCCGCTTGGCGACGTTCTTGGCGAGATCGCCGACCCGCTCCAGGTCGTTGGCGATCTTCATGGCGGCCACTGTGCGCCGCAGGTCCGAGGCGACGGGCTGGCGAAGGGCGATGAGGCGGATCGCCTTGCGCTCGATGTCGCGCAGCATTTCGTCGAGCCGCTTGTCCCGCTCGATCACGGCCTCGCCGAGCGCGATGTCGCGGCGGGCCATGGATTCGACGGCGTCGGCGATCTGGGCCTCGGCCAGTCCGCCCATGCGCGCGACGTCGGCCGTGAGCTGGTTCAGCTCGTCGCCGTAGGCCTTGACGGTGTGCAGGGTCATCCGAAGCGTCCCGTGATGTAGTCCAGCGTGCGCGGATCGCGCGGCTTGGTGAAGACCTCGTCGGTGCGGCCGGTCTCGACGATGCGGCCCATGTGGAAGAAGGCCGTGGTCTGGGAGACCCGCGCGGCCTGGGCCATGGAGTGGGTGACGATGACGATGCAGTACTGCTCGCGCAGTTCGTCGATCAGCTCCTCGATGCGGGCCGTGGCGATGGGGTCGAGCGCCGAGCAGGGCTCATCCATCAGGATGACCTCCGGGTCCACCGCGATGGCGCGGGCGATGACCAGGCGCTGCTGCTGACCGCCCGAGAGGCTGGTGCCGGGCTGGTCGAGCCGGTCGGAGACCTCGGCCCACAGGCCCGCGCGGCGCAGCGCGCGCTCGACCACGTCCTGCAGTTCGGACTTGGACTTCGTCAGGCCGTGGATGCGCGGGCCGTAGGCGACGTTCTCGAAGATCGACTTCGGGAAGGGGTTGGGCCGCTGGAAGACCATGCCGACCCGGGCGCGCAGGGCCACCGGATCGAGCTTCGGATCATTGATGTTCTCGCCGTCCATCTCGACCGCGCCGGTGACGCGGGCGCCCTGGATGGTGTCGTTCATCCGGTTGATGCAGCGCAGGAAGGTGGACTTGCCGCAGCCCGACGGGCCGATCAGGGCGGTCACCGACTTGTCGGCCATGTCCAGCGACACGTCGAACAGGGCCTGCTTCGCGCCGTAGAAGACGCTGACGTCGCGGGCGCGGATCTTGGGCGCGGCCTGGGCGTCGCCGCGGGCCGGCGCGGCCGAGACCGTCGGTCGGGTGTCGATGGGGGAGGTCATGTCCATGGAGGTCACCATCTGCGTTCCAGCCGGCTGCGCAGCACGATGGCCACGGCGTTCATCACGATCATGAAGAGGAGCAGCACGATGATCGCCGCGGCGGTGCGCTCGTGGAAGGCCTGCTCCGACGCGTTCTCCCAGATGAAGATCTGGGTCGGCAGGGCGCCGGCGGCCGACAGGATTCCCTCGGGCACGCCGGGCACGAAGGAGACCATGCCGATCATCAGCAGCGGCGCCGTCTCGCCGAGCGCGTGGGCGAGCGAGATGATGGCGCCGGTCATCACCCCCGGCAGGGCCAGGGGCAGGACGTGGGCGAAGACCGTCTGGGTGCGCGAGGCGCCCAGCGCCAGAGCCGCGTCGCGGATCGAGGGCGGCACCGCCTTGAGCGAGGCGCGGGTGGCGATGATCACGGTCGGCAGCGCCATCAGCGCCAGCACGATGCCCCCAACCAGGGGCGAGGACCTCGGCAGGCCCATCCAGCCGATGAAGACGGCCAGGCCCAGCAGGCCGTAGACGATCGAGGGCACCGCCGCGAGGTTGTTGATGTTGACCTCGATGACGTCGGTCCAGCGGTTCTTTGGGGCGAACTCCTCGAGCCAGACGGCCGCGCCGACGCCGATCGGAATGGCCAGGACGGCGGTCACCAGCAGCATCAGCGCAGAGCCCACGATGGCCCCCAGCAGACCTGCCGTCTCCGGCTGGGTCGAGTCCGAACGCGTGAAGAAGCCAGAGTTGAAATGGGCCTCGACCAGGCCGTCGGCCTGCATCCTGTCGAGCCAGTCAAGCTGGCGGTCGCTGAGGTTGCGCTCGTCCTCGGGCGAGGCGCGTTCGATCTCGCCCTTGAGATAGAGGTCGGCCTCGTCGCTGACCGGCGCCTCGATATCCAGCGTCCTGCCGATGAGCGAAGGATCCTCACGCAGCCGGTCGGCGATCTGGAATCCCATGTCGGGCGACAACAGGCCGCGCACCTTCGCCACAGCCTCGGGCGCATCGCCGGCCCCCAGGCGCACCGCCAGCTGCTCGGCGATGATCTGGTCGAAGTTCGCCCCTGCGGGATAGGCCGGATCAACCTGCGCGGGGTCGATGAGAACCGGCAGCTCGACCGAATGGGTCCAGAAGGCCGTGTGACCCTGCTGGATCACGCGGCCGAGCAGGATGGCCAGAAAGCCGATGGCCACTGCGATGGCCAGCAGGCCATAGATGCGGAAGCGCGCCTCAGCCCGGTGGCGACGCTTGAGCCGGGCCTCGACCGCGGCGCGGATGTCGGCGCGGTCAGTCATACTGTTCCCGATAGGCCTGGACGATCCGGAGCGCGATGACGTTCAGGATGAGGGTGACGGCGAAGAGGGTCAGGCCGAGCCCGAAGGCCGACAGCGTCTTGGGACTGTTGAACTCCTGGTCTCCGGTCAGCAGGGTGACGATCTGGACGGTGACGGTGGTGACGCTCTCCAGCGGGTTCAGCGTCATGCGCGCCTGCAGCCCCGCCGCCATGGTCACGATCATGGTCTCGCCGATGGCGCGGCTGACGGCCAGCAGCATGGCCCCGGCCACGCCGGGAAGCGCGGCGGGCAGCACCACCTTGGTGACCGTCTCGGACTTCGTCGCGCCCATGGCGTAGCTGCCGTCGCGCAGCGACTGGGGCACGGCGTTGATGATGTCGTCTGACAGTGACGACACGAACGGGATGAGCATGACGCCCATCACCACCCCCGCGACCAGCGCCATCTGATTCTGGACGCTCATCAGATACAGGCCAAGGTCGTTGAACGGCCCCCCGGCGAGCTGGGCGCCCAGGCCGTTGAAGAAGCCCCGGAAGGCGGGGCCGACGGTCAGGGCGGCGAAGAAGCCGTAGACCACCGTCGGGATGCCGGCGAGCACTTCGAGCACAGGCTTGATCCAGGCGCGCTGCAGCTTGCCGGCGTATTCGGCGAGATAGATGGCCGCCATCAGGCCGATCGGCGCGGCAACGATCATGGCGATCAGCATGATCAGGAAGGTGCCGGCGAACAGCGGCAGGGCTCCGAAACCGCCGGTCGAGCCGACCTGATCGCTGCGGATGGCGATCTGGGGGCTCCAGTGGGTGCCGGTCAGGAACTCCAGCGGCGAGACGGCCTGGAAAAAGCGCAGCGATTCCCAGACGAGCGAAAGCACGATGCCGAGCGTCGTCAGGACCGCCACCGCCGAGCAGACCACCAGCAGGGCGGCGACCCAACCCTCGACCGCATTGCGCGCGCGGAAGTCCCTCCGCATACGGAAGAAGGCGAAACCCGCCCCGATGAAGGCGGCCGCGAGCGCCGCGACGATCCCGCCGAGCCGCAGCATTCCATCCAGGCCGCGGATCCGTTCGGCGTGGGACTGGAGTTCGCCGGCCGCGGCGGGCGGATAGGTCACCGCCGAGGGCTGGCCGCCGTGCGCGATGATGGTGGCGTCGATCTGGAACTGTGAGCGCATCGGCTCCTGCAGCAGGTCGGCGCCCGCGGGCAGGTCGTTCCAGGTGATGGCCGTGGTGATGCGGGGTCCGCCGATCGCCAGCGCGATCAGCAGGACAAGCGCCGGGACCGCCGTCCAGATGGCGGCGTAGGCGGCATGGTGGCGCGGCCGGGAGTGCGGCCGGGGGCCGTCGGCAGCAGCCATGGCCACGGCGCGGCGACGCGCGAAGGCGTAGACGCCGACCGAAAAGGCGAACAGGGCCAGAAGAACGACAGGGATCATCAAGGTCCGGGACCGCAAGCGCGCGCCCGCCGAACTCGAAGGTCAGGCGTGCGCCGGACTACTGCCCGCGCACGGTTCGTTCCTCACGACATTTCCGTGACGCTTTTGTTGCGGCGGCGGCTTCCCGCCTTGGTGGGGCTCATCGGAAGATAGACGATGAAGCTGGTCCCCTCGCCTTCCACGCTCTCGACGATCAGGCCGCCGCGGTGACGGTTGACGATGTGCTTGACGATGGACAGCCCCAGGCCGGTGCCCGCCTCTCCGCCGCTCTTCTGACCCTCCACCCGGAAGAACCGCTCGGTGAGCCGGGGCAGGTGCTGGCGCGCCAGCCCCTTGCCGGGATCGTCGACGACGATGCGCACGTAGCGGGCGGCCTCGTCGCGGTCGGGGGTCAGCAGGGCCAGACGCGGCGCGCCCGGGCGCTGGATGGTCTGGGCTCCAGCCAGGTCGACATCCGCCTCGACCCGAAGCCGCACCACCGAACCGTCGGGCGAATAGCGGACCGCGTTCTCCACAAGATTCTGGATGACCTGGAAGATCTGGTCGCGCTCTCCGGCGACGACCGCCGCGCCGGCTGGCGGCGCCTGGACCTCGATTCTGGAGCCGCGCGCCTGCACGACGGGCGCCAGGGCGTCGACCACGTCGGTGGCGGCCAGGGCTACGTCGACTCGCCCGGACGGCGGAATGTGCTCGTTCAGTTCGATGCGGCTGAGCGACAGCAGGTCGGCGATCAGCCGGCTCATGCGCGCCGTCTGGGCGGTCATGATCTCGAGAAACTTGTCGCGCGCCCGGTCGTCATGCCGGGCGTGGCCTCTCAGCGTCTCGATGAAGCCGGCCAAGGAGGCCAGCGGCGTCTTCAGCTCGTGGCTGGCGTTGGCCAGGAAGTCGGCGCGCATGCGCTCCATGCGCGCGGCGTCCGTGTCGTCGCGGAAGCGGACCAGCACGCGGGGCGAGGCGTCCTGGGCCGTAGGCAGCGGCGCCACCGACAGCCGCCAGACCCGCTCCTGGGCGCCGCCGGCGGAATAGCCGACTTCGCGCGCAATCCCCCCAAACAGGGCCTCGTCGATCGCCTCCAGGGCGTCGGGATCGCGCAGCGCGGACACCAGGGCGACGTCCTCGCCAGCGCCACGCAGGTGGCTGCGGGCCTGTTCGTTGGCGAAGCGAATGCGCCGGGTGGAGAAATCCTCGGGGTCGCCGCCATCGACGATCAACACCGGGTCCGGGAGGCGCTCTAGCGTGGCGCGAAACAGAAGTTCACCTTCGCCCGCGGGCGGCGGCGCGGCGGTGTCGGCCGGCGCGACATAGCGGTCGCGCCGCAACCACAGGACAAGAGCGGCGACGCCTGTGGTGAGCGCCGCGGCCCAGTCCGCCCACGCCTCGCCACTGAGACCGGCGAACACGCACAGCCCGCCGGCGCCCGCCAGGGCGAAGGCCGCCGTGCGGTCGGCTCCCATGTCGAAGGCGGCTCTGTGCGGCATCGGGGTCCCCCTGGCGCCGGGCTTATAGACGGTGTCGCGCGAAATCGCAGGCGGCGGAACCGTTTCTTCATTTCAGGCGCCTAGGGTCTCCGAGAAGTCGGGGAACCCATGCTCAGAGTCCTGAACTGCCTGACGATGGAGCACGACTGGCGCTTCGTGCTGCTGGGCGGCCTCGTCTGCGCGGCCGGGGCCTTCGCCGCCGTCCGGATGTTCCTGCGCGCCCGCGATCTTTCCGCGGACCATCGGTTGGGCTGGCTGCTGCTGACCGGCCTGGCGGCCGGCGCCAGCGTCTGGGCCACCCATTTCATCGCCATGCTGGGCTTCGACCCGCGCCTTAAGACCGGTTACGAGCCCATCGGCACGACGATCTCGCTGTTCATGGCCGTAGCGGGCCTGTCGGCGGCGTTCCTGCTGGCCGCGCGGCTGCGCAGCCGCGCCGGTACGGCCCTGGCCGGCGCCCTGCTCGGCCTGGCGGTCGGCGGCATGCATTTCACGGGCATGGCGGCCTTCCACACCGAGGGGATCATCGGCTGGGACATGACCCTGGTCGCGGTCTCCATGGCGCTGGGCATGACGATCTCCATCGCCGGCCTGATGATCATCCGCGAGTACGGCGGCTGGATGCGTTCCGTGGCCGCAGGCCTGATCCTGACGATCGGCATCTGCGCCCTGCATTTCACCGCCATGGCGGCGGTCACCATCCTGCCGACCCCCGACGCCACGGCGCCCGAACTGCTCTTCTCCAAGCCGGTCATGGCGGCCGCGACCGCGGCGCTTTCGACCCTGATCGTCGGCGCGGCTCTGATCATCGGCTTGATGGACCGCTGGAGCCGCAGCACAGCCTTCGATCGCATGGGCGAGGCGCTGGAAGCCATGACGGACGGCCTGGCCTATTACGACGCCGACGACCGGCTGGTGGTTTGGAACGCCCAGTACAAGCGCACCGTGCCCGAGGTCGCCGACAAGCTGGTGGCGGGAATCTCTTTCACGGAGATCCTGCGCATCGGCCTGGAGCGGGGCGACTATCCCGAGGCCGTGGGCCGCGAGGAGGAATGGCTGGCCGAGCGGCTGGAGCTACGCCGGCTGTGCGGCGATGCGGTCGAACAGGAGACCGCCGACGGCCGCTGGCTGCGCATTCAGGACCGCCGAAGCGCCTTCGGCGGCACGGTCTCGACCATCGTGGACGTCACCGACATGAAGCGCGCCGCCCAGGAGCTGATCCGGGCGCGCGACGCCGCCGAGGCCGCCAACCGCGCCAAGAGCGAATTTCTGGCCAACATGAGCCACGAGATCCGCACGCCGCTAAACGGCATCCTCGGCGTGGCCGAGGTGCTGGCCAATACCCCGCTGGACGCGGACCAGCGCGAGATGCTGGACCTGATCGCCGCTTCGGGCGTGACCCTGCAGCAGCTGCTGTCGGACATCCTGGACCTGGCCCGCGTGGAGTCCGGCCGCATGACCCTGACCGAGACGCCCTTCGACATCGGCAAGGCGGTGCGCGAGGCCGCACAACTCTACGCCGCGCCGGCGCGCGCCAAGGGCCTGCAGTTCTTCGTCGACATCGCCCCCGAGGCCCAGACCTGGGTGACGGGCGACATGGTCCGGTTCAAGCAGATTCTGACCAACCTCGTCTCCAATGCGGTCAAGTTCACCCAGGCCGGTTTCGTCCGGCTGACGGCCGAGCGGGCCGCCGACCGCGACGGGGCGGTCGTTTTCCGCTTCACCGTCGAGGACACCGGGGTCGGCTTCGACGCGGCGTGCAGGGACCGGCTGTTCGCCCGCTTCGAGCAGGCGGACGGCTCGATCACGCGTCGCTTCGGCGGCTCCGGCCTGGGCCTGGCCATCTGTCGCCAGCTGGCCGACATGATGGGCGGCGATCTGGACTGCGAAAGCGAGGTGGGCGGCGGCTCGGCCTTCATAGTCACCCTGCCGCTGAAGCTGTCCGAAGCCCCGGCGGAGGCCGTCGAGGCCGAGATCCAGACCGTCGAGGAAGAACGGCCCCTGAAGGTTCTGCTCGCCGACGACCACCCGACCAACCGCAAGGTCATCGACCTCATCCTCACCCACGCGGGGGTCGAGCTGACCATGGTCGAGAACGGCGCCCAGGCCGTGGAGGCCTTCGACGCCACGCCCTTCGACCTGGTGCTGATGGACATGCAGATGCCGGTGATGGACGGCCTGTCGGCCACCCGCGCCATCCGCGATCTGGAAGGCGCCCTGGGTCGCGCAGCGACGCCGGTGATCATGCTGACGGCCAACGCCCTGCCCGAACACGTGGAGGCCGCCCGCCTCGCCGGCGCCGACCGCCACCTCGCCAAGCCCGTCAGCGCCCAGGCCCTGCTCGACGCCGTGCGCGAAATGGCCGGCCGCACGCCTGCCGCTGCTTCCGGAACCGCCCGAGCCGCCTAGCCTGCCTGGGGCGTTTCGTCCGAGACCTCGGCCGCGCCCTGCGGAGCGCTCCCGTCAGGCAGGCCGATGTGGTTGAGGCGCCATGTGAACAGGCCCTCGCGGCGGAAGGTGAAGACCGTCTCGGAGCCGCCCTCGTCGCGGACGCCGAAGCGGGCGCGGTCCGGACTCCAGTGCAGCACGCGGGGCCAGGGCCGGCCGTAGGGATCGTCCTGCGGCGGCAGCGAACCGGGGCGCGAGCGCTCCGACGCATAGCGGCCTTCGCCGAAGGTCAGGGCGGCGAGCGCCTGAGGCGTGAGGTAGGCATCGACATCCGGGGCGGGCGCGGCCTCGCCGAGCCGACGGCGGATGGCGCCGATGGGGTCCTGGATGAAGGACGGCGCCGGCTGGTCGGCCTGCGGGTCGTCGGTGAGCTGAGGCCGCAGCGAGGTGCGCACCGCGCCGTAATCGACCAGATCGGCCAGCCCGGGCACGTCGCCGGTGATGGCCGCCGACCGCAGGGAGAAGAAGGCCCAGCCCGGCGCGAGCACGAAGGCGGCGAGCGCGCCGACGACGACCAGGGCCAAGAGATTGGTCACCAGCGCGCCGAAGCCGCCGCCGTCGCGCCTGCGCGATCTCGGCCGGTCCCAGGCGTAGGCGCGCGGCTGAATAGGCGCCTCCTCGACCTGGCCCGGACGGACCAGGCGCGCGACGGTCCGCCCGTCGCGGGTCAGGACGATCTCGTCGGCCGAGCCGGCCTCGATGTCCTCGAGGGCCGGGCCGATGTCCGCGGCGCTGCGTTCGATACGTCTGCTCATCGAACGCAGTTAAGCCTGAAGTTTGCGGCGCACGGAAGGCCGGTCGCCGCACACGCGAGTCGCTGCGATCAGGCGGCCTTCGCCATGGCCGCGTTCAGGTTCTCGGCGACCTTGTCGATGAAGCCTTCGGTGGTCAGCCAGCCCTGCTGGTCACCGACGAGCAGCGCCAGGTCCTTGGTCATGAAGCCGGCCTCGACGGTCTCGACGACGACGCGCTCAAGCGTCTCGGCGAAGTCGATCAGGGCCTGATTGCCGTCCAGCTTGCCCCGGTGCTTGAAGCCGCGAGTCCAGGCGTAGATCGAGGCGATCGAGTTGGTCGAGGTCGCCTCGCCCTTCTGGTGCTGACGGTAGTGACGGGTCACGGTGCCGTGGGCGGCCTCGGATTCCAGCACCTTGCCGTCCGGCGTCATCAGGACCGAGGTCATCAGGCCCAGCGAGCCGAAGCCCTGAGCAACCACGTCCGACTGGACGTCGCCGTCGTAATTCTTGCAGGCCCAGACAAAGCCGCCGGACCACTTGATGGCCGCGGCCACCATGTCGTCGATCAGGCGGTGCTCGTAGGTCAGGCCG
>CBIHLR010000082.1:0-10175 GCA_966210875.1 uncultured Brevundimonas sp. | reverse complement strand
TCCTGACGCCGAGCCAGAAGCCCGCCGCCGACGCGGCGGCGACGCAGGGGGCTCTCATCAATCCCGAGAACCTTTTGGACGTCGATCGCGTCGTTCTGGCGGTAAAGCCGGCGAAGTGGCGCGAGGTGGCCTCCGGCCTTGCGCCCCGCCTGTCGGGACGGGCCGTCATCGTTTCCGTGATGGCCGGGGTCCGCGCCGCCGACCTGGCCGCTGTCTTCGGCCGGCCGGTCGCGCGGGTGATGCCCACCACCGCCGTCGCGGCCGCGCAAGGCGTGGCTTCGATCTGGTCGGACAGCGAGGCCGCGCGAACAGAGGCGCACGCGCTTTTCGACCCAATCGCACGCACGATCGATCTCGCCGCCGAAGACCTGATCGATGTGGCGACCGCGGTCTCCGGTTCGGGCGCGGCCTATGTGTACGCCTTCGTGGAGGCCCTGGCCGCCGCTGGCGAGGCGCAGGGCCTGTCGCGGGCACAGGCGCTCGCCCTGGCCGAGGCCACGGCGTCCGGATCGCTGGCCATGATGGCCGCGAGCGCACAGGCGCCCGCCGAACTGATCGCTGAGGTGGCCTCTCCCGGGGGCACGACAGAGGCCGGCCTCAGGGTTCTGGCACGGTCGGGCGGACTGGCGCCGCTGCTTGCCGACGCCGTGCAGGCCGCGCTTGACCGCGCGCGGGAGCTGGCGCGCTAGGCCCCTACAGCGGCAGGCGGATGGCGGCCTTCAGCCCCCCTAGCTCCGACCGCGACAGGATGACGTCGCCACCGTGCCCGCGCGCCACGTCACGGGCGATGGCGAGGCCGAGGCCCACGCCCTTGCGGTTCTGGTTCCGCGACTCGTCCAGGCGCGAGAATGGTGTGAAGGCCTCCTCGTAGCGCTCGGGCGGAATGCCGGGGCCATCGTCCTCCACGGCGATTTCCAGCGCCCGGGAGGGCAGGGCGCGCGCCACGATCCGGACTGTGTCGCCATGCGCCGCGGCATTGTCCACGAGGTTGGCGAGCGCGCGCCGGAGCCCACCGATCCGCACCGTGGCGGTCAGCCCCGGCCTCGCCTTCACCGTCACCTCGGCGCCCAGTCGACGGGCGTCGGCCGCTGCCGACTCGCACAGGGCGACGATGTCGACCGGCTCGGCAGCCTCTCCCGCCTGGCCGCGCGCGAAGGCCAGGTATTCGTCGACCATATGCTCCATCTCGGCCAGGTCGGCTTGCATGGCGCGGGTCTGGGCGGTCGGCTCGGCCATGGCGAGCTCGAGTTTCAGCCGGGTCAGCGGCGTGCGCAGATCGTGGCTGACCGAGGCGAGCAGAGCGGTGCGCTGGTCGATGTGCCTCTGGATGCGCTCGCGCATGTCGAGAAAGGCGCGCGCGGCGCGGCGGACCTCGCGGGCGCCATGCGGCTTGAAGTCGGGCGCCTCGCCCTTGCCGAAGGCTTCGGCGGCGTCGGCCAGTCGTTCGATGGCCCGGACCTGGTTGCGGATGAACAGGATGGCCACCGCGGTCAGAAGGATGGTGGCCCCGCCCAGCCAGAGCACGAAGATGTGGCCTCGCGTGGCGAAGGCGCGCTCGCGCGGGGCGTAGATGCGCAGCACCCCGCCCTCGACCGCCACCTGGACCTCCACGAAGGCCGGATAGCGGGTGGTGTCGAACCAGAAGGGCTCGTCCAGCCGCTCGGACAGGGCGCGCTCGAGCGAGCGGTCCAGGGCGGCGAAGAGGGCAGGGCGCGGTCGCGTCGGCAGACGCGCGCCATCTCGCAGTGCGATCGAGAGCTCCATCGACTCCTCGGCGCGCCCGGCCAACTCCTGGAGGTTCTCCGCCGTCGGGTCATCGCGATAGCTCTCGACCGCCCAGGCGATGTCGCCCGCCAGCCCGTCGGACAGGCGCGCAGTCACCGTCTCCCAGTGCGCCTCGAAGAAGGCCCAGGTCACGGCCACCTGCATCAGCGACACAGGCAGCACGATGATGAGCAGCGCCCGTCCCCAGAGGGACGTGGGCAATCGACGCTTGAGCAGCCGCGCCCAGACCTTGCCGAAGCCGGCCTTCATGTCACGTCCCCCAGAGCGAAGAGGTAGGCTGAAGCCTCATCAGTCCGGCGCCAGCATGTAGCCGACGCCACGCACGGTGGTGAGGTAGCGCGGCGTCTTGGGGTCGTCCTCGATCTTGCGGCGCAGGCGGGTGACCTGGACGTCGACAGCTCGGCCGGCGGCGTCGGCGCCGCTGGAAGCCAGCACATGGCGTTCCACGGGCGCATTGGCGCTCAGCGCCAGGGTCTTGAGCAACTGCCCCTCGGCTTCGGTGAGGCGCACAAGCTTGCCGTCGCGCGTGAGCTCCAGGCGCTCCAGGTCGAAGCGGCAGGCGCCCAGCTTGACGTCGCGCGGCGCGCCCTTGGGCGGGCCTGACCGGCGCAGGATGGCCTCGATCCGAAGCAGCAACTCCTTGGGCTCGAACGGCTTGGCGAGATAGTCGTCGGCGCCGACCGACAGGCCTTCAATGCGGTCGTCCGGCAGGCCGCGCGCGGTCAGCATGAGGATCGGGGTGCTGGCCAGGCCCGGCTCGCCCCGCAGCCAGCGCGCGAACGACAGGCCGTCCTCGCCCGGCATCATGATGTCGAGCACCATGAGGTCGAAGTCGAGCATCTCGGTCAGGCGCCGTGCCGCCGCGGCGTCGCTGGCGCCCGTCACGCGGAAGCCGGCGCGCGACAGGTACTGCTTCAGCAGGTCGCGGATACGGTCGTCGTCGTCGACGATCAGCAGGTGCCTTTGCGCCGCGCCGGCGCCCGCCTCCGTCACGCCCGCGCCTCCGGCTTGACCGTGGGGATTCGTCCGCGTCTAACCGCCCGCGACGGCAGGAAAGAGCCGGGCATGCTGGAGTTCAGGATCAATGGCCTTCGTTCCCATGGACGACCGAGACGGCTGGATCTGGATCAACGGTGACTTCGTGCCCTGGCGGGAGGCCAAGACCCACGTCCTGACCCACGCCCTGCACTACGGCTCCTCGGTGTTCGAAGGCGAGCGGATGTACTCCGGCCGGATCTTCAAGCTCACCGAGCACACCGAGCGCCTGCACCGTTCGGCCCAGCTCCTCGACTTCGAGATTCCCTTCAGCGTGGCGGAGATCGACGAGGCCTGCAAGGCGACCTGCGAGCGCATGGGGTTGGAGGACTGCTACGTCCGTCCAGTGGCCTTCCGGGGCCCGGAACAGGTCAGCGTCTCGGCCTTCAACACCCGGACGCACGTAGCCATCGCCGTGTGGGAGTGGCCGAGCTACTTCGACCCGGAGACCAAGGCCAAGGGCATCCGGCTGGAGTGGTCGAAATGGCGCCGGCCCGATCCGCAGACCGCCCCCTCGGCGGCCAAGGCGGCGGGCCTCTACATGATCTGCACCATGTCCAAGATGGCGGCGGAGAAGCGCGGCTACGCCGACGCCATGATGCTCGACTGGCGCGGCTACGTCGCCGAGGCGACGGGCGCCAACGTCTTCTTCGTGCAGGACGGGGTGATCCACACCCCGCCGGTCGACGCCATCCTGGACGGGATCACCCGCCAGACGGTGATCGAAATGGCTCGAGCCAAGGGCATCGAGGTCAAGGTCCGCTACATCCGGCCCGAGGAGCTATCCGGCTTCACCGAATGCTTCCTGACCGGCACGGCCGCGGAGGTGACGCCGGTGGCCGAGATCGGCGAATACCGCTTCACCCCGGGCGCGTTGTCGCTCGGCCTGATGGAAGACTACGGCCGACTGGTGCGCGGCCTCAGTTAGCGTCCGGCTCGGCCGCGGCGGCCTGGGCCGCCGCACGTTCCGCCCGTCGGCGTTCGGCGGCGCGTCGGCGGCTGCGCAGAATCCACCAGACGACCGGGACGATCACCAGGGCGAAGGGCAGGGCGAAGGCCAGGATGGTCACGATCGCCGCCAGCGCCGTCATGAACACGGTCAGGGCGTTCTCCAGCGCGACGCTCAGCGGGTTGGTCGCCGTGTCCGGCGCCAGCACGCCCTCGGACCGGTAGGTCAGGGTGATCCGCGACATCGACACCCGGGCGCGCATCACCTCCAGCGTCGAACGGGCGGCGTCGATCTCGCCCTGGACGCGGGCCAGCTCGCGCTCGACCTCCAGCGCCGACTGCAGGTCGCCCGTGCGGGTGGCCAGCATGGTCTGGAGCCGGTCGCGCAGGGCGGTCTTGGCGGCCAGGTGCGCCTCGGTGTCGATCAGCGCGCGGGTCAGGTCCTCCGTCGACGTGGACGAGGTGACGATGCGCCCGCCCGCCTGTTCGACGTCACCGGCCAGGCCGTTGCGGAAGGCGGTCAGCCAGCCAGGCTCGGCGCGGAGCTCAAGCGTCGCCTCGGCCATATCCTCGCCGACGCGCCCGGAGCGCGAACCGATCACCTGGCAGCGGGCCGGGCCCGCCTGGACGCAGGCGCGTTCGTGCCGGGCGGCCAGGGCCGCCACGTTGGCCGTCGGCGTCTCCAGATCGTAGGCGTAGGCATAGGCCAGCTGCGGGACCTGGGCTTCGGGAACCTGTGCTGCAGGGGCGGCGGCGTCCGCGCCCCCTGAGCCGCCGGCCCGCGCCATCTCGGGGCTGGCGGGGGCGATCATTTCCATGTCCACCGACGCGTCGGCGCTCGCTTCCCCGCCAGCCGTGCCCACCTGGCCTCCGTCGCAGGCAGCGAGGACGAGGGCGGCGGAGGCGAGAAGCAGGGCGCGGCGCATGGTGTCTCTCCCGATCACGGTTTCGTGATCAGGCGCGCCCCATGTGGCCGGATTTGGGCGAAACCCCGTTCGGAATCAGCGGTAGTTGAAGCTGATTGAAATGCGCTTCCGCTTCGCGGCGTTCGCCGGCACCTCGTGGCGCAGCCAGCTTTCCCACATCAGGACCGTGCCCGGCGCCGGCCGCAGGTAGACGAAGGGGCGGCGATCTTCCGAGGCCGCATCCGTCAAGGTCGGCCGCGCCATCATGAGGGGCAGGCGCGGGTCCTCGAACTTCAGCGCGCTCGCCCCGTCCGGAACCGACACATAGTAGGTACCCGAGATCACGCTGTGTGGGTGGATGTGGCCCGAGTGGCCGCCCTTGGGGTCCAGGACATTGACCCACAGGCTGTCGAGCTTCGGCTTGCGGCCCATGTCCAGCATGAGTTCGCGCGCGAAGGCGGCCGCTTCACGGTCAAGGCGCCGCTTTAGCTCGCCGAAGGCCGGATCGCGAACCGGGAGGTCGTCGAGCGACGCGTAGGAGGTATAGCCCGGATAACCGTGCTCGCGGCTCCACGCGCGACCCGCGCCGTCCTCCTCGGCCAGTTCAAGGCAGGCCCGTTCGAGGTCCGCGTTCAGCTCCGTGAAGTCCGCCTCGGCGGCGAGCGACGATTCGTGGATCAGGGTCGGGAAGAGCAGGCGGGCGGTCATGTGCGGCGCAATAGCACGGCGCCGAACCAAACACGGACCTCGGAGTTTCGCCCTTATCCCGGACCCCAGAGAGGTCGCCGATGACCCAGGCGCCGTTTCCCGAACCCATCCGCCCCGAAGAGCCGAGCGTCTTCGACGATTCGGACTGGACGTCCCACCCACGCGCCATCCGCCGGCTGCCCAACGGGGACCTGGTCACGGCCCGGCGCTATCAGGACGCCCTGGCGCGGCTGGAGGCCGAGCAGGCGCCGTTCCTGGAAAACCGATTCTGACGGGAAAAGATGGTCGGAGTGGCAGGATTCGAACCTGCGACCCCTGCGTCCCGAACGCAGTGCTCTACCAGACTGAGCCACACTCCGACTTCACCCCCGGAGGCGTTCCCGCGCCCGAAGGAAGGCGGCTTATAGCGACGGCCCCCGGCGGCGGCAAGCGCCCTTGAAAGGCGTGTTGCAAGGTCCGAACGGTTCGGCTATCTCGCCCGCTCCCGGGGCGAACACCCCGGCGACACCGGTCCTGCTGGGGAATGGTGTAATGGTAACACTGCGGTTTTTGGTACCGTCATTCTAGGTTCGAGTCCTAGTTCCCCAGCCATTACCAGATAAGGGTTTGCGGCCTTCTTGCCCGGCTCTTTCGGGGACGGTTTTACAGCGGTTTTACAGTTTCCGTTCCGTTCTCGTTCTTTCCATGCGGGCGATCATGCCCATGCCGATGGCCTCGGCGGACACGTAGCGGCGGGCGATTTCCCGCACTCGGTCCAGCTCCCAGCCCATGATTGTCGCCGCATCCTCCATTGAGAGGCCGGCGCGAATGAAGTTCGTTGCGGCGGTTCCTCGCAAGTCGTGGAACCTGAGCCCTTCGATCCCGGACACGGCGTCAGGCCCATGAACGGCCTTTGCGTGTTCCAGCGCCTTGAGCCTTGCTCGGCGCACTCCACTGTCCAGCCCGTTGCCGGGGGCCTTCCAGGGCCTCTCATCCGACGAGCGCAGGACGGTGACGCAATTCCCCCTCTCCAGACTATCCAGAACCGCCCGTATGTCGTCCGTCATGGGGATGACCACGGTCTTGCGGCCTCGGCTCTTGCCCGTCTGCCAGACGATGGCCTGGCCCTTCACAGCGGACCACGGCAGGGCGATCAGGTCGTTTTTCCGCAAGCCTGTCGCGGCGGCGAGGCGGATGGCGTCGGCAACGTCCCTGTCGGCGTGGGCGAGGATGGTCGCCAGATGGTGCGGCTCCCAAATCAGCTCGGCGCGGTTGACGCTGTAGATGCGCTCGAAGCCTTCGACGGGGTTCTTCGGCAGCTTGTGCTTCTTGACGCCCCAGGTCAGGACGGTTGAGAGCGCGCCGAGCAGATCGTCGGCGGTTTTCGGGGTGTGCGCCCGCCGGTCGCGCCACTTGATCAAGACCTCGGCGGCCTTGTTGGACTCCAGCGCCTTGAGGGTCATTTCGCCCAGCTCGGCGCGTACGATTCCAAGGTGTTTGCGCCGGTCGGATTTGGTCCGTGGAGCGAGTTTCTTCTCGGCCTCCATGTGCTCAAGGTATTGGGTCACAAGGCCATATAGGGTAATCTTGTCGCCGGTTTTCAGTCTGGCTTTGAAGGCTTCGACGGCGGCGGGCGCGATCCGCGTGACCTCCCGGTCAAGGGCTTTCGGGGTTGAGGCCGAGGCCGACAGGATTTGCGGGCCGCCCCGCCAAGCGTACCAGTATTCGTACACACGCGAGGCTTTCGCCCGGCGGACCTTATGCAGACCGGGCAACATGCGGGTGACTGGCAACGAAGTTGGCAAGTTCGGCGTCCGCGTCGTTCTGAGGCGAGACGGATTGAGACGCCAGCCCGGAGAGCCGGTCAAGGTGCGCGTCGAGGGCGATACGGTCGAAACGGGTTTTCGCCCCCAGGACGATCCGCCCGAAAGACAGCTTGCGAACCTCCGTCACCGGCAAGCTGAGATAGCCGGCGGCCTGGTCCTCCGTCAGAAGTCGCGGCGCTATCGACCCTCTACTCACCGTCTATTCCCCTCCTGATGGGGGGAGGGGGAAACGCTCGCCGAGCCAGATGAAGGGGCGGCAAATGATCCAGAGAAGGGCGGTCGGGATGGCGAGGATGGCGACCACGAAGGCGATTGCCGGCCACCACATGCCGAGAACGAACATCCCCGCCGCGCGGTCGAACGACCTCACGCGGGTAGCCCCGGCCCAAGTTGCTCCGACAACAAAAATCACCGCCCAGCCGGCAAAATAGGAGACAGCCCACCAGCTCATCTATCCCGCTCTCCTGCATCAGGGTTGGCTTTCAGGAGGTCTTGGACGGCGGGCGACCACGCCACGATCCCGTAGGCCGTCTCGTCGTCCAGCTTGCTGTCCACCAACTGCCGGGCGAGCCACAGGCGGTGATCGTCTGGCTGGTTCGGTCCGTCGAGCGAGATGGGAGGCAGGGCGTAAAGCGGCTCCACATCATCCGGCGCGCCGCACAGATCTCGTTGGAACGCTGGCCTGTCGGTTCCATAATGCCAGTCACCGCCCGTCCACCGCCAGCGCCACGCGACTGGCTTCGGGCCGTCAGGTTCGCAGAGGCCGAGAGGAACCCGCGTGGTCGGGTCCAGCCAGACTTCCGTAGGACCGCTCATCGTCCCCCATCCTGTGTGCGAAGGGCTTGGAGAAGGGCGACCGTATCGGCGGCGAACTCGGCCACCGCGTCCATGAACCCGTCACGGGCCGCAATGTTGTCGCCAAGGCCCGCCGAGAGGTAGGCCGACCGATAATCGGCCATGTCCTTGAGCGCCCGGGCCTTCCGCTCCAGTGAGGCTAGGTCAGCGGTCATTGAGTTGCTTCCGCGAACGGCGACGGGTGCCTCGGCGCAGAGGCGATGCGGGTCGCGCCGTCGTACTCGTGGACGAACAGAACCCGCGTGGGGGTCCACGCCCAGAAATCGTGGCAGTCCTGGCCGCCGAAGCCGTCGTCGTAGTCGTAGTTAAGCACCGGGAAGGCGGCTTCCCACGACACCGGGTTCGGGCCGAGCGCGTGGTCGGTTTCGTCGCTCCACGAATATCCGCGACACGGGCCGACCGCGATGGCTTCGATGTGCTCGCTGCCAGCCGCTTCGAGAATGTCGTCAGCGAATGTCATTCTTCGTCTCCATTACTGGCTAGGGCGGCGCGGGCTTCACACGCGGCCCAATAGGCGTCGGCGATCAGATCATCGAACGTGCGGGAGTAATCCGGGCCTAGCTTCGCGTTGATGCGTGTCAGCGCCTCTCTTGCCCTTCCCAGGTCAGCAGACAGACGTTCTATGGTGTCGGCTGCTTGATGGCTCAGGTCGTGCGGCTTCCGGCGAAGGGCTTCGACAAGGGCTTGTGCCTCAGCGTCCATGGTCGGCTCCTTGGGCGGAAAGGAGTCGCCCGACCCCATCGTAGCGAGGGGCCACCCCGTTTTCTCGGCGGTAGAGCGTGTCGGCCTCGAAGTGCCGGATGATGCGCCCCTCGCCATCCACGTTGGCCGATGAGCCCGGAGGGGAACCGGGGGCATACCAGCCGGTGTGCTTCTCTGTCGGTGATAGGTCGCGTGGGTCGTCGTGCGGGCCAATCTCGGACGCGCCGCACGCCTCGCAATGGAACGGCCCGCACTGTGTCCATCCTACGCCGACATCCACGAAATCAGCACAGCACAGAGCGCGGCAGTAGGGGCAGCGTTCTTTAGGTTCGGGGTCGCCGTAGCCATATCCGCCCATAGCTACTTCCCCTCCCTGGAAAGGAGGGCGAGAACGGCGTCGATTTCGCTCGCCGCATAGTCGTCGCCAGCTTCGCCAAACTCGGGATCGCCGCCCGGAGCTTCGCCGGGGTTGGTGGTCCAGTAGTCATGAACTGACTGTGCGCCAGCGATGAAGGCAGATTTGAGCGCGCCGATCAGTTCGTCCCGCGCCACTTCCTCCCGTCCCACCTGGGGCCGTGGGGGGTGGGCGAACGTCGGAAACTCGCACCACGCCATAAGCTCGTCGTTCGGCCCAAGGAGCGGCTCGTAAATGGGGCCGTCGTCGCCCTCTTTGTCGCCATGCCAACCCGTGACGGGACGCTCCTCGTTGTCGTCCTCAAACCACAGCGGCACGGCGTTCAGGTAGAAGGCCCCGAAGGAATAGACCTTGCCGCTGTGCCCGCGCTTCACTGCGACGATGCGATAGGAGTAACTGCCAGGCTTCGTTTCGGGGACTTCGTTCGGAGCCCGCCAAGCCACAGCCCCTTCTTCCCCCGAGGGAGAGGGGGCGGCGGCTATCATGGCGCGGTAGATGGCGGACGTGAGGGCGAGCTGCTCGCCAGTGTCGAACGTCGTGCCGTTCAGCTCCCATCGGCCGGCGTCGATCATCGCCTCGGTCGGTTCTGTCGGAACCATCACACTCTCATTCGGCACGGGGCGTCTCCTTGCGGGCGGCGATCTGTTCGGGCGTCATGCGGCTTGGTCCTTGGGGAGGGCGGCGATCTGGACGCTGGCGAACATGCCTTGCTCGTCGGCAATGCGACGGCGGGCGATCTCGGCGTATTCCGGGTTCAGTTCGCAGAGGACGGCGTTACGCCTGAGCCTGTCCGCGACCAGCCCTGTAGTTCCCGCGCCGCCGAAGGGGTCGAGAACGGTTCCGCCCTCGGGACAGCCCGCCAGGATGCAGGGCTCAATCAGCGCGGGCGGGTAGGTGGCGAAGTGGGCCTCGCGGAAGGGCTGCGTCCCGACCGTCCACACAGACCGCTTGTTGCGCGTCTCTGCCGCGTCCGCGTTGTAGCTGCCGCTATCATTCCGCCCCGAGCCCTCGCTGTAT
>CBIHLR010000081.1:0-10553 GCA_966210875.1 uncultured Brevundimonas sp. | reverse complement strand
AAGCCCATGTCGCCCTTGCACAGCAGCATGCGCCGGAACGGCAGCTCCAGCGCCTTCAGCACGGCTTCCGCGCAGCCCGTCATCCGCTCGTGTTCGGCCTCGGAGTCCTCCGGCCGGGTGATCGAGACCAGCTCGACCTTGGAGAACTGGTGCTGCCGGATCAGCCCGCGCGTATCCCGCCCCGCAGACCCCGCCTCCGCCCGGAAGCACGGCGTCAGCGCCGTCAGGCGCATGGGCTCGACGAGTTCGTCCTCGGAGAGGATTTGCTCGCGAACGAGGTTGGTCAGGGAGACTTCGGCGGTGGGGATGAGGTAGCGACGCTCGCCGATGAACTCCGCTTCCAGCGCATCGAGAAACGCGTCGCGTGTTTGCACAC
Source organism: uncultured Brevundimonas sp. (assembly GCA_966210875.1). Lineage (GTDB taxonomy): Bacteria > Pseudomonadota > Alphaproteobacteria > Caulobacterales > Caulobacteraceae > Brevundimonas. Next base: position 10,177 of record CBIHLR010000081.1, on the reverse strand, counting down.
AGCCATCAAATTCAGCCACGCCAAGCGCATTGCCGAGGAAGGTCAAGCGCTGGAGCGACACGGCATCGTTCCAATCGACCGGCCCGGTTGTGCTGGATGCGAAGAACAGGTCGTCGGCGAACTTCGGCAACTGGCCAGTCCCGAACATTGCATCGGCCCGCACCAGCAGCGGCGGGTGTACCTCCAGATACCCGTGCTCGCCCGTCTGCATGTCCAGCATGAACTGGCCGATGGCCCGTTCCAGCCGCGCCAGGCCGCCCTTCAGCACCGCGAACCGCGCGCCAGACATCCGCGCCGCCGCCTCGAAGTCGAGCAGGCCCAGCGCCTCGCCGAGATCGGCGTGGTCTTTGGCGGGGCCGGCCGTGCGTGGCGTGCCCCAGGCCTCGCCGACCTGGACGTTGCCCGCCTCGTCATCGCCGTCCGGCACATCGTCGGCCGCCAGGTTCTTCAGCCCCGCCAGCAGCTCGCGAAGAGCCCGCCCCTTGGCGTCCGCCTCGCCCTCGGCCTCCGCGATCACGCCCTTCAGGCTCTCGACCTCGGCCTTGAGGCGGTCGGCCTCGGCCATGTCCTTGCGGCCCATGGCGGCGCCGATCGCCTTGGACGCGGCGTTCCTCTGGGCCAGCGCCTCCTGCGCCCGCGTCTGCGCGGCGCGCAGCTCGCGGTCGAGCGACAGGATGTCGGCCACGACCTTGTCCGCGCCCTCGACGCCGCGCGACGACCAGCCCGCGACGAAGGCGTCGGGATTGTCGCGGATGGCCTTGATGTCGTGCATGGGCGGCGTCTTTGCGTCGGCGGGAGGAAGCGGAACCTCCTAACGCCCGCCGCGGAGTCGGGCAACGCGCCGCCTGGCCGGCGGGCGGGTTTGGTTGCCGCTCCTTAAGGTTTACGGGCCAAGCTGGCTGGAGAATCGCGGAGTTGCGCGCATGCCCATGCCTGTCGAGGCGCTGGAAGCCTGCCTGAGAGAGGCCTTTCCGGACGCCGAGATCGAGATCCAGGATCTCGCCGGCGACGGCGACCATTACCGCGCGCGGATCGCGTCGGACGCCTTCAAGGGCCTGCCGCGCGTGCGCCAGCACCAGCTCGTCTACGCCGCGCTCGGCGGCCGCATGGGGGGTGAGCTGCACGCGCTGGCCCTCGAAACCCGTCCCCTGACCTGAGAGCCTGATCCCGATGCGCTATCGTCCCTTCGGCCGCTCCGGAAACGCCGTCTCGGCGGTGACCCTCAATCTCGGCGACGCCACCCTGGCGCGCGGCAAGTCCGGCGCGCGCGACCTGCTGGTCTCGGCCATGGAGCACGGGGTCAACACCTTCCACATGGAATGCGCCGATCCGGTGCTGGCCGAGCTGGCCGGAACGGCGCTGGCCGCCGTTGACCGCCGCCTGGTCTTCCTGACGGTCCGCGTCGGCCAGAGGATCGAGCGCGGCCGCAAGGTCCGCGACTTTTCCGCTGAGAGTGTCACCGGCTCCATCGACCAGGTGCTGGCGGCCTCGCGGCTCGGCCACGTGGACCTCGTGCTGCTCGACGGCCCGGCGGTGGACGAGCTGCCGCAGCAGACCTTGAACGCGCTGAAGGCCATGCGCTCGGCGGGCACGGTCCGCATGCTGGGCGTGGCGGGCGACGAGGACGTCATGGACGCCTATGTCTCGACCAACGCCTTCGACGCCCTGGTGACGCCGTTCAACGTCAACGCCTCCTGGGCCACCCGCAACCGGATCCGCGCCGCCGTCGAGCGCGACATGGCGGTGATCGGCTACGACTTCTATCCGGAGGCCTTGTCCAGCCCGAAGAAGGCCGAGACCCATGGCCAGCCCAAGCGCGGCCTGTTTGGCCTGGGCGGACCCAAGAAGGACCCGATCTTCAAGGGTGTGGGCACCTTCGCCTTCCTGCACCAGACCCAGAACTGGACGGCGGAGGAAATCTGCCTCGCCTACGCCCTGACCGAGCCGACCCTGTCGACCGTCCTGATCGACACGGCCGACGACAAGCATCTGGAGGCGCTGTGCGCCGTGCCGGACCGCGACCTGCCGCCCGGGCTGCCGGCCCAGATCGAGATGGCGCGGGTATCCCAGGTCACCAAGGCCTCGGCTTGACCCTGAGGGCCGCGGCGCCTAGCTGAGGGCCTGATCCGAAAGGCCCCTCCCGTGACCGCCGAAGCCACCCCCGAACCCGTCCGCGCCTTCATCGACAAGACCGTGGCGGACAATCCCGTCGTGCTCTTCATGAAGGGCTCCCCGGACATGCCGCGCTGCGGCTTCTCCTCGCTGGTCGTCCAGGTCCTGGACCACCTCGGCGTCGCGTTCGTCGGCGTCGACGTGCTGCAGGACGAAGGCCTGCGTGAAGGCATCAAGACCTACAGCGACTGGCCGACCATTCCGCAGCTGTATGTGAAGCAGGAGTTCGTCGGCGGCTGCGACATCGTGAAGGAGATGTTCCAGTCCGGAGAGCTGAAGACCCTGCTCGACGAAAAGGGCGTGCTGGCCGCGTGAGGCGGGAGCTGCAGCCGCGCGACGACCGCGAGGTCTTCGTCGTCCCGCTTCGGGTGACGGACGGGGACATCGACGAGAACGGCCACGTCAACAACGTGGTCTATGTCCGCTGGCTCCAGGACGTGGGCACGGCCCACTGGGTGGCCCGCTTCGACGCCGACACGCGCGGCAAGTGGTCCTGGGTCGCCTCGCGCCACGAGGTCGACTATTTCCGCGCCCTGCCGCCGGGGTCGGCGCCCGTCGCCCGCACCTGGGTCGGCGAGCCGCAAGGCGCGCGGTTCAATCGCTATGTCCGCATAGAGAACGAGCAGGGCCAGGTCTGCGCACAGGGCGTCTCCGAGTGGGTGCTGGTGGATGCGCGCACCATGCGGCCGGCGCGGATCCCGCCGGACATGCTGACGCCCCTAGCCGGCTGAAAGATCAACGATAGCCGAGAAGGCCGCCCCGGCCTATCCTGTCCCTGAGGCATGGGCAGGGGACGGAAGATGGCGCGTCGACCTACCACCGGCAAACGGGCCGCGCCAAGACGTGCAGCGCCTGCGCCTGCGGCGGACAGCCCACCTTCCTCGCACGTCGCGCTGGGCCGTCTGCGGGTCACGGAGGCGGGCGCGGCCTTCGCCGCCTTCCTGGTGTCGCTGACCGTGCTCCTGCTGGGCGGGTTCCAGCATTTCCGCGGCTCCGAGATCGTCGTGCTGCCGCCGCAGCACGTGTTTCTCTATCGGGACGCGCCCACGCCTGACACCGATGCGCTGGTGCTCGCTGTGGAAGCGGGAATGATCAATACGGCCAGCGCCGACTATGGCGACGTGGCGGTCCAGGCCTACGCCACGCTCGCGGGCACGCCGGCGGACACCGCCCGATTTCCCTACGACGCATCGGTCGAGCCGGTGACCCGCCCGCATGAGGACGGCGCCGCCATGGACTGTCCCATCGACGCGCGATGCATCGTGGCGGCAGGCTCGACTCCTTTGCGACCCGGCCAGATGTCCATGCTGATGATAGAGCGGCGCCCCGCCCTGCTCAGCGTGCCCGGAGGCTCCTCGCGCTCGGTCTGGCTTGCATTCGCGCTCGGCAACTGTCGGGGCGAACCGGAAGTCTGCGGGCGTTACCAGAGCTTCGAGGACGCCGTCGCCGCCCTGCGCCAGGCGCCCGACCTCCAATTTGAAATAACGCTGGAATTTCACAGCGACGGGCGTAAGAGAATCTCCTGTGGTTTCGAGAGCGTAGGCGTAGCGAGCAGAGAAGACTTCCTGAACTTCCTGGAGGAACGAGGATGGGCGACCTTGCGCTGCCAAAGAGACTTGCCGTCCTGATCCTGGCTGCGGCCGCACTGGGGGCCTGCGGTGAGCAACGTGAGACGCCAACGGCTCCCCAACCTGAGGCAAGCCCCCCTGCCACGACGGACGCGCTCGCCGCGACATTCCCAGATGGGGAAATGGTCCTCTGTCCGGGCGACCCCCGGTGCGGGCGACAGGCGGCGACGGACCCCTGGCAGCCCGCGGTTCCCACCTGCCGCGTTCAGTCTCCGCAGCATTTCACTCTGCGTTGCCGGACGCGGGGCGGAGGCGGCTACCAGCCCTGCCCCGGGCCGGGGTGTCCGAACGGACAGATCGATCCGGAGGCGAAGTGCAAGCTCGTCGACTGGTACGCGCTCGTCGACTGCTCTCCAGTGGCCCCCCCGCCCGCGCGGGACGAGTCTACCGGCGCGCCACCTGAGACCGAATAGCAAAAGGCCCCGGATCGCTCCGGGGCCTTCGCATTTCTGGCAGGTCGCTACGCTTACGAGGCGTAGTATTCGACGACCAGGTTCGGCTCCATCTTCACCGGGTACGGCACCTCGGCCAGTTCCGGGACGCGGACGAAGCGGACCGAGAAGCCGCGGTCGCCGATTTCCATATAGTCGGGCACGTCACGTTCCGACGACTGCTGCGCCTCGAGCACCAGGGCCATGTTGCGGGACTTTTCCTTGACCTCGACGACGTCGCCGATCTTCACGCGGTAGGAGGCGATGTTCACCTTCTTGCCGTTGACGGTCACGTGGCCGTGGTTGACGAACTGGCGGGCGGCCCAGGGGGTCGGGACGAACTTGGCGCGGTAGACGACAGCGTCCAGACGCTGTTCGAGCAGGCCGATCAGAAGCTCGGAGGTGTTGCCCTTGCGGCGGGCGGCCTCGTCGTAGGTCTTGCGGAACTGCTTTTCGGTCAGGTTGCCGTAGTAGCCCTTGAGCTTCTGCTTGGCCTTCAGCTGCAGGCCGAAGTCAGAGACCTTGGACTTGCGGCGCTGGCCGTGCTGGCCGGGGCCGTAGGACCGCTTGTTGACCGGGGACTTCGAGCGGCCCCACAGGTTTTCACCCATGGCCCGGTCGAGTTTGTACTTGGCGCTATGGCGCTTGGACATGACGTCACTCTCTTCTTGATGCGGCCCGGCATCCCCACGATCGGGAATGCGATCTCAACGGCGGTCCACGCATCGTCCGTAATGGAACGCGCCCGGACTTGCGGGTCCGGGCGTGAAGGCGCGGCTTATGGCCGCCGCGGCCCGCAAAGTCAATCCGGGGAAGCCTGCGCCCGCTTGGCCAACACCCTGCCCCGCCCCCTGGAGAGCGCGACGATCATGCCTCGCATCATCCGCACCTCCTGGGCCGACAGCCGCGCGCGGCCGAACAGGGCCCGGATGGCGCGGACCATGGTCGGCTTCTTCTCGGGCGGGTGGAAGAAGCCGCCGTCCTCCAGCTCCGACTCCAGATGCCCGAACATGCCCTCCAGCTCGCCCTGCGGCGCCGGCGGGTCGGCCTCGCCGAGAATGGCCGGCGCGGCGGCATCAAGGCTGAGCCGCCACTCGTAGGCGGTCAGCGCCACGGCTTGCGCCAGGTTCAGCGACTTGTGCCGCTCGTCAACCGGGATGGTGATGATGCCTTGGCACAGCACCAGCTCGTCGGTCTCCAGTCCCGTACGCTCACCTCCGAACAGCAGGCCGACGCTCTGACCGGCGCGCACCTCGGACTGGAGCCCCTCCATCGCCTCGCGCGGGGTGCGAACTTCCATGCGCAGGTCGCGCGGCCGTCCCGTGGTGGCCCAGACGACCTGCAGATCCGCGATGGCCTCGGGCACGCTGGCGAAGACCTTCACGCCGTCCAGCACCCAGTCCGCCCCGGAGGCCGCGGCCCAGGCGCGGTCCTGGGGCCAGCCATCGCGCGGCGAGACAAGCCTCAGCTCGTCCAGGCCGAAGTTGGCCATGACACGCGCCACCGCGCCGATGTTCTCGGCCAGCTGCGGCTTGTCGAGGATGACGACCGGCGCGCGCATCACCACGTCACAGCGCGAACGACAGATTGGCGCTCAGGCCGACCGGGCCATAGACGTAGGCGATGTCCGAACTGAGGTCGCGCGCCATGGCCGCGATGATGGTGCGGCCCAGGCCGGAGCCCTTGGGAGCATCCTCCGTCGGCTCGATGCCGACCCCGTCGTCCTCGACGATCAGCCTCGCCTGTCCCGCACCGGTCGCCTCGAGGCGGACGCGGATCTCGCCGCCCTCTCCGCCGGGATATGCGTATTTCACCGCATTGGTCACCAGCTCGGCGACCAGCACCCCCACGGCCACCGCCCGGTCGGTCGTGGTCTCCAAGGGCTCAGCCTCAACCCGGATGGAACAGGCGTCCGGACCGGAACACAGCGACAGCGCCAGTTCCTCCGCCAGACTTCCCAGATAGCCGTCCAGCGACACACGGGTCATGTCGGCGGAGGTGTAGAGCCGCCGGTGGACCTGGGACACCGCCTCAATCCGCGCCTGGGTGGCGCGGAAGGCTTCCCGCGCCAGCGGGTCCTCGATGGTCCGGCTTTGCAGGGCCACGAAGCTCGACACCAGCTGCAGCGAGTTGCCCACCCGATGGTTAACCTCCCGCAGCATCGCCTCGGCCCGATCGCGGGCGCGGGCGACTTCGAGGTGGGCGGCCTCGGTCGCCTTGCGCAGCCTTTCGCGGGCCAGTGCGTCTTCCAGCGCGGCGCGCAACAGGGCCGTGAAGTCGTCCTGCACGTCCTTGATGACGTAGTGCACGGCGCCGGCCCGCAGGGCCTCGACCGCAAGCCGCCCCTCCTGGGCGCCCGTCACATACACAACCGGAGGCGCTCCGGGGATGGCCCGGATCTCGGGCAGCACTTCCATGCCGTCGCGCTCGGGCATGTAATGGTCGAGCACGACAAGATCGAAGACCCCGTCGGCGAGCGCCTGAAGCCCGGCGTCGCCGGAGTGCACGCACGTGGTGTCATAACCGTGCCGGGCCAGGTCCTTCTGGACCAGGCGACACAGGGCGGGGTCGTCGTCGATATAGAGGAGCCGGACGGGCGCTTCCGTCATTCGATGTCTGGAGCCTGCATCACCGACAGGAACAGACCCAGCTGACGGATCGCATCGGCGAAGCTTTCATACTCGACCGGCTTGGTGATGTAGACGTTGCAGCCCAGGTCGTAGCAGCGCTGGATCTCGACCTTGTCGTCCGTGGTGGTCAGCACCACCACCGGGGCGCGGCGCAGCCGCTCGTCGGCCTTGAGTTGAGAGAGGATCTCGGTTCCCTGCATGTCGGGCAGATTGAGGTCGAGCAGAACCAGCAGCGGCCCGTTCTGCTTGACCGAGTCCGAGAAGAGATATTCCAGGGCCGACCCGCCATCCGCGAAATGCGCGATGTCATTGGCGATGTTCGCCCGGCGGATGTTCTTTTCGATTAGCTTGGCGTGACCGAGGTCGTCCTCGACCATCACGATCTTCACAGCTTCACTCATCCGAACCTCCCACGCCGTCGACCGTGAGCCGTTTGGGCAACTTCACCTCGAATGTCGAGCCCTCTCCGAGCGTCGAGGATACGCCGATCGTGCCGCCCAGACGGCGCACGGTGTTCCTGACGAACGCCAGCCCCAGCCCCTCGCCGGGTCGATCCTGACGTCCCGAGCGGCGGAAGAGCTCGAATATCCTCTCGTGGTCCTTCTGAGCGACCCCTCGCCCGTTGTCCTCGACTTCGAACACGGCGAGCCCGTCAGCTGTCTCGCGCCCCCTCACCACGATCCGTCCGGGCCGGTTCGGGTCCAGATACTTCACGGCGTTATCGATCAGGTTGCCGAACACCTGCTCGACCATCAGCCGGTCGCTCTCTACGTCGGGCAGAGGCTCCACGACGATCTCCGCCCCAAGGGCCTCGGTCTGGTGATTGACGCTGTCGGCGATGGCCTGGACCAGGCCCGTCATATCCAGCGGCTGGACAGAGAGGTTGCGCCGACCCTCCCGCGACAGCTTCAGGATCGCATTGATGAGCCGGTCCATCTTTTCGGTCGACGTTCGGATGAACCCGATGGCCTCCGGGATGTCCTCGCGGACGGCGGCCGCGGCTTCTGGCACGAGCTGCTCCGGGGCCGAGGTCTCGACCCGGGCGAGCTGCTTCTCGATCGATTTCGCGGCGGCCTGGAGCTCCGAGGTGTAGCCCATCACATTGACCAACGGCGCGCGCAGGTCGTGACTGACGATGTAGGCGAAGCGCTGGATCTCCTCGTTGGCGGCGACGAGGTCGGCCGTGCGTTCCCTCACGCGCCGCTCCAGGCTGGTGTTCGCAAGATGGAGCTCGGCCCGGCCGCGCTGGATCACGGCCAGATACCTCAGGAAGATGACGATACAGGCCGCGGCCACGAGCACGATGAGCACCGTGGAGATTACGGTGATCCAGTAGTTGAACGCCGCGAGACGATCGGCGCCCGCCTGGCGCCCAGCGATCAGCTCGTTCTCTACCGCGATGATCTCGTCGAGCATGTCGCGGGCCTGCGCCATCAGCTGCGGACCGCGGCCTTGACGGACCACGCCCAGCGCGTCGCCGATCCTGCCCTGGCGGGTGTCGCGCACCGTCTGCTCAGTCAGTTGCAGACGTTCCTCAAGGACAGGCTGCAGCCGATTCACGCGCTCGGTCTGGGCGGGATTGTCCTGAACCAGTTCATGAAGACGCAGGAGCTGCCGGAAGGCGTCGTCACGCGACTCCGCCTCCTGGCTGACGTAGGCCTCGCGACCTGTGAGCATGTACCCACGCTGGGCGCTTTCGGCCTGGGTCGCGCTGATCACCAGGCGGTTGGCCGTGGCGCGGACCTCATAGGTATGCCTGAGCAGCCGGGTCTGATCCTCGGCGCGCTCAGCGGCCCAGAGGGAGACGATCCCCGAGGCGATCAGGGCGACGAAGCCGACCGATAGCAGGGCCAGGATGCGCGCCCCGATGCCGGAGTGCTTCAGGGTCTGCGCCAGGGTCTGCAAAGCCGGTCTCGTTCAATTCATTCGGCGCGCCACAAGCCACGCCGGGCGACGCGCGGCAAGAACCTTCGCGGTCTCGCCGTCTTCAGACCACCCCGACGGTCTTCAGCCGCGCCTTGGGATGAACTTCGTTCTGGCTCATCACGACGGTCTGTCCGCGGAAGCGCTCGATGATCGAGCGGACGTAAGGACGGATGCCGGGTCCGGTTAGCAGCACCGCCGCCTCGCCCATCTGCGCCGCGCGCTCGAAGGTGTCGCGCACCGAGCGGATGAACTCCTGCAGCTTGGAAGGCGCCATGGCCAACTGGCGCTCCTCGCCGTTTCCGACCATGGCGTCGGCGAAGGCGGCCTCCCACTCGGGCGACAGGGTGATGATCGGCAGCTGACCGTCCGGCCCCTGGTTCTGCCAACAGAGCTGCTTGGCCAGGCGGGTGCGGACGTGCTCGACCAGGTTCGTCACGCTCGACGTGTGGGGCGCGGCCTCGGCCAGGCCTTCCAGGATGGTCGGCAGGTCCCGGATCGAGACCCGCTCGCGCAACAGGGCCTGAAGCACCCGCTGGATCGTCGTGGTGGTCACCACCGACGGGACGAGGTCCTCGACCAGCTTCTTCTGCTCGGTCGGAAGCTCCTTCAGCAGCTTCTGCACCTCGGCATAGGACAGAAGGTCCGGCATGTTGTCCTTGAGGATCTCGGTCAGGTGCGTGGTCAGCACCGTCGAGGGATCGACTAGGGTATAGCCGCGGAAGGTGGCTTCTTCGCGCAGGCCTTCGTCCACCCAGGTCGCCGGCAGGCCGAAGGCGGGCTCGCGGACATGTTCGCCCGGCAGGTCGACCTGGCGGCCATGCGGATCCATCGCCATGAGCTGGCCAAGCCGCACCTCGCCGGCCCCGGCCTCCATCTCCTTGATGCGGATGGCGTAGCCCTGAGTCGCCAGCCGCATATTGTCGAGGATGCGCACCGGCGGCATCACGAAGCCGAACTCGGCCGCAAGCGTGCGCCTCAGCGCCTTGATCTGGTCGGTCAGGCGGCGGCCCTCGAGGTCGTTGATCAGGCTGAGCAAGGCGTAGCCCAGCTCGATCTTCACGTCGTCGATGGCCAGCGTGTTGGAGATCGGCTCCTCGGCCGGTTCGGCCGGTGTGGAGCTTTCCACGACCGGTTCGGGCTCCAGCCGCTTGCGCCCTTGCCGCCACGCCAGCACGCCGGCGCCCGCCGCGATGGCGGCGAACGGAAGCAGCGGCATGCCAGGGATCAGGCCGATCACGCCCGCGGCGGCCGAGACCATGCCCAGGCTGACAGGGTTGGTGGCCAGCTGGCTGACCATGGCCTTGTCGGCCGAGCCTTCGACCCCAGCCTTGGACACCAGGAAGCCCGCCGCGATCGAGACGATCAGGGCCGGCACCTGGGTGACCAGACC
>CBIHLR010000080.1:0-10725 GCA_966210875.1 uncultured Brevundimonas sp. | reverse complement strand
AGTGGATCCACGGCTGGAAGGCGCGCGGCTGGAAGACGGCCGACAAGAAGCCGGTCAAGAACGACGACCTGTGGAAGCGGCTGGACGCGGCGCGCCAGCGGCACGAGGTCCACTGGCGCTGGGTGAAGGGCCACGCCGGCCATGAGTTGAACGAGCGCGCCGACGCGCTCGCGAACCGCGGCGTGGACGAACTGCTGGCGGCGAGACGCTAGAGCGAGGCTTCGAGCCCGGCCGAGACCAGGCGGTTGCCGGAGTAGCGGGCGAAAGCCTGGCCGAACGTTTCGCCGCAGGCGAACTGCGAGCGCACGTGGACCTGGTTGTCGGCCGACATCACCCCTGTCGAGCGCTGGCGGGTCAGGCGCGTCAGCAGGTTGGCGGCGCGGGTGCGGTCCGCCGTCTCTGCGAACTCCCACGGCAGCGGCGCGTCGCCGACCTCTACGAACTTCGAAATGACGTAGCCCTCGTAAAGGCCGTAGCTGACGCCGCGCGGGTCGCGCAGCACGCATTCGCCGACCGACACGCCCTCTGAGCAGTGCTCGACGACCGTGAAGCCTTCCGGCAGGGCCACGACCTGGGCGCCGAAGGGCAGGGTCCCGAAGTCGTCGAGCCGCACGAGGGCCTCGCAGGTCTGGGCCGAGGCGGCGCCGGCGGTCGCCAACGCGAGGGCCGCGATGGAGGCGGAGATGAGCGTCTTCATGTCCTCACCTTCAGTCTGGGGCCGTCGAAGCCCTCGACGACCACGCTCGATCCGACCGGCGGCGCATCACCGTCGATGTCCGCCGGCCATTCGGAGCCTGACACGAAAACCCGGCCCCGGCCATCCACGAAGGGCTGGACCACCTGGGCGCGCTGGCCCAGCAGCCGGTTCGCCCGATCGTTGATGTCGGGCTCGGCCGGGTTCACCCGCCGGATCAGCTTGCGGGAGCCGATGCTGGTGACCAGCGTCAGCACCGCGAACAGCGCCAGTTCGACGGGCAGGCCGAGATCCGGCGCGATCAGGGCGATCAGGGCCACGGCCGCCGCCGAGACCGCCGGCCACAGCAGCCACTCGGTGCCCATGGCGGCTTCCGCCGCCAGGATCAAAGCGCCGAGCGCCAGCCAGATCCAGAAGGGCTGGGACTCGTAGAGGGCGACCATCGCGTCCATCGAGCTCTACTCCGTGCGGGGAACGGCGCCGCCGCGGCGCGGCGCGGGCGAGGCCGGGGGAGTGCGCGCAGCCGCGGCCGTATCCCGGCGCGTGTCGGTGCGCGTCTGCTGCTGTTCCTTCGCCAGACCGACCAGTTCGCCCAGACCGGCGATGGTGCCGACCAAGCCGCCCATTTCGGCGGGTACGATGACCGTCTTCTGCTGCGGGCTGCGGGCCAGCTCGGCGAAGGCCTCCACGTAGCGCTGGGCCACGAAGTAGTTGATGGCGTTGACGTCGCCCCGCGCGATGGCCTCGGACACCATGGCGGTCGCCTTGGCCTCGGCTTCCGCCTCGCGCTCGCGGGCCTCGGCGTCGCGGAAGGCGGCTTCCTTGCGGCCCTCGGCCTCGAGAATGGCGGCCTGCTTGGCGCCTTCGGCGCGGGCGATGGCGGCCTGCTTCTCACCGTCGGCCTCTGTGATGACGGCGCGGCGTTCCCGCTCCGCCTTCATCTGGCGGGCCATGGCGTTGGTGATGTCCGCCGGCGGCGTGAGATCCTTTATCTCGATGCGGTTGGCCTTCACGCCCCACGGCTCGGTGGCCGAGTCGATGACGGTCAGCAGCCGCGAGTTGATGGCGTCGCGCTGGCTCAGCACCTCGTCCAGCTCCATCGAGCCCACGACGGTCCTGAGGTTGGTCATGCAGAGCTGGGCGATGGCGTAGGACAGGTTGTCGACGCGATAGGCGGCGCGGGCGGCGTCCATCACCTGGATGAAGACGATGCCGTCGACCTTCACCATGGCGTTGTCCTTGGTGATGACCTCCTGGGTCGGGACGTCGAGCACCTGCTCCATCATGTTCATGCGCCGGCCGATGCCCTCGACGAAGGGCGTCAGCAGGTGGATGCCCGGCGACAGGGTGCGGGTGTATTTGCCGAAGCGTTCGACGGTGAATTCACGGCCCTGCGGGACGATCTTGATCGTCGAGAAGACGACCACGAGCGCCAGAACGAACAGAGCGACTGCAACCCAGAACATGGAACCTCCCTTGTTGCGGTCACGCTACCGCACGGTCCGGGTCTTCGCCACAGAATCCGGATAAGCGGGCAGCCGATAACGACGCGAGGCGCGATGAAGCAGATCCGGCGATTTCTGCCCCTGGCCGTGATCCTCGTCGCGGTCACGGTCTTCTTCGCGATGGGGTGGAACCGCTACCTGTCGTTCGAGTCGATCCAGGAGCACGGGGAGGGTCTGAAGGCCTTCGTCGAGGACAACTGGCTGCTGGCCCTGCTTCTGCTGATGCTCACCTTCGCGGTGCTGACGGCCAGCGTGACGCCGGGGGTCTTCTTCCTGACGGTCCTGGCCGGCTACCTTTTCGGGACATGGGTCGGCGGCGTGGCCACGTCCTTTGCGGCCACCGTGGGGGCGCTGGCCATCTACGGCGTCGGGCGCACGGCTGCGCGCGACTGGCTGAGACGCAAGATCGACGGACGGGGCGGGCTGATGGCCCGCATCTGCGATCGCATCGACAAGGACACCTTCGTCTACGTGCTTGGCGCGCGCCTGGTGGTCAGCGTGCCCTTCCACCTGATCAACGTCGCGGCGGGCGTCATGGGCGCGCCCCTGAAACCCTATCTACTGGCGACCTTCATCGGGGTGTTGCCGGCGCACCTGCTGTACTGCTGGATCGGCTCGAACCTCGGCGAACTCAGCGGCGAGACGGACATCCGCAGCCTGTTCGCGCGTTTCGCCCTGCCTCTTACCGGGGTTGGAATCCTGTCGATCGGCCTGCCGCTGGCGCTCCGGGCGTGGCGAAATCGCAAGGCCGGCGCCGCCGAATCCTGACGGTTGGGGGTCGCCATCGCGCGCCGCTGCCGCTAATCCCAACCCTTGCTTTAAAGGGAGAGACGCCGTGACGCGCCGCGCGACACTCGAATTCCTGCGCACCGAAGCCGCCTCGGGCGTGGTGCTTGGACTGGCCGCCGTCGCCGCGCTTGTCGTCGCCAACTCGCCGCTGGCGCCGGACTACTTCGGCTGGCTGAAGAGCGAGCATGTGCTCCAGATCGGGCCGCTGCGCCTTGAGGAGTCGATCTCCGACTGGATCAAGGAAGGCCTGATGGCGATCTTCTTCCTCGTCGTGGGGTTGGAGATCAAATACGAGATCCTTCGCGGCGAGTTGAGCGATCCGAAGAAGCTGGCGACTCCCGTCCTGGCCGCCGTCGGCGGGATGGTCGCCCCGGCTCTCGTTTATCTGGCGGTGGCCGGCCCGATGGGCGGGCCTCAGCAGGGGTGGCCCATTCCGCTGGCCACCGACATCGCCTTCGCCCTGGCGATCTTCGCCCTGGTGGCCAGGAAGCTGCCGCCCTCGCTGCGGGTCTTCCTGCTGACCCTGGCGATCGTGGACGACCTGGGCGCCATCGTGCTGATCGCGGCCCTGTTCAGCGAGGGGATGTCCTGGCAGCCGGCGGTCGCGGCGGTCGGACTGCTGGCGCTGGGCGGTCTGCTGGCCCGCTGGCAGAGGGTGCCCGCGCCCTTCTGGGTGCTGGGCTTCGCCCTGGTCTGGTATCTGACCGTCCTGTCCAGCCTGTCCACATCGCTGGCGGCCGTGGCCTTCGCCGCCATCGTGCCCATCACCCCGCGCCGCGAGGACAGCCAGAGCCCCCTCAAGGAGGCCATGCACGACCTCCACCCCTACGTGGCCTATCTCGTCCTGCCGCTGTTCGCCTTCGCCAAGTCCGGCGTGTCGTTCGCCGGGCTCTCTATCGAGGCGGCGCTTACGCCGCTCATGCTCGGCATCGCCGCGGGCCTGTTTGTCGGCAAGCAGCTCGGCGTCTTCGGGTTCGCCTGGCTGGCCTCGGCGCTGAAGATCGGCAAGCGCCCGACCGACGCGACCTGGGCCCAGCTCTACGGCGTCTCGATGCTCTGCGGGATCGGTTTCACCATGAGCCTCTTCATCGGCGTGCTAGCCTTCCCCGGAGCGGTCGACTCTCCCGAGCAGGTTCAGATCAAGCTGGGCGTTCTGCTTGGATCGTTCCTGTCAGCAGTGGTCGGCGTTCTGCTGCTGTCCGTGGCGGGACGCACTCAGCCCGCGGCGAACGCTCAGGGCGCGCCCGAACAGGACCCGCGAAATCTCGACGAATATTGACCTAGGGTCACCCATTTCTGTCGTTTTTGCGTCACAGCTTGGCGGCGCGACTCACGCCAAGCCCTTGCGCGGCTTGTGATTGGCGAAAACTCGGACTACCCAATTCCGGTCAGAATCCGCGACTCGCAACGCGGATCGGTCAGGTTGGAAACGCAAGTGCGGTCTGGAGAACAGCCGCCACACTCGGGGTAGGACATGCGCTTCACTCAAATTCTTCGTCTGACGGCCTCCGCCGCGGTGCTGTCCGGCCTGGCCGCCGGCGCCGCGCAGGCGCAGGACGAGCCCACTCGCGTCGACGAGATCATCGTCACGGCCCAGAAGCGCGAGCAGAGCCTGCAGGACGTGCCGATCGTGGTCACGACCCTGTCGGAAGAACTGCTCGAGGACGCGGGCGTCCGGGACATCAAGGACCTCCAGATCCTGACCCCCGGCCTGACGGTCACCTCGACCACGTCCGAGACCATCACCACCGCCCGTATCCGCGGCGTCGGCACCGTGGGTGACAACCCCGGCCTGGAAAGCTCGGTCGGCGTGGTCATCGACGGCATCTACCGTCCCCGCAACGGCGTCGGCTTCGGCGACCTGGGCGAGCTGCAGCGCATCGAAGTGCTGAAGGGCCCGCAAGGCACCCTGTTCGGCCGTAACACCTCGGCCGGCGTCATCAACATCATCACCGAGGCCCCGTCCTTCAATCCGGGCATGGAAGCCGAGCTGACCTACGGCGACTACGGCGCCTGGGGCGCTGCCGGTTCGGTCACGGGCGGCATCACCGACAACCTGGCGGGCCGTCTCTATGTCGCCGCCCGCCAACGGGACGGCTTCTACGACGTCCTGACCGGCGACGGCCCGCGGACCAACACCGAGGACCAGACGCAGGACTTCTGGACCATCCGGGGCCAGCTGCTGTTCCTGCCGAGCGACACCGTCTCGATCCGCGCCATCGCTGACTACTCGACCCGCGAGGAGTTCTGCTGCGTCGCCACCCAGATCCGCTCGGGCCCGACCGCCGGCCTGGTCAACCTGCTGGCCACCGGCGGCCAGGGCGTCCGCCCGGCCGTGACCGGCGGGACCTTCGGCCCGGCCCCGGGCTATCAGTTCCTGCCCTATTCGCGCACGGCCTATTCGAACCGTGACACCGGCCAGGACATCGAGGACATGGGTCTGTCGGTCCAGGCCGACATCGACCTCGAAGCCTTCGGCGGCTCGACCCTGACGTCGATCACCGGCGTCCGGTCGTGGGAGTCGGTCAACGGCATGGATGTCGACTTCTCCGGCGCGGACCTACTGTACCGCGACCAGAACGGCGACTTCGGTTTCAGCCTCGACACCCTGAGCCAGGAACTGCGTCTGGCCGGCGGCAATGACCGGCTCGACTGGCTGGTGGGCGCCTACTACTCGTCCGAAGATCTGGCCCGTCAGGACAGCTATTCGTTCGGGTCCGACTACGCCAACTACGTCTCGCTGCTGCTGACCACGACCGCTCCGGGCGGCCCCTACACGGGTCGCGTGGGCTGCGTGACCGCCGGCGCTCCGTTCAACACCCCGGCCGCCATCGGCGGCTGCGTCGTCGGCCTGGTGCCGGCCACGGGCCCGACCTTCATCCCGGGCCAGGGCGTGCGGGACCGCTACTCGCAGGACACCGAGACCTTCGCCCTGTTCACGCACAACACCTTCGCGCTGACGGACCGCCTGGACTTCACCTTCGGCCTGCGCTGGACGCACGAGGAGAAGACCCTCGACGCCCTGCAGGACAACATCAACGGCAACGGCGCGGTCTGCGGCGCGGCGGCGGGCAACGCCGCGGCGATCGCCGGCGCCTTCGGTCCGGCGGCGGCCCAGCAGGCCATCGGCCTGCTCTGCCTGCCCTGGTCGAACTTCGCCTTCGACAACCGCGCGACGCACCAGGAGAACGAAGAAGACGCCATCAGCGGCACGATCAACCTGTCGTACGACGTCACCGACGACCTGATGATCTACGGCTCGTACGCCCGCGGCTATAAGGGCGCCGGCTACAACCTCGATCGCGTTCAGACCGGCGTGACGCCCGACGCCTCGACCTTCTTCCCCGCCGAGACCGTCGACAGCTACGAGCTGGGCCTGAAGTCGACGCTGCTGGACGGCTCCATGCTGTTCAACGTGACGGCCTTCCATCAGACCTTCTCGGACTTCCAGCTGAACACCTTCCTCGGCACCGCCTTCGTGGTGGAGTCGATCCCGGAAGTGACCTCGGTCGGCGTCGACATGGACGCCATCTGGTTCACCCCGGTGGAAGGCCTGTCGTTCCAGGGCGGTGTGACCTACACCAACACCGAGTACTCAAACTTCACGGCCGCCGATCTGTCGAACCCGGCGCGCTTCGGTCCGCTGTCGCTGCTCCCGGGCAACCGCATGTCCTTCGCCCCCGAATGGTCGGCGACGGGCGCGGTGACCTTCGAACGGGCGATCGGTTCGGGCCTGATGGCCGGCTTCAACCTCGCGGCCAAGTACACCAGCGAGTACAACACCAAGTCCGACCTGCTGCCCGCCGGCATCCAGGACGCGATGACCCTGTTCAACGGCCGCATCACCCTCGGCGCCGAGGATGAGCGTTGGGCCGTCGAACTGTGGGGTCAGAACCTCACGGACGAGGAGTACTACCAGGTCGTGTTCAACGCCCCGCTGCAAGGGACCGCCTTCGCCAGCATCCCCTACAACCCGGCGACGGACACCCAGACCTACAACGCCTTCCTGGGCGCGCCGCGCACCTGGGGCGTCACCCTGCGCCTGCGCTACTAAGGCGTTCGACATCAAGCGGGCGCGCCGGGGCTGGCGCGTTCGCGAGGGGCGGGAAACCGGCCGGGAGCAATCCCGGCCGGTTTTCTTTTCAGGACCGCACGTCGGCGGCCGAGCTGGCCACAACCTTCGAGCAGCGGTTGTCGCGGTCCTCCTCGGACCGCATCACGGCGAGTTCGTTGTCGGGTGGAGACCGAGGACGCGGCGGGTCACGCGGGTCGGCGCCGTCAGAGCTTGGCGCGGCCCTCGATGATGTCGGCGTGGCGCTCGGGCTTGAGCCGGACATAGGCGCCCTTGGCGTCACGAACGTAGAGGGCGTCGGTGACCAGTTCCGGATCGAAGCCTTCCTTCACCAGATCGACCTTGCGGTACTTGAAGGTGCCGGTGGTCTGCAGGCCTTTCTTCAGGCGCAGGAACACCGGACGGGAGAAGGGCGCCAGTTCGGCGTCGACATAGGCCGCGAAGTCCTTGGCGTTGAATCGCCCTTCGATGACGAGGCAGGCCATGCCCGCCTTGCCGTCCGAGCCGGGCACCGGGACGCCGTAGACGATGGCCTCGGCCACGCCCGGCGCCTCCGACAGCCGCTCGGCGACCTCGGTTGTCGAGACGTTCTCGCCCTTCCAGCGATAGGTGTCGCCGATGCGGTCGACGAAATAGAAATAGCCCTCGCGGTCCTGGCGCATGAGGTCGCCGGTGCGGAACCAGGCGTCCCCCTTGGCGAAGACGTCGCGCAGGATCTTCTTCTCGGAGGCCGCCTTGTCGGCGTAGCCGGCGAACTCGTGCCGGGCGTCATTGCCGATCAGGCCGACGGCCTCGCCGATCTCGCCCGGCCGGCATTCCTGGCACAGGCCGTTGGAGCCGCGGATCGGCTCCTCGGCGTCCATGTCGAAGCGGACCAGCCGCAGGTTCAGACGCTTCTTCACATAGCCGGGGATGCGGCCGATGGCGCCGGGCTTGCCGTCGAAGTTGAAGATCGAGGCGTTGCCTTCGGTGGAGCCATAGAACTCAAGAATCTCGGGAATGGCGAAGCGCTTCTGGAAGTCAGTCCAGACCTCCGGGCGCAGGCCGTTGCCGAACGCCAGCTGGAGCTTGTGATCCCGCTCCATCGGATGCTCGGGCTGGTTCACGAGATAGCGGCACAGCTCGCCGATGTAGACGAAGCGGGTGGCGCCCATGGCCACGACGTCCGGCCAGAACTGCGTCGCCGAGAACTTCTTGCGCACGATCAGGGCCGCGCCGTTCAGCAGGGCCGACCCGACCCCGCACAGGCCGCCGGTCGAGTGGTACAGCGGCAGGACGCAATAGAGCCGGTCCTCGGGCGTCGTCTTGGTCACGGCGGCGAAGGCGCGCATGTAGAGGCGCGCCCGGCTGTGGCTGATCCGCGCGGCCTTGGGCAGTCCGGTGGTGCCCGAGGTGTAGATGTAGAGTGCGATGTCCTTGTTGGTCAGGCCGGCGCGGACCGAGCGGTCCGGCCGCACGCCGCTGGCGCTCTTGACCGCCGTGTCGAGGTTGCGGCGCGCGCTAGCCTCCTGGCTGTCGGGAAGTCCGAGCACCCAGACCATCACCGACTTGTCGAGGGTGGCGGCGGCGGTCTCGACCTGCTGCCAGGTCTCCAGGTCGGCGATGACGTGGTGGGCCCTGGAGATCGCCAGGCTGTGGGTGAGGCCGGCGCCGGTCAGATGGCTGTTCACCAGGGCGGCGGCCACGCCGACCTTGGTGAAGCCGATCCAGGCGGCCAGGTATTCGATCCGGTTCGGCAGAACGATGGCGACTGTGTCGCCGCGGCGCAGGTTCCGCCCCTTGGCCCAGTGGCCGAAGCGGTTCGCCAGCATGTCCAGCTCGCGGTAGGTGACCTGGCGTTCTTCGTCGATGACGGCCACGCGGTCGGGCCATTGATCGACGGCGGCTTCGAAGTCGTCGCAGGCGAGGTCAGGGCTGTCGAGCGTGATCGGCTTGATGCGCTGGCTGAGGCGCCGAAGGCCCTGCAGATAGCGAATGTCGCGCTTGATTCGCGCAATCAGCCTCATGGCGCCGTCCTGATATCCCCTACCGTCGTTGATGGCGAAGCGGGGCGGGCGGGTCAACCGCCTGCGGCGCCGCAGGACCACGTCAGGAACCGTCAGCGGCGCCGACTTTTGACGCAGGTCAAGGTGGGCGCACTCCAGTGGGGCTCTCTAGGGGGCAGGCCGCGCCCAGGTAGCGTTAGCGGCGAAGTTGGGGGGCCTGCTGCGTCAGGCTCAGTCAGGACAGCCCGCCGAGCGGCGGGCGCAAAGGATGGAACTCATGAAAGCTGTCGTCACCACCCTGGCCGCCGTCGCGGCCCTCGCCGTCACCGCCGGCGCCGCCTCGGCCCAGAACTGGCAGATCGCGCCGAACTACGGCTCAGTCTCGCTGCGCGCCGGTTTCACGCCGGATCCGTACAACATCAACCTGACCGCCGGCGGCAACATCGACGTGTCCTACTCGGTCAGCAGCGACTGCCGGGGCTACGTCACCAACGCCCCGGACGTGGAACTCTACTACTCGGCCGGCTCGCTGCCGCTGATCATCTCGACCAACTCGAGCTCGGACACGACCCTGGTGGTCAATGGCCCGGACGGCAGCTGGTACTGCGACGATGACGGCGGGGAGGGGCTGAACGCCAGCCTCCGCTGGAACCGGCCGATGTCCGGCGCCTACCACATCTGGGTGGGCACCTACGGCTCCAACCCGGCGGCCGCGACCCTGTCGATCTCGGAGCTCTACTCCTACTGATCGGCCGCGCCGCGACAGCCGAGAACGCCCCGGGTACTGCCCGGGGCGTTTTTCGTTGGCCGGATTCGGCCATGAAATGACCCCTGATAGGACCGGAACCCGCCCCCGAGCGTCGCCGTTGGCTATGTCAACCGATCAACAGAGGAGGCGTCGTGTGACGATCCCCGCCCCGACTTCGAACTGGAACGACCGCCCGCTGAAGGGCCGAGACTTCGGAACCGCCCGCCCCGCCGAGCCGGCGAGCTTCGAACCCGCCGCTGAGCCGGTCGTCGAAACCGGAGCGTCGCCTGTCGCCGCCCGCGATGAGGACCTGTTCGCCCGTCGCGAAGAGATGCTGCGACGGCACGAGGCTCCGTCCGCCCCGGCCGGAGACATCTTCGAGACGCCGCTCACCAGCAAGTCGGACCTGGACACCAACCGCCGCGACGCCCTTCTGGATGCGCCGCTGACGTCTAAGCTGGACGGGTCGGCCCGCAGCGACATGTTCGACGCCCCCCTGACCACAAAGGCGGACCTCGACGGCTCTGCCTTGTCGGACGACCGTCCGCTGACCCGGCGTGAGCCGCGGGTTGAGCGCTCGGCCGCGCCCCTGACGACGGCAGCCTATGCCGCCCCCTCCGACGTCATGACGCCCCGCTACGAGGAGCGAGCGGACGAGGCCCACACGCCCGCCTACGGTCAGGCGCGGCCGAAGTCCCGCTCGCGCATGTTGCTCATGGCGGCCCCCGTGGGCCTGGCCGCGGTGGCGGCCGTGGGCTTCATCGCTCTGAATTCCGGCGGGGAGGCGACCGCGCCGACCCCGACCACGCCGGCCGCGGAGCCGCTGGCCGCTGCGCCGGTCGCAGCGGAGCCCGCCCTGACGGGTATGGGCGTCAGCGACCTCGGCGCCTCGGCCCCCGCGGTTGAGACCGCCGCCGCCACGCCGCCGGCTC
>CBIHLR010000079.1:0-10919 GCA_966210875.1 uncultured Brevundimonas sp. | reverse complement strand
CCTCTATTTCCTCTGCCACCCCTTCGACTACGACCTGATGATCGGCTTCGTCGGCGGCGACCTCGGCTGGGACCTGACGCGCGCCGGCCGCGAGGCGGCGGTCGACTTCGCGGTCGAGGGCCTGGTGGAGATGTTCGGCTCGGACGTGCGCGGCGAGGTCGGCCGGACCGGCTTCACCCTGTGGGGCGCCAATCCCTGGACGCGAGGGGCCTACGCCGCCGCCCGCCCAGGCCGGTACGCCGCGCGCGCGGCCCTGGCGCGGCCGGTGGCGGATCGGGTCTTCTTCGCGGGCGAGGCCCTGGCCGGGGGCCTGATCCAGACCTGCGGGGGCGCCTTCCGCTCCGGAGAAGCGGCCGCCCGCGCCGCCCTGTCCGTCCTGGCCTGAGTTTACCGGGGCGCGACCGCGCCCGCCGCTGGCCAGCCGCTGTCCCCGACGCGACGCAGCGTCATTTCCATGGTCGGCATCGGAGCCATGCCCTCGCGGACATAGGCCCCCGCCTCATGCCATACGCCGTCCTGGACGGTCGCCGTGTAGCGCACGACGGCTCCCGGCCCGGCCGGAACTTCCCAGACGAAGCCGGTGTCCGTCCGCTCGAAGGTGAAGTCGCCGTCGCGGCCGTTGGCCCAGGACCGGAAGCGATAGCGGTCCTCCGCCTCGTCCCAGGAGATCACCGCCATGGCGTTGAAGACCGTGTCGCCCGAGGCGTCATAGCCGCGCCCCTCGATCACCCGGATCGAGCCACCCAGGAACGGCCCGACCCGCTCGGTCTGCGTCAGGGTCGTTCGGCTTCCGTCGCGGTTGTAGATGGTGGCCTCGCCGCGCCATTCGCCGTCGAGGAACGCGAGTTCACCCACGGCCTGGCGCTGCTCGTCCGAGCCGGCGGGGTTCATCTCCTGGGCGGCGGCGAAGCTTGGGGCGCTGAGGGCCAGTGCGGCGATGCAGGCGAAAGCACGTAAACGCATGAGGGCGTCTCCATCTCCCTTGCTCGCTTTGCATATTAAAGTGCTTGTCCGCAACGGTCAAGGTGCACGGCCGATGTGCGCATCTGTTGGGATACGGCCAAGAAAAAAGGCGAGGCCGAAGCCTCGCCTTGGTCTTCTCTCAGCGCCCCGCGCTAGTGCGCGACGTTGCGCCAGATCCGGCGGTAGCTGAACCAGGTGAGGAGCGCGAAGCCCAGCAGGTAGATCAGCACGACCAGGCCGGTCTTCTTGCGCTCGACCTGGTGCGGGTCGCCCGCCCAAGCGAGGAAGGCGGCGACGTCCTGCGCCATCTGGTCGACGGTCGGCTGGGTGCCGTCGTCATAGGTGACCGCCCCGTCCATCAGGGGCGGCGCCATGGCGATGAATCCGCCCGGCGGCACGTGATGCTCGTCACCGTCCCAGAACGGGGTGAGGTCGCCCGCCATATAGGCGTTGTAGTACTGGCCGGCGCCGATCCGCAGGCCGGCCGGGGGCTCGCGATAGCCGGTCAGCAGCGAGTAGATGTACTCGGCTCCGCCGTGGCGGGCCTTGGTGATCACCGACAGATCCGGCGGCGCCGCTCCGCCGTTGGCGAAGGCCGCGGCGGTCGCGTTGGGGAACGGGCTGCGGAACCGGTCCGCCGGCGTGGCCGGCCGCATGATCGGCTCGCCCGTCTCGGTGTCGACGTCCGCCACCTCGATCTGCGCGGCGATGGTGGCGACGTACGGATTGCGCGCTTCGTCCGGATACTCCTCGTCGAAGAAGGGGCCGCCCTCCTGTCCGAGGTTCCGGTACGACATCAGGTTCATCGAGTGGCAGGCCGCGCAGACCTGCTCATAGACCCGGTAGCCGCGTTGCAGCTGACCTTGGTCGAACGTCCCGAAGGGCCCCTCGAAGCTGAAGTTCACGTTGCGCGGATGCAGGGCCTCGCCCTCGGCGTGGGCGGCTCCGGCGCCCGCGAGGGCGGCGGCGGCCACGATCCCGGCCGCGATGCGCTTGGAAAGCGTGGAGAACATCGCGCGTCAGCCCTTCTGTTCGGCTTCGACGCCGGGCAAGACCGGCTCGGAAATGGTCGCCGGGATCGGCGAAGGCGTCTCCTTCAGGCCGACCCAAGGCATGAGCACGACGAAGAAGATGAAGTAGTAGGCGGTCAGGATGCGGGTCAGCCACAGGTAGCTGTTGATCTGGCCGTCGAAGAGCATGAAGCCGCCGCCGATGCCCGGGATCACCGGCGCGTCAGGCAGTTGGGCGCCGCACCAGCCCAGACCCAGGCAGACCAGAACGAAGATCACGAACAGGGTCCGCATCGTCGGCCGGTAGCGCATCGAACGCACCCGCGAGGTGTCCAGCCAGGGCAGGATGAACAGCACCCCGATGGCGCCGAACATGGCCAGCACGCCGCCGAACTTGTCCGGGATGGCCCGCAGGATCGCGTAGAAGGGCAGCAGGTACCACTCCGGCACGATGTGGGCCGGCGTCACCAGCGGGTTGGCCTGGATGTAGTTGTCGGCGTGGCCCAGCGCGTTGGGGTTGAAGAAGACGAACACCGCGAACAGCATCAGGAACAGGATGATCGCGAAGCCGTCCTTCACCGTATAGTACGGGTGGAACGGCACCGTGTCGCGCGAGCGCGTCTCCTTGGGGATCAGGATGCCGACCGGGTTGTTCTGGCCCGCGTGGTGCAGCGCCCACAGGTGCAGGAACACCACGCCCGCGATCGCGAACGGCAGCAGGTAGTGCAGCGAGAAGAAGCGGTTCAGGGTCTGGTTGTCGATCGCCGGGCCGCCGCGCAGCCAGATCAGGACCGGCTCGCCGACGACCGGGATGGCCCCGATCAGGTTGGTGATCACCTCGGCGCCCCAGTAGGACATCTGGCCCCACGGCAGGACGTAACCCAGGAAGGCGGTTGCGATCAGCAGGAAGAAGATGATGCAGCCGAGGATCCAGATCATCTCACGCGGCTGCTTGTACGAGCCGTAGTAGAGGCCCCGCAGCATGTGGATGTAGACGGCGATGAAGAACATCGACGCCCCGTTGGCGTGCACGTAGCGCATCAGCCAGCCGCCCGGGACGTCGCGCATGATGCGCTCGACCGAGGCAAAGGCCATTTCGGTATTCGGCACATAGTGCATGGCCAGGACGATGCCGGTGACGATCTGCGTCGCCAGGCACAGCGTCAGGATGGCCCCGAACGTCCACCAGTAGTTGAGGTTCTTCGGCGTCGGCAGGGCCATGTAGTCGGCCCCGAAGCGGACGATCGGCAGGCGCGCGTCCAGCCACTTTTCCACGCCGGTCTTCGGCACGTAGGTCGATTCGTGATCGCTCATCGTTGTCTCAGCCGATCCGGATGCGAGTGTCGGACAGGTATTCGTATTCCGGGACCGCCAGGTTCAGCGGCGCCGGGCCCTTACGGATTCGTCCGGAGGTGTCGTAGTGCGAGCCGTGGCAGGGGCAGAACCAGCCGCCGTAGTCGCCGGTGCCGAACGTCGGCACGCAGCCCAGGTGCGTACACGAGCCGACCAGCACCAGATACTGCTCGTGCCCCTCGATGACGCGCTCGGCGTCGGTCTGCGGGTCCTTCAGTTCGGACAGCGGCGTGGTGCGGGCCGCCTCGATCTCGGCCGGCGTGCGATAGCGCACGAACACCGGCTTGCCCTGCCAGCGCACGACGACCTGTTGGCCCTCGGCGACCTTGGTCAGGTCGAACTCGATGGAGGCCAGCGCGACGGTGTCGGCGGCCGGGTTCATCTGGTTGATCAGCGGCCAGAGGACCGAGACCCCCGCGCCCACGGCCGCGGCGCCCGCGGCGATGTGGATGAAGTCACGGCGATTCGGATCGCCTCCGCCGTGGTCGGCGCCGTCGCCATGAACGACCTGATCGGTCACTGGGCTCACCTTTGTCATGGACGGCGAAGACAGCCTCTCCGCCGCAAACAGATTGTCGCCCGGCCTGGTCCCCCCGGCCGTGCGTGCGCCGGGATTAGAGCGGGGCCGGGGCTTTTTCAACCGGTCAGTGACGGAAACCGGTGCTTCCTCAGCTTGCGACCGCTCCATCGAGCTGTTCGAGGGTCCCGTAGGGGGTCGGCTCGGCCGCCAGTTCGCGCGCCACGGCCTCGACCTGACGCATGACGCGCAAGACATTTCCGCCCGCCAGCTTGGCGAGGTCGTCATCGCTCCAGCCGCGCCGGGCCAGTTCGGTCAGCAGGTCCGGATAGTCCTCCACCCCATTCAGTCCATCGACCGTGTCTTCGATCCCGTCGAAGTCGCCGCCCAGCCCGACGTGATCGATTCCCGCCACGTCACGGACGTGCTCGATGTGGTCCGCCACCTGGGACAGGGTCGCGCGCGGCGCGGGATTTGCCGCCGTCCAGGCGGCGACGCCGGCGTCGACGGCCACCGTGTCGCCGGGGGCCAGAGCTGCGAGCCGCTCCCGCTGCGCGGTCCTCGCCAGACTCCAGGCCCGAAGCTCCGGCGAGACGAAGCCCGGCACGAAGGTGACCATCACAACCCCGCCGTTGTCCGGCAGGCGGCGCAGCACCGCGTCCGGCACGTTCCTGGGGTGGTCCGCGACCGCTCGTGCCGAGGAATGCGAGAAGATGACCGGAGCGCGCGTCGCATCGAGCGCGTCGTTCATCGCGGCCTCCGACACGTGGCTGAGGTCGACCAGCATGCCCAGCCGGTTCATCTCGCGCACCACCGCCACACCGAAGGGCGTCAGCCCGTCGTGCTCGGCCTCGTCCGTCGCGGAGTCCGCCCAGGGCAGGTTCTGCGAATGGGTCAGGGTCATGTAGCGGACCCCCGCCTCGAACAGCGTCCGCAGGACCGGCAGCGATTCGGCGATGCCGTTGCCGCCCTCCATGCCGATCAGCGAGGCGATCCGCCCTTCCCCGTGGATGCGCTCGACGTCGGCGGCGGTGAAAGCGAGTTCGAAGACGTCCGGGTGCCGGCGCGCCAGCTCGCGCACCAGGTCGATCTGCTGCATCACCGCGACGGTGGCCTCGCCGCCTGACAGCTGCGCCGGGACGTAGACCGACCAGAACTGGCCGCCGACGCCGCCCGCCCGCAGACGCGCGATGTCCGTGTGCATCGGCGGCTCCAGCCGCGACAGGTCCGCCGTCAGATCGAGCTGCGTCGCGTCGCCGGCCCAGCGCTCGCGCACCTGCCAGGGCAGGTCGTTGTGGCCGTCGATCATGGGCGTGGCGGCCAGCACGGCGCGCACCCTCTGCTCCTCCGGCGTGCGGCGGTCGGGCTGTTCGTCCTGGGCCAGGGCGGGCGTGGAAAGGCAGGCCAGCGCGGCCCCGAGCATCAGCAGGCGGTGCATGAGGAACTCCCGTTTCGAAGCACCCTAGCCGCCCGGCCGCGCAACGAGAAAGGGCTTTGAGGGCATCGCCCGTCCCCCTCCCCCGCCGAGGTCCTAACATGGCGACTGGGACGGTCCCCTGCCCGCTTGTATCCGGGCGGTCTGGACGGTTCGGACGGTTTGGACCGTGTTTTGGCGGGCATGCCGCGCGTCGCGACAGCTCGTACGCAACGTTCCGGACGTGACGCCCCGGCCCGCCTGTGATTGAAGCCGCCCATGACCGCCGCCCCTTCCCTCGACCTCGACCTCGCCGAACGCCAGGAAATCGCCCGCGCCTGGTTCGAGACCTTCCGCGATCGCCTGTGCGAGTCTCTGGAGGCGCTGGAGGCCGAGGCGCCCGCCGACCTCTTTCCAGGAGAGCCGGGCCGCTTCGAGCGAAAGCCCTGGACCCGCCCCGAAGGTGGCGGCGGTGTCGCCTCGATGCTGCACGGCCGCCTCTTTGAGAAGGCCGGCGTCCACGTCTCGACCGTGCACGGGACCTTCACGCCCGAGTTCGCCAAGTCGGTGCCGGGGGCGGATGAGGATCCGCGCTTCTTCGCCACCGGCGTCAGCGTCATCATCCATCCGCGCAGCCCGCGCGTTCCGGCCGCGCACATGAATACGCGGCTGATCTCGACGACGAAGTCCTGGTTCGGCGGCGGCGGCGACCTGACCCCCGTGCTCGACGTCCAGCGCAACCAGGAGAACCCGGACGCCCTCGCCTTCCACGCCGCCTACAAGACCGTCTGCGACGCCCACGACCCGGGCGAAGGCTGGTACGCCCGCTACAAGGCCTGGTGCGACGAATACTTCTTCCTGCCGCACCGAAACGAGCCGCGCGGCATCGGCGGCATCTTCTACGACCACCACGACTCGGGCGACTTCGCCCGCGACTTCGCCTTCACGCGGGACGTCGGCCTGGCCTTCCTGGAGAGCTACACCAGCATCGTGCGGGGGCGCATGGCCGAACCCTGGACGGCCGAGGAGCGCGAGGAGCAGCTGGTCCGCCGCGGCCGCTACGTCGAGTTCAACCTGCTCTACGACCGCGGCACCCTGTTCGGCCTGAAGACCGGCGGCAACGTGGAGTCGATCCTCAGCTCCATGCCGCCGGAGGTGAAGTGGCCCTAGCTTCACAGATCAGGCTGTATGAGGGCTGACCATGTTTGATTGGCTATACCGCATTACTGGCAGCCTCGAACGCGACCAACACAAGAGCGACCCCCACCTCCACGGAAGTGCGGCACTGCGGTGGATGCGGCTGCTCGGCCATCCTTTAGTGACGATCGCCTACTGCATAGTCATCGGAACGTGGACGATGCTTTTCTTGGCCGCCCTGTGGGAGATGGCCGATTCTGAAGCCTATCTCTCTACGCTCCGCGGAATTCACACGTCGTCAGGATGGGACGTGACCAGCCTGGCCGGAGAGCGCCTTTGGTTGGTCCTTCTCACCGTGACGTTCGTCAATATTGTAGTCGGATACGCCAGAGAACAGAGACGCAGGCTGATAGCGGAGGGCCGTCTCACTGCCCGCTGACCTAGCCCTTCTCGCGCAGCAGCCGGGCCTTGTCGCGCTGCCAGTCGCGCTCGGCTGAGGCCTCGCGCTTGTCGTGGGCCTTCTTGCCCTTGGCGAGCGCCACCTCGAGCTTGGCCAGGCCCTTCTCGTTGAAATAGAGCTTCACCGGCACGAGGGTGCGGCCCTCGCGCTGGACCGCGCCGATCAGCTTGTCGATCTGGCGGCGGCGCATCAGCAGCTTCCGCGGCCGGCGCGGCTCGTGGTTGAAGCGGTTGGCCTGGCCGTAGGGCGGGATGTCGGCGTTGACGAGCATCAGCTCTCGGCCTTCGACGGCCGCATAGCTCTCGGCGATGTTGGCCCGCCCGCCGCGCAGGGACTTCACCTCGGTGCCGGTCAGCGCCAGCCCGGCCTCGAAGCTCTCTTCCAGGAAGTAGTCGAAGCGCGCGCGCCGGTTCTCGGCGATCAGCTTGCGGGCCGGCGCGTCACTCATGCCGTAACGCCGGCCAGGCTCACCGCGGCGTCGATCCGGTCCTTCGCGGCGTCCGCGCACGGGATCAGCGGCAGGCGCAGCTCCTCGGCGCAATGACCCAGCTTCGACAGCACGTACTTCGTCGGGGACGGCGAGCTGTCGAGGAACAGCGCCTTGTGCAGGTCGATGAGCCGGTCCTGCTGGGCGCGCGCGGCCTCCCAGTCGCCGGCGACGGCCGCGGCGTAGAGGTGCGCCATCGCGGCGGGGGCCACGTTCGAGGTGACCGAGATCACCCCATGCCCGCCGTGCGCCAGGTAACCAAGGAAGCTCGGATCATCCCCCGAGATCAGGGCGAAGCCCTCTGGGCAGTCGTTCCGCATCCGGCTGACGCGGCCCATGTCGCCGGTCGCGTCCTTGATGCCGACGATGTTGGGCAGCTCGGCCAGCCGCGCGGTCGTGGCGTCGGCGAGGTCCACGCCCGTCCGTCCCGGCACGTTGTACAGCAGCACCGGCAACTGGACCGCGTCGTTGATCGCCGCGAAATGGGCGTAGAGCCCGTCCTGGCTTGGCCGGTTGTAATAGGGTGTCACCACCAGCGCCCCGTCGGCGCCGACGGTCTTGGCGTGGCGCACCAGGTCGATCGCCTTGTCGGTCGCCGAAGCCCCGGCGCCGGCGATCACCCGCACGCGGCCGGCGGCGATCTCGACGCAGAGTTCGACGATCCGCTTGTGCTCATCGGCGCTTACTGTGGCGCTCTCTCCGGTAGTCCCGACCGGCACGACACCGTCCACCCCGCCCTCGATCTGACGCTCCAGCAGCAACCGGAAGGCGGCCTCGTCCACTTTTCCGTCACGAAATGGTGTGATCAGGGCGGTGATCACGCCCTTGAAAAGGGGGCGGTTCATGGTCAGACGGGTTTCTCGCTGAGGGGTTCGCGAACCTAGGCGCGCAAAGGGTGCGCCGCAACCATCGGCAGGCAGAGAACGGAGTGACGGAATGGTGAGCTGGTTTCAGGCGGCAGTCGCGGCGATCGCGGCCCTGTTCCAGCCCGCGCCTCATCCCGAGGCCACGACCCTGTCGGCCGTCGTCCAGACGCAGGTCGGCTCGCCCGAGGTTCTGACCCAGGGGCTGGCGGCGGCGCGGGCAAGGGACACCAACCTCGCCCAGGCCTATGCGTCGAGCGGCGACGCCGTCCAGCGGCAGATCATCCGATGGGCCCTCATCGACGTGGTCGGCGCCGACCTCGGCTTCAGCGAGCTGGAGGCCGCCTCGCGCGAGCTGCAGGGCTGGCCGCGCGCCGAGAGCCGGCAGGAAGCGGCCGAACAGGCCCTGTCAACCTCCTACGCCTCTCCGCAGCAGGTCATCGACTTCTTCTCCGGCGGGCAACCGCAGACGGCGGCAGGCGCCTTCGCCCTCGCCCAGGCCCTGAGCGCGACGGGCCGCACGGCCGAGGCGCAGACGCTGGTTATCGACTGGTGGCGCAATAGGTCCTTTGACCTCGGTCTGCAGGAGCGGATGCTGGCGGCCTACGGGTCGTGGTTCACCGTCGCCGACCACGAAAAGCGCCTCGACACCCTCCTGTACGGCCCGCAAGGCCCCGCCACGCGCGCCATGCTGCCGCTGGTGTCGTCAGAGTACCGCGCCCTCGCAGAGGCGCGCATGGCGCTGCGCAACGGCGCATCGGCGCCCTTCGTGCCGGCGCAGCTCGAAAACGATCCCGGCCTGGCCGTCGAGCGGGCCCGCCGTTATCGGCTGAGCGGCGCCGAGAGCATGGGCTTCCAGCATCTGTCGCGCTTTCCGGCGGCTCCGACCCACTCCGAGGGCCAGGACCTGCTGTGGACGGAGCGGCGCAACTACTTCATCGATGCACTGCAGGCGCGCGACTACACCAGCGCCTATCACGCCATGGCCGGCCACGGCTTTCCCGGCGGCGACCGTCGTGTGGACGCCGAGTTCTTCGCCGGCTGGATCGCGCTCACCAAGCTGAACAATCCGGCGCAGGCCGCGCGCCACTTCGAAGCCCTGCGGACGATGAGCACGACGCCCATCACCCAGAGCCGCGCCCTCTACTGGCTGGGCCGCGCCGCCGAGGCCCAGGGCGACGACGCCGCAGCGTCGGCCTATTACGCCGAGGGGGGCCGCTACACTTGGGCCTTCTACGGCCAGCTGGCCGCCGAGCGGGCCGGAAACCGAACGATGCGCCTGCCGCCCGAGCCCCGTCCGACGGACGCGGACCGGGCGCGTTTCGAGGGCTATCCGCTGGTCCAGGCCATCCGCCGCCTGATGTCCGCCGGTGAAGAGAGCCTCGTGCGCGTCTTCGTCATGCACCTCGACGACAGCCTGACCAACGCAGAGGACTATGCGCTGCTCGTCGACCTCTCGCGCGAATACGGCCTGCAGGATCTATCGATGCACGTGGCGCGGACGGCGGCGCAGCGCGGGTTCCCGCTGGCGGAGCGCGGCTATCCCATCACCACCGTGCCGGACGTACCCGGGCGTCCCGACCCGGCCTTCGTCCACGCCATCATCCGCCAGGAGAGCGCCTTTGACCCGCGCGTCCGGTCCAGCGCCGACGCTCGCGGAATGATGCAGATGCTGCCGTCGACCGCCAGCGGCGCCGCGCGTCGCCTGGGCGTGACCTGGCGGGGAGCCGAGGCGCTGTATGACCCCGACTACAACGTCCAGCTCGGGACCTTCCACCTGGGCGAGCTGCTGAGCGACTTCGGCGGGTCCTACCTGCTGACGACGATCGGCTACAACGCCGGCCCGGCTCGTCCGCCGCAATGGATCCCCTACTGCGGCGACCCGCGCGGCGCAGGCGTGGACCCCATCGACTTCATCGAGTGCGCGCCCTTCACTGAAACTCGCAACTACATGATGCGAGTGATGGAAAACATGCAGGTTTATCGCGCTCGACTTAATGGCGGCGAGGCGCAGATCAGCATCAGCCAGGAACTGGCCCGCGGAACCGCCTACTAGGCCCGGGTAAGGTGGGGCAGGCGGTCGCCGTCGGCGGCCACCACCCACCGCGCCCTAAGGCCGAAGACCTCGCGCAGAAGCTTCTGGGTGAAGGCCTTGCCCGGCGGACCGTCTGCGACGACCCGCCCCCTGTGAAGCACCACGACCCGGTCGGCGTAGCGCGACGCCAGTCCCAGATCGTGCAGGGTGAGCAGGACGGAGCCTCCTGACCGAGCGTGGGCCGTCAGTCGCTCCAGGCAGAGCAGCTGGGCGTCGGGGTCCAGACCGGCCACGGGTTCGTCCGCCACCAGAAGCGGCGCCTGGGTGGCGAACAGGCGGGCCAGCAGCACCCTCGCCCGCTCGCCGCCGGACAGATCGAACACGGACCGGTCGGCCAGTCCGGCGACCTCGAACAGCCCGAGAGCCTTGAGCGCCCGCTCGCGTGCGGCCAGGGGCGGCGCCAGCGGCGCGCCCAGCGCGGCCACGTCCAGCGCCGGCAGCCCCCAGGCCAGCCGCCGCTCCTGCGGCAGATAACCGACCCGCGCGGCCCGCTCGGTTGGGGTCAGGCGTCCGACGGGCGCGCCGTCCAGCAGCGACTCGCCGCCCGTGCTCTTGATGAGACCGAGCGCCGCCCGGAGCTGGCGGACATGACGTCTCTCGCGGTGAGAAACCTGTCGGTG
>CBIHLR010000078.1:0-10920 GCA_966210875.1 uncultured Brevundimonas sp. | reverse complement strand
CTCGTGGATCTACATCGGCACCCAGGGCATCGTTCAGGGCACCTACGAGACCTTCGCCGAGGCCGGCCGCCAGCACTACGGCGGCGACTGGTCGGGCAAGTGGATCCTGACAGCGGGCCTCGGCGGCATGGGCGGGGCCCAGCCGCTCGCCGCCGCGATGGCGGGCGCCTCCAGCATCACCATCGAGTGCCAGCGCAGCCGCATCGAGTTCCGCCTGCGCACCCGCTACCTCGACGTCATGGCCGAGACCCTGGATGAAGCGCTGGCGCTGCTCCAGAAATCCTTCGATGAGAGCAACCCCACCTCCATCGGACTGCTCGGCAACGCCGCCGACCTCCTGCCCGAGATGGTCCGGCGCGGTGTCCGACCCGATCTCGTCACCGACCAGACCTCGGCCCATGATCCGGTCAACGGCTATCTCCCGTCCGGCTGGACGGTGCAGGAGTGGGAGGACAGGCGCGTTTCCGACCCGGCCGCCGTCGAGGCCGCCGCGCGCAAGTCGATGGCCGTCCACGTCCAGGCCATGCTCGACTTTCAGAAGATGGGCATCCCCGTCACCGATTACGGCAACAACATCCGTCAGGTCGCCTTCGACGAGGGCGTGAGCGACGCCTTCGACTTCCCGGGATTCGTCCCGGCCTACATCCGTCCGCTGTTCTGCCGCGGGATCGGTCCGTTCCGCTGGGCGGCCCTGACCGGCGATCCGGATGACATCCGCAAGACCGATGCGGCCATGAAACGGCTGTTCCCGGACAACGCCAGCCTGCACCGGTGGCTGGACATGGCCGGCGAGCGCATCGCCTTCCAGGGCCTTCCGGCCCGGATCTGCTGGATCGGCCTGGGCGACCGCCACCGCGCCGGCCTGATGTTCAACGAGATGGTCGCGTCGGGTGAACTGTCCGGGCCCATCGTGATCGGCCGCGACCACCTGGACAGCGGCTCGGTGGCCAGCCCGAACCGTGAGACCGAGGCCATGATGGACGGCTCGGACGCCGTCTCCGACTGGCCACTGCTGAACGCCCTGCTGAACACCGCCGGTGGCGCCTCCTGGGTGTCGCTGCACCACGGCGGCGGAGTCGGCATGGGCTATTCCCAGCACTCCGGGGTCGTCATCGTCGCCGACGGCACGCCGGAGGCGGCCAAACGCCTCGAGCGTGTCCTTTGGAACGACCCGGCCACCGGCGTCATGCGCCACGCCGACGCGGGCTACGCGATCGCCCGCGACTGCGCCCGCGAACAGGGCCTGGACCTGCCGTCGCTGGAGACCCGCTGATGAACCGGATCGTCATCGGCGCCGAGCCGCTCGGCCTCGCCCAGTTCCGCCAGGCCCTGTCCGGCCCCGTTACGGTCGAGCTGACCGACAGCGCCTGGACCGCCGTGGAGGCGGGCGCACAGGCCATCGCGGACATCCTGACGACCGGCCGCACCGTCTATGGCGTGAACACCGGCTTCGGCCTGCTGGCCGACACCCGCATCGCAGCCGAGGACCTGGAGGCGCTCCAGCGCAACCTGGTGCTCAGCCACGCCTGCGGCGTCGGCGCCGACCTGCCGGACCCGATCGTGCGCCTGATGCTGGTGCTGAAGATCGCGTCGCTGTCCAAGGGAGCCTCGGGCGTGCGTCGCCAGACGCTGGAAGCCTTGATCGCGCTGGTGAACGCCGACGTCCTGCCGGTCATCCCGTCCAAGGGCTCCGTCGGCGCTTCGGGCGATCTGGCGCCGCTGGCCCACATGAGCTGCCTGCTGCTCGGCGTCGGCCGCGCACACCACAGGGGTGAGACGCTTGAGGCCGCCGAGGCTCTGTCTCGCGCCGGCCTGTCGGCCATGGAGCTGGGCCCCAAGGAAGGCCTCGCCCTGCTGAACGGCACTCAGTTCTCGACCGCCACAGCCATCGCCGGCCTCACCCGGGCCGAACAGGTCTTCGCCGCCGCCCTGACGGCCGGCGCCCTGTCGGTCGATGCGCTCAAGGGCTCGGACGCCCCGTTCGATCCGCGCATTCACGCCCTGCGTGGACATCAGGGCCAGATCGACGTGGCCGCCGCGCTCAAGGACCTGCTGGGCGGCAGCGGCATTCGCGAAAGTCACCGCGACGGCTGCGACAAGGTGCAGGACCCCTACTCCCTGCGCTGCCAGCCTCAGGTCATGGGCGCGGTGCTGGATCAGCTCCGCATGGCCGCCCGGACGCTGGTCATCGAGGCCAACGCCGTCACCGACAATCCGCTCATCTTCGCCGCGGAAGGCGACGTCCTGTCGGGCGGTAACTTCCACGCCGAGCCGGTCGCCTTCGCCGCCGACCAGATCGCCATGGCGCTCTGCGAGATCGGCAACATTTCCGAGCGCCGGACCTCCATCCTGGTCGATCCCAAGATGAGCGGCCTGCCCGCCTTTCTGGTCAAGGAGTCCGGTCTGAACTCCGGCTTCATGATCGCCCAGGTCACGGCCGCCGCCCTGGTCGCCGAGAATCGCATGCTGGCCCATCCCGCCAGCGTCGACACGGTGCCGACCTCCGCCAATCAGGAGGATCACGTCTCCATGGCCGCTCACGGCGCCCGCCGGCTGCTCGACATGGCCGACAACGCCGACGTGGTCGTGGGCACCGAACTGCTGGCCGCCGCCCAGGGGGTGGAGTTCCACCGCCCGCTGCGTTCGTCCGACACGCTTGAGACCGCCGTCGAGGCGATCCGCAGCGTGGTCGCGCCCTACGGCGCCGACCGCTACTTCGCACCGGATCTGGAGGCCGCGGCAGGACTGATCCGCGCCGGCCGCTTCCTCCAGGCGTCGCCCGGGCTCTAGCCCGCCGACGACGGCTCCAGTGTCAGGACGTACTCTCCCGTCTCGCCCGGGCCGTAGCTACGGACGCGAATGACATATTCGCCCGCCTCCGGCGCCGTGAACTCAAGAAGCGAGTTCAGGTCCGACAGGCCGTCATCGTCGCTCCATTCGCCCTCGAACATGCCGTCGGTCATCCGCCCCAGATACAGGAACGAGTCGAAGGCGTTGGACGTCAGGGTGATCCGGATCCGCTCGCCTTCCGCCGCCGTGAACCGGTAGGCGTCGAAGTACGACCCGTACTCGTCCTGGGCGTCCTCGCCGCCAAGCTCGCCGCGAACGGTCGAGCCGACCACGACGCTGCCGGGCGCGGGCGCGGGGCCCATGTCGATCAGGCGCACTTCATAGGCGCCCCCTTCGGCCACGGCGTAGCTGGTGGCCCAGAACTCGTACTCGCCATCTTCCGGAAGGGTGAAGGTGATGCGGGAATCCGTGCCTTCGCCCAGGCCGTCGTCATCCTCGGCGATGGCCGTAAGGCCGCCGGGGCCATAGTGGCCGAGCAGCAGGAAGGTGTCGAAGTCCCCCGAGCGCATCTCGACCCGGATGCGCTGGCCGCGCTGACCGGTAAACGCGTAGGCGTCATAGCTCGGACCTTCCGCGGTGACGCCGTCCGTCGCCGTCAGCTCCCCGACGATCGTCTGGCCGAAGTCCATCCGCGTCGGCTCGGGCGTGGGCCCGATGTTCGCCGTCTCGAGGGAGTAGTCGCCGAGCCCGGTTTCGTCATAGGGCGACACCCACAACTCATAGGTCCCGGTTTCGGGCGCCGTGAAGATCAACCGGGAGTTGGTCCCCTCACCCAGCCCGTCGTCGTCGTAGGCGATCAGCTCGGGTGTGCCGTCGTCCATCGGTTGGGCGACGACCAGCAGGGTGTCGAAGTCATCGGACCGCGCGATGAACTGGGCCCGCTCACCCTCCTCGAGGCGGAAGGAATAGGCGTCGTACCGGGTCTCGGCCTCGCTCATCCCGTCCTGCTCGGTCAGAGCGCCTTCCAGGCTCTGGCCCAGCCGCAGCCGGCGCGGACGCGGCGGCTGGCCAAGATCGCGCACCGTCAGGCGATAGGCGCCCGTCGTGTTGGGGCTGAAGGAGGTGGCGCGCACCACATAGGCGCCGTTCGCCTCGGGCGTGAAGATCAGCCGCGAGTCGAGGTTGCCGGCGCCGTCGTCGTCATAGGCGATTTCCTCGAACGACCCGTCGGAGAGCAGCCGGCCGACGCGCACGAGCGTGTCGATCTCCTCCGATCTCAGCGTGATGGACAGCCGCTGGCCGCGCCGGGCCTGCAGGCGATAGTCGTCATAGACGTACTCCTCGGCCGTCATGCCGTCGCCGTCGGCCAGCTGACCATCGACCTCCGCTCCGACCGCGATGGCGCCCGGCGGCGGCGGCGGCGGAAGCGGCCCGCGGTCAGCCAGCGAGACGGTGTACGCGCCCACGGCGTCGCCCGCGTAGGACCGGACCCGCAGCTGGTACTCGCCATCCGCCTGGGCCACCCAGCGGGCGCGCGAGTCGGTGCCTTCGCCCAGCCCATCATCGTCATAGGCCAGCTGCGTCCAGCCGGACGGATCGTCCTGGCCCACCTCCAGCACCGTGTCGAAGGCCTGAGAGCGCACGACGGCTTCGAGCCGATCGCCCTCGCGCGCCGTGAAGGCGTAGGCATCGTAGCGCTGGCCGTAGTCGTCCTCGGCGGCGTCGGCGGTCAGGACGCCTTCAGCCGTTCCGCCGATCTGGATCGGCTGCGGCGGCGGCAAGGGGCCCAGGTCGTTCAGCACCAGCCGGTAGTCGCCACGGCCGCTGCCGCCGAAACTGCGCAGGCGGACCACGTAATCGCCGGCCTCGCGCGCCACGAAACGGAGCCGGGAGTTCAGGCCTTCGCCGAGCCCGTCGTCATCGTAGAAGAGCTGCTCCCAGCCGCCGTATCCGTCCTCGCGGCCGACTTCGACAACGGTGTCGAAGGCGTCCGAACGGGCGATGATCTCAAACCGTTGACCTTCCTGAGCGGAGAAGCGGTAGGCGTCGTAGCGCGAAACGTCGTCGTCCTCGGTCTGGGCGTCCTCGTCAGCCAGGACTCCCTGCACTTCCGCGCCCGGAGCGATGCTGCCGGGGGGAGGCACGTACGGCGCCGGTCCGCGGTCCGCGAAGCTGAGGGTGTAGGCGCCGTTCCCGCCACCGGCGAAGCCGCGCGCACGCACCTCGTACAGACCCGGCTCGGTCGCATTGAAACGCAGGCGCGAATTCAGGCCCTCGCCGAGACCGTCGTCGTCGCGCGCGATCTCCTGGAAGCCGTCAGGTCCGTCGCGGCCGACGATCAGATAGGTGTCGAAGGCGTCCGAGCGCATGACCGCTTCGACCCGCGTCCCAGCGGCCAGGTTGAGGACGTAGCGGTCGAACAGGCCGTCTTCGTCACTGCGGCTGTCTCCCTCGACAAGTTCGCCGCTGACCGTATCGCCGATAGCGGCCGGCATGGCCGGCGCAAGCTGGGCCGGGGACGGGAGCGGATCAGCCGGCATGATCACCGGCGGAGTCGGGAAATCGTAGCCGTTCGAGGTCGTGGTCGCGGCGGCGCAGCCGCCAAGCAGAAGGACCAGCGCAGAGCCTGTGAGCAGATGGTGACGTGACAATGGAGCCTCCCCGAACGGTGTCGCATGATAGACGCGCGCCGTCCTCGGATGTAAACCGCACAGGTTCCCACGAATCCTGATTTCACCTGCGAGGACGCATGGGCCGGGCGCGGCTTATCGACGGCAAGGCGGCGGCCGCGGCTCTGGTCTCCCGGGTCACCGACGCCTCGGCCCGGCTGGTCGGCGCGTCGGGCGTTCGCCCTGGTCTGGCGGTCGTCATCGTCGGCGATGATCCCGCCAGCCGCCTGTATGTCCGCAACAAGGGGCTGAGGGCCGAGGAAGCGGGTTTCCACTCGGTGACCCATGCCCTGCCCGAAGACACGCCGCAGTCCGAGCTCGACGCGCTGATCCGCGAGTTGAACGGCGACCCGGCCGTGCACGGCATCCTCGTTCAGCTGCCGCTGCCGGATCATCTGGACGCGAACGCCGTGCTGGCCGCGATCGACCCGGACAAGGACGTGGACGGTTTTCACGTGGTGAATGTGGGCCGGCTCGGCGCGGGCCTTGCCGCCATGGTTCCCTGCACCCCGCTGGGGTGCCTGATGCTGCTCAAGGAGACGCTCGGCGATCTGCGCGGGCTGGAAGCCGTCGTCGTCGGCCGGTCCAACATCGTGGGCAAGCCGATGGCCCAGCTGCTGCTCGCCCAGGACTGCACCGTTACCATCGCCCATTCGCGCACCCGGGACCTGCCCGGGGTCTGCCGGCGCGCCGACATACTCGTCGCCGCCGTCGGCCGGGCCGGCCTCGTCCGGGGCGACTGGATCAAGCCCGGCGCCACGGTCATCGACGTCGGCATCAACCGCGTTCCGCATCCCGACCCCGCGCTGGCCGCGCAGGGCAAGACGAAGGTGGTCGGCGACGTGTCCTTCGATGAGGCCGTGGACATCGCCGGCGCCATTACTCCGGTGCCGGGCGGCGTCGGTCCGATGACCATCGCCTGCCTTCTGGCCAACACCTACACGGCTGCTGCGCGGTCCGCGGGCGTCGAGCCAGAACAACTCTAGGCTACCAATCGCGGGCTCAGGCGTTAGGGTCGCGACGCGTCATGGCGAGAATCCTCACCTACAACGTTCACCGCTGCGTCGGCGTCGACCGCCGTCTCGATGTCCCGCGCATCGCGGCCGTCATCGCCGACTGCGAGCCGGACATCGTCTGCCTCCAAGAACTCGACGTGGGCCGCGCCCGGACGAACGGCGTCGACCAGGCGCACGCCATCGCCGAAGAGCTGAACATGGCCTTCCACTTCAACTGCGCCATGCGCGTTGAGGAGGAGCAGTACGGGGACGCCATCCTGACGACGCTGCCGGAACGGCTCGTGCGCGCGGGGCCCCTACCCACGGTGAAGGGCGTTCCCGGCCTGGAGCCGAGAGGCGCCGTGTGGATCGAGGTCGAGATCGACGACCAGCCCGTCAATATCCTGAACACCCACCTTGGACTGGTGCCCCGCGAACAGCGTCTGCAGGCCGCCGCCCTGGCCGGCAAGGACTGGCTGGGCGC
Organism: uncultured Brevundimonas sp.; assembly: GCA_966210875.1. Classification (GTDB taxonomy): domain Bacteria; phylum Pseudomonadota; class Alphaproteobacteria; order Caulobacterales; family Caulobacteraceae; genus Brevundimonas. The sequence continues at coordinate 3,982 of CBIHLR010000078.1, read as the reverse complement.
GTGCAAGGGGCCGACCCTGCTGGTCGGCGACTTCAACGCCACCTCCCTGACGCGCCCCTATCGACAGCTGACCTCGCGGATGCGCGACGCCCAGCGGCACTGCGGCCTGGAGCGTTCGGTCAAGACCTTCCCGTCAGCCTTCCCCGCGATCCGCATCGACCACTGCTTCATCAGCGAGGAGATCCGGGTCAGCCGGGTCCATGCGCCCTATCATCCGCTGTCGCGGATGGCTTCGGATCACCTGCCGCTGGTGATCGATTTCGAGGTCGAGGCCGCGTCCGCGATGGCCGCCTGAACCTCATGCTCCAGCAGATCTGACAGGCGCTTGCGCCGCCAGGGCCGCCAGGCGTCCGACCGGCCGGCAGGATCGCCCAGCTGGTAGTCCGCGATGAAGCGGCCCCACCAGCCCGGATCATCGTCCGTCAGCCTCGCCATCCGGCCGGTGTTGAGATCCGCGATCGCCTGGCCGACCGTGCGGCTCACCGCTTCCACGTTGCCGTAGGTTTCCTCGTCAACGCCTAGGAAATGCGAGATAAGTCGGCGTCGGAACGAGCGGATGAAATCGTCCTCGGCCTCGCGCTCCACGGCCACGTCGCACTCCGTGTCGAAGCCGCACGAACGATTGTTCAGATTGGCCGACCCGACACGCAGCAGCCTGTCGTCGATGATGCTGACCTTGGAGTGGACAATGATGTTCTGCCCCTTGGCCGTCTGGGGGCGCCAGGCGCTCAGGCGGCCATGGATGTCGGCCTTGCGCAACGTGCGCAGGATGGCCGCGCGCGCGCCGTCCATGGTCGCCTGGTCGAACCAGCTGGGGCTCTTGCCGGTGGAGACGATGACCACCTCCGGCCCATCCGGTTCTTCCAGACGCTGGGCGATGGCGGCGGCGATCAGGGGCGAGGTGAAGTACTGGTTCTCAAGATAGATCAGCCGCTTGGCCTGACCAATGCATTCCAGATGCAAGGCCTCATTCTCTCGGACGGCGGCCCGGCGGCGGATGGACGGTTCGGTCCGGCAGACGCCCATGTCCACGTCGGTCATGTCCGGCGCGACCGACCCGGGCCAAGGGTCGCCAGCGCCGCCCTCGGACTTGAGCCGTTCGCCGGTCGCGCGCCTCCAGCGCTCGCGGAAGAGGTCGCCAAGCGCCACCGCGGCCTCGCCGTCAACCATCATCATCACTTCGTGGCGCGGCTGGCAGATGACGCCCGACGGCGTGCATCGGCGCACGTCGTCGTCAAGGTGGTCGGCGCTGTCCCAGCGATCGATGGAGATGTCCCCGCCGCCGCAGAAGGCGAGCCTTTCATCGATGACCATGACCTTCTGGTGGTGGCACGATCCGATGGCCCAGGGCGGGTCCAGATGCAGGTCCACCGTGCGCCGCCGGAACCAGCGCAGCGCCTTCTGCGGATAGAGTCCCTGGGAAATCGCGATCGGCAACGGCGACTTCCAGATGAGCAGCCGCACATCCAGCTCGGGCCGCTCTCGAACCATCCGGCGCAGCAGATGCCCGACCTCGCCTTCCGGGCCGCTCTCCTCGTCCGACAGCGGATCGAGCCGGGTGCGGGGATCGAACTGCCATCCCAAGAGCTGGATCGAACGTTCAGCCTTACCGAGCGCCTCTTTCAAGGCCGCGAAATAGCTGGCGTTTTCGACCAGCAGGGCCACGCGATCAGCCTTGGCCGTTCGCCAGCACGTCAGACCCGGTTGCAGCAGCAAGACGCACCCCTCAAGCCCGCTTGCCCTAGGGTAGCATTGCGACGGCCACATGAACGAATATTCATGCCGAACGACGTTGCGTGTATACGGGTTCCAGAGCATAAGAACGGCTCAGCTCCAGCCGTGGGGAGGCGGTCGTGCAGGCGTTCATCGAATTCATCGCCGGCCTCGTCGCGCTGTTCGCCACCGCCGCGCTCGCCAACCTGGGCGTTGACCTCGAGCGTCGAGCTCCTGAGCCCCGCGAAATCCACCGGGTGAGCGACGATTGCCCTGATCGTCCGACGCCCGCGGAAGCGGCGCTCCGCGCGAATCAGGACTGCTGAGGTTCGCCGGGCTTTGCCCCGGCGTCTCCACCCGTTAGGCTAAGGACTTCGCGCGGACGCTCGGCAGGGGCGAGCCTTCGCGCGCGCCCGACGTCCCCAGAGACCGACCGATGAAGACTCGCTCGCGCCCGCCGTTGGACCTCAAGGACCCTGAACCGGGCACGGCTCAGGTCGAGCCCGCGACGGCCGACACGGGGTCCCTGCCGGACACGGTGCCGGAACCCGAGACTGCGCCCGCGCCGTCGGCGAGCAGCCTGCCGATGCATTCCGTCACGGTCCGGCCGGACGGCGGCGCCAAGGCCGCCTATCCGCTAGCGATCGCCGCCGCCCTGCTGTGGATCGGCGGCGTGGCCTCGTATGCGGCCTATGAGGTGGGCGGGGGGCGGCTGGAACTTGAACCCGTCTCGATCGCCCTGTTGTCCCTCATCGCCCTTGCGCCCGCCGGCCTGGTGCTGGTCGTGGCCCATCTGATGCGCCAGGCCGCCGCCCTCGCCGGTGAGGCCCGCCGCGCCCGCGACATGGTCGACGCCCTGGTCCTGCCGACGGGCGTGGCCGTGCGGGAATCCGGTCAGGTCCTGATCGGCCTGCGCTCCGACATCGACGAGTCCTCCGCCGCCGCCGAACGCGCGCGGAACGAGATCAGCGCCCTTCGCGCCGCGATGGAGGAGGAGACCAAACGCCTCAACGACGCGGCCGACCTTGCCCAGCGCACCGCACGTCGCCTGGCCGACCAGCTGTCCAAGGAACGGGTCGACATGACCGAACTGGGCAAGCGCCTCGAAGGCCAGACCAGCGAGGTGGTCGAGACGATCGAACGTCAGGCGCGGATGGTGGCCGACGCCTCCGACCTCGCCCAGACCCAGCTTCGCGAAGCCGAGGCCGCGCTGGCCGCCCGCGCCGCCGACCTGGCCACCGCCGCCGGCGAAGCCCAGGACGCCGCCCGCACCGCCGCTGACGACCTCGCGCGTCAGACCGTGCGGCTCGAAACGGCCGGTTCGGGGGTGGCGGACCAGATCCGCTCCGTCGAGGAGGGGCTTTCCGAACAGCGCGCCGCGCTGGTCCAGGCGGCGTTCGGCCTGCGACGCGATCAGGAGGACTTCTCGGCCCAGGTCGAGACCCAGCGCGCACAGCTCACCGAGGTCCTCGCCCACACCCGCGTCGCCGGCGCGGAGCTTGGGGAAGGCGCGACCCAGGGCGCGCAGGCGCTGCAGCAGCTCGTCGAGGCGGCCGCCGATCAGGTTCGCGCCCTCGGCGAACTGGCGCAGAGCGAGGCCAAGACCTTCGACGCCCGCACCCGGGAGGCGCTCGACCGTTTCGAGGACCTGGCCGCCCAGGCTCGGCAGGAGGCCATGCAGGAAACTGAACGCTCGCTGGCCGTCATCTCGAATACGCTGGCCCAGGCCCGGGAGGCCGCGGACGCCGCGGTCGTCGAGTCCCGCGAGCGGGTGGAACGCCTGTCGGAAGCCGTGTTCGAGGCCGGTCAGGCCGCCGACACGACAGCCGACCAGCGGCTGGCCGCTGCTCGACGCATCGTCGACGAGACCGCCGCCATGGGCGAAGCCGCCGCCCAACGCATCGCCGAGCGGCTCGAAGCCAATCTCGCCGAAGCTCGCGCCGCCCTGGCCGAGGTCGAAGGCGCACTCGGCGAGATAGACGGCCGCGCCGCGCGACTCCCCGAGGAGGCCAAGGCCCGCATCGACGAGATCCGTGGGGCCGTCGAGCAGAGCCTCGAGGCCCTTTCCGCCGCGACCCGCAAGGCGGCGGAGGAAACCCAGGCCGTCGACGCCGCCTTCCAGGAGCGCGTCCGGCGCAACTACGACATGCTGTCCGAGGCCGTGCGCCTCATGGGGGTGGTCTCCGGGGAAGCCCCCCCGCCGCTGCGTCGCGAGGCTCCGGCCCCCACGCGGCACGAAACCCCGCCTCCGGTGGCGCCCGAGCCCCCC
>CBIHLR010000077.1:0-10997 GCA_966210875.1 uncultured Brevundimonas sp. | reverse complement strand
CCGCTCGGCTGATCGGCTGACGCATAGACGGCAAGCGGCCGCCGGAGCCATCCGGCGGCCGTTTTCCATGGCCCTCGCCAGACGGCGTATCCGGCGGCAAGCTCGGCCGCATGACTCGCCACGCCGCTGCTCCCGAACTGCGCACCGATCGTCTGGTCCTCAGAGGCCACAGCCGCGACGACTACAGCGATATGGTCGCCATGTGGTCGCATCCGGATATCGTCCGCTTCATCGGCGGGCGGCCGTCAACCGCCGAGGAGACCTGGGCGCGGCTGATGCGCTACGGCGGCTTCTGGGCGCTGCTCGGCTACGGCTTCTGGTGCGTCCGCGACCTCCAGGGCCGCTATGTCGGTGAGGCGGGCCTGCTTCATGGCGCGCGCGATCTGGATCCGTCGTTCGGCGACACGCCGGAGGCCGGGTGGAGCCTAGCGCCATGGGCGCAGGGCAAGGGCTATGCCTCCGAAGCCATGACTGCCGTGCTTTCCTGGGCCGACGCCAATGGCGTCAACCGGACCGTCTGCATGATCGAGCCGGCGAACACGCCGTCAGTTCGCCTGGCGCAGAAGCTCGGATACTCGGAATATGTCCGCACCCGGTACCACGGGGCGGAGATCACCCTGTTCGAGCGGTCGCGCCGTTAGACCCGGCGGAGCTGCTTGCGCAGGCGCGCTTCTTCCTTGGCGGCGGACTTGCGGTCCTTGCGCTCGGCGCGCTTGGCTTCCAGCTGGGCCTGGGCGTCGGCCAGGGCGCTGGCGGCGCGGGACATCTGCTGCTGGCGGCGCAGTTCCTCGGCGGCGGCCTTGGCCTCCGCGCGCGCCTTGCGCGCGGCCTCGCGCTCCTGGGCCTTTACCTGCTCACGGGTGAGCGCGCCTTCAGGCGCGGTCACCGCAGCCTTGGGCTTGAACTTGGCGAGGAGGGCTTTCTTGGCTTCGGCCTGGGTGGTGAGGCGGTCGGCGAAGCCGGGCTGGACTTTAGCGTTCATGAATCCTTGGGGGAGGGCCTTGGAGGGCGGGCCTCTAAGACCTCAAACCCGGCGAAAAATCAAGCTTCGCCGAGGACAACGCCCTGGCCTCAGGCCTGTTCCTCTTCCTGGAAGAACGGCTCGACCGTTCCTTTCAGCCGGATGGTCATGGGGTTGCCCTGACGATCCAGCGCCTTGCCGGCGACCAGCTTCACCCAGCCTTCCGAGACGCAATATTCGTCGACGTTGGTCTTTTCCTCGCCGTTGAAGCGCACGCCGACGCCGCGCATCAGCACCGCCTCGTCGTAGAAGGGGCTCTTGGGATTGCTCGACAGGCGATCGGGAGGGGTCTCGGACATGGCGCCTCGATAGCCTCAGGCGGTTTCCGGGGCAATCCGCTCGTCGCGCTCGCCCTCGTCGCCGCGGTTGAGCACGGCGGTGACCGCCAGGTCCGCCGAGACGTTGCCGACGGTCCGGAAGATGTCCGGAATGACTTCGACCGCCAGCAGCAGCGGCAGTAGTTCGATCGGCGCGCCCATGGCCAGGCAGATCGGCGCGATCGAGACGAAGAAGGACACCTGGCCGGGCAGGCCCACCGACGAGATGGACACCGCAAACGCCACCACGCCGGCGGCGATCAGCTGGGCCACGGTCGGTTCGACGCCCGAAACATGGCAGATGAACAGGACCACCGACAGGTTCGCCACCGGGCTGGTAAGTCGAAAGACCGCAACCGCCAGGGGCAGGACCAGTCCGGCGACGTGCTCGGGCACCCCGAGGTGATCGCGCGCCCGCTCGACCATGGCCGGCAGGGTTCCCAGCGACGACTGGGTCGAGAAGGCCACCACCTGGGCCGGCGCGATGGCGCGTGCGAAGCGGAACAGCGGCACCCGCCCGAAGATCACGGCCAGCGGGTAGCTGGCCAGCACCACCGTGATGCAGCCCAGCGAGACCAGCACCACGTAGTGCAGCAGGGCCCCGGTCGATCCCAGGCCGCCTCTCATGCCCAGCGTCAGCGCCAGGGCGAAGACGCCCAGCGGCGCGGCCCACAGCACCCAGCGCACGATCACGATCATGGCGTCCGCCACAGCGTCGAAGAAGCGCACGATCAGCTCGCGCTGCGCCTCGGGAAGCCGCGTGACGGCGAATGCGAAGAACAGGGCGAAGATCACCAGCGGCAGCACCCCGCCTTCCGCCGCGGCGGCGACCGGATTGGTCGGCGCGAGCGAACGCAGCCAGGCCCCGAACTCGATGGCCTGCGGCGGAGGCGCGGCCTCGCCGTCGGTGGCGCCCGCGATCAGGGCCCGGGCGCTGTCGGGGTCGACTGGCCATAGCGAGAGCGCGCCCTGGACCAGCACGAGCGTCAGGGTGATGGCGACGATGAGCAGGGCCGTGAACCAGGCCATGGCGCGCGCGGTCAGCCGTCCCGCCGACAGCGCATTCGAAACCGCCGCAACGCCGACGACCAGCAGGGCGACGATGAGCGGCATGACGGTCATCTGCAGACCGCCCAGCCAGACCCCGCCGATCGCCTGGGCGGTGGAGACAGCCCAGGCGGGCGCCTCTCCAAGGCTCTGAATCCAGGCTCCGATGCCGAGGCCCAGGATCAGGGCCACCAGGACCCGGCCGCTCAAGGAATTCAGAAAACGCATGCGCGGCCCCGACCTGCTGTGGCGCCCAAGATCGAGTGGCCGACGGGATTCCGCAATGGCCCACGCTTGCCTGATCGTCCGGTCGCGGGTTTATGGTCGCGCTCGAGCGACGAAACGGAGCCCTGATGGAAGACGCCGCCGCCCAGACCACCGCGCTGGTCACCAACGACGCCGTGGCCTTTGGCCTGCTGGCCCTGATCCTCGGCTTCGTCTTCTGGGCCTCCGGCCTGAAGAACGGCGCGGTCCAGAAGTTCTTCGGCATCATCCCGCCGCTGCTGCTCTGCTATTTCCTGCCCAGCCTGCTGACGACCTTCGGGGTGATCGATCCGGAGGAGTCGCAGCTCTATTTCGTGGCCTCGCGCTACCTGCTGCCGGCGGCGCTGGTGTTGCTGACCCTGTCGGCGGACCTGCCCAGCACGATGCGGCTGGGGCCTAAGGCGCTGATCATGTTCTTCACCGGCACCATCGGCGTGATGATCGGCGGTCCCATCGCCATCTTCCTGACCAGCGTGCTGGCGCCGGAGCTGCTGGGGAGCGGGCCGGAGGCGATCTGGCGCGGCATGGCCACGGTCGCCGGCAGCTGGATCGGCGGCTCGGCCAACCAGGCGGCGCTCTACGAGATCTTCGGGGCCGGTCCGGACGTCTTCTCGATCTGGATCGCCGTGGACGTCATCGTCGCCAACATCTGGATGGCCGTGGTCCTGTGGATCGCCGCCAACCAGGTCAGGGTCGACCGCTGGCTGAAGGCCGACTCGTCGGTGGTCGAGGAGGTGCGCGCCAAGGCCGAGGCGATCGAGCAGGCCAACGCCCGCATCCCGGTGCTGAAGGACCTCATGCTGATCCTGGCGGTCGGCTTCGGCGCGGTGGGCGCCGCCCACGCCATCGCCGATCCGCTCGCGACCTGGTTCGGGGCAACCTATCCGCAGCTCGACCGTCTGTCGCTCGACTCCAGCTTCTTCTGGCTGGTGCTGGTCGCCACGATCATCGGGGTGCTGCTGTCCTTCACCCCGGTCAAGAAGCTGCAAGGGCCGGGCGCCTCCAAGGTCGGCTCGGTGTTCGTCTACATCCTGGTGGCGACCGTCGGCCTGAACATGAACATCGCGGCCATCCTGGACACGCCCGTCTACTTCCTGATCGGGGGGGTCTGGATGCTGGTCCACGTCCTGCTGATGTTCACCGTGGCGCGGCTCATCCGGGCGCCGAGCTTCTTCCTCGGCGTCGGCTCCATGGCCAATATCGGGGGTGCGGCCAGCGCGCCGGTGGCGGCGGCGGCCTTCCATCCGTCCCTGGCGCCGGTCGGCGTGCTGCTGGCGGTGCTGGGCTACATCGTCGGCACGGCGGCGGGCTGGGCGACCGGCTTGGCGATGGCGGCGATCGGCGGCGGCTAATACCCCTGTTTTACCAAGGGTTGAGTTGGGCCCTGCCGGGGCCTACCTCAGCCGTTATGGACCCCATTCTCTCGATCCGTGGCCTAGCCAAGACCTACGCCACGGGCGTGGTCGCGCTGGAGCCTACCGACCTCGACATCCAAAAGGGCGAGATTTTCGCCCTTCTGGGCCCCAACGGTGCGGGCAAGACGACGCTGATCTCCATTGTCTGCGGCATCGTCACGCCTTCGGCGGGAAAGGTCACGGCCGATGGCTTCGACACCCGGAAGGACTATCGCGAGACGCGCTCACGCATCGGCCTGGTGCCCCAGGAGCTGACCACCGACGCCTTCGAGAGCGTGTGGTCGACCGTCTCGCTCAGCCGCGGCCTGTTCGGCAAGGCGCCCAATCCGGCTCACATCGAGAAGGTCCTTCGCGCGCTCAGCCTGTGGGACAAGCGCAACGACAAGATCATGACCCTGTCGGGCGGCATGAAGCGGCGGGTTCTGATCGCCAAGGCCCTGTCGCACGAGCCGACCATCCTGTTCCTCGACGAGCCGACCGCCGGGGTGGACGTCGAGCTGCGCCGCGACATGTGGAACCTGGTCCGCGATCTGCGCGACCAGGGCGTCACCGTCATCCTGACTACCCACTACATCGAAGAGGCCGAGGAGATGGCCGACCGCGTCGGGGTGATCTCCAAGGGCCGGCTGATCGTGGTCGAGGAGAAGACCGCCCTCATGAAGAAGCTGGGCAAGAAGACCCTGACGCTCCAGCTGCAGGAGCCGCTGGGGGCCCTGCCCGAGGGGCTGTCCGACTGGGTCCTCGAACTGAAAGACGAGGGCAACGAGCTGGAATACGTCTTCGACGCCACGGCCGAGCGGACCGGCGTGCCGTCGCTGCTCCGCCGGCTGGCCGACCTGGGTATCGGCTTCAAGGATCTGAATACCCGCCAGAGCTCGCTGGAGGACATCTTCGTGGACCTCGTCCATCGGCGCGAGGAGGCGGCCTGATGACCTTCAACGGACACGCCGTCGCGGCGCTCTACAAGTTCGAGATGGCGCGGGCCCGCCGCACCCTGTGGCAGAGCCTGGTCACCCCCGTCGTGACGACCTCGCTCTATTTCGTGGTCTTCGGCGCGGCCATCGGCAGCCGGATGAACGAGGTCGACGGCACGGCCTACGGCGCCTTCATCGTGCCGGGCCTGATCATGCTGAGCCTGTTCACCAACAGCCTCTTCAACGCGTCCTTCGCCATCTACTTCCCGAAGTTCACCGGCACGATCTACGAGGTGCTGTCGGCGCCGGTGTCGCCCTTTGAGCTGGTCACCGCCTATGTCGGGGCGGCGGCGACCAAGTCGGTGATCCTGGGCCTGATCATCCTGGGGACCGCGGCCCTGTTTACCCCGCTGAGGATCGAACACCCGGCCCTGATGCTGGCCTTCCTGGTCCTGACGGCGCTCAGCTTCTCGCTGTTCGGCTTCATCCTCGGGGTCTGGGCCAAGGGGTTCGAGGAGCTGAACGCGGTGCCCATGCTGATCGTGACGCCCCTGACCTTCCTGGGCGGGGCCTTCTATTCGATCGACATGCTGCCGGGCCTGTGGCGGACGGTCAGCCTGTTCAATCCGATCGTCTATCTGATTTCGGGCTTCCGCTGGACCTTCTACGGCCGCGGCGACGTGCCGGTGGAGATCAGCCTGCTGGCCATCTGCGGCTTCCTGGCGGTCTGCCTGGCCGTGGTCGCTTGGATTTTCAAGACCGGATACCGGCTGAAGAACTAACGGACGCCCCAGCGCTCCAGAAACGCCGCCTGCGCCGCGGCGGCGGCGGCGCGGTCCGCGGCGCGCGGCGCCTCATCGGCCAGGCCGTGGCGGCACACCGCGTTCATCGTGAAGCCCGGCAGCGTCCCCGGCATGAAGTCGAAGGGGCCTTCCGGACCCGTGGTCTCGACCAGAACCTCGCCCTCGTAGCGACGGGCCTCAAGCACCCGGAAGGTGCTCGCGCCGCAATCATAGGACATGCGCGACAGAGTCCATGCCCCGTCCGCCCCCGGCTGAGGCAGCACGAGTTCCCAATGGACATTGACGTAGCCCTCCTCGACCTCCGGCGGCGGGGGGACGTCGGTCTCGCTGATCCAGGCCACGACAGGACGGCTGCCCGGATCGTGGGGCGGGCTCAGCATCATCACCCACGGCCCCTGAGGCGGCTCGGCGGCCGGTTGGGCGAACGTGGGAGCTGGGGCGACAAGGGCGAGGGCGAGGAACGCCGGACCGAATACTCTCACGGGCGCTCCTCGCGTCGAGACTCACGACTTGCGGCGGACCGCCGCGTCGAGGCTCCAGGGACCGGGTCCCGAGAAGATCAGGTAGAAGAAGACGAAGCAATACAGGATGGCCGCGTCGCCCCCGTTGAGGGTCGGATACAGGTTTCCAGGCGCGTGGAACTGCCAGTAGGCCACAGCCATGGTGCCCGACGCCAGGAAGGCCGCGGGGCGAGTGAACAGGCCTAGCAGGATCAGCAGGCCGGTGACGATCTCGATCCAGCCGCCGATCCACATCTGGGTGAGGGCGTCCGGCGCGGGGCCTTCGCGGGCGGGGAAGCTAAACAGCTTCTGGGTCCCGTGCAGGGTCAGAAGGAGGCCCGAGACGGCGCGCAGGACGCTGAGGACGCGGGGCGCGTGCGCCCCGAGACTGGCTGAATAGGACATGACAAGCTCTCTGTCCGGCCGCGAAAACCGCAACCGGTTCTGCGACAGATGTAGAGCTTGGCTTTAGGGGCGCAAGGTCTAGGCCGCGCGCGCGTCGCTTTCCGCCATCCGCTGGATCGAGACGTAGTCGGTCTTGCCCGTGCCCAGGACGGGCACTTCCGGCACCCGCATGATCTTCTTGGGCACGGCCAGTTCCGGCGCGCCGTGGTCCTTGGCCCAGGCCGCGAGGCGGGCGACGTCGGCGTCCGTCCGGTCGGTGACCAGCACCAGGCGTTCCCCTTTGCGGGTGTCCGGCACGGCGACCACGGCGTGGCGCGACTCCGGCCAGACGGCGCTGGCCAGGCCCTCGACCGCGGTCAGGGAGACCATCTCGCCGCCGATCTTGGCGAAGCGCTTGGCCCGGCCGAGGATGGCGACGTAGTCGTCCTCGTCCACGTCCACGATGTCGCCCGTGTCATGCCAGCCGCCTTCCAGCGGCTCGACCGTCTCGGGATCGTCCGGCGACAGATAGCCGGCCATGACGTTGGGCCCGCGCAGATACAGACGGCCGCCTTCGGGAATGCCCGGCACCGGCTCGACCCGCCATTCCATGCCCGGCAGCATCTGGCCGACCGTGCCGGGCCGGTTGCGGTCCGGATGGTTCACCGCGACCACGGGCGCGGCCTCGGTCGCGCCGTAGCCTTCCAGAAGCTTCAGGCCGCGGAACTTGGTGTTGAACAGGTGGTAGGTCTCGTCGCGCACCTTCTCGGCGCCGGCGACGACGAACTCCAGCGTGCGGAAGTCGTCCGGCCCGGCCACGCGCGCCCACTGGTTCAGGAAGGTGTCTGTGGCGAAGACGATAGAGGCCTTCACCTCGGGCAGCAGCTCGACGATCTGCTTGGCGTGAAGGGGGGAGGGGTACTGGAACGCCTTCATCCCCGTCAGCATGGGCAGCAGCACCCCGCCGGTCAGGCCGAAGCAGTGGAACGTCGGCAGCGGGTTGAACACGACCCAGTTCGGATTCAGGTCGATGTGCTGGGCCACCTGGGCGCAGTTGGCCACCAGGTTCGACTGGCTGAGGAACACGCCCTTGGGCGCACCGAAGCTGCCTGAGGTGAACAGGATGACGCCCGCGTCGTCCGGCTTGACCGGCGTGCGAAACTGCTTGGGGAACAGGCCGGCCATCAGGCCGAAGACCTTGTCGCCCAGGCCGATCGTCTTGCGCACGTCGTCCAGCCAGACGACTTCGGCGACCGTCTCGATGGCGTCGGTCAGGTCCTCGAGCTTGGCCTGGTCGACGAAGCGCTTGGCCGAGAGCACCTTGTTCACGCCCGCGGCCTTGATGGCCGCCTTCACGTTGCGGGCGCCCGAGGTGAAGTTCAGCATCACCGGCGTGCGGCCAAACGCGTGCAGGCCGTAGAAGGTCACGCACACGCCCGCGCTGGACGGCAGCAGCACGCCGACCCGTTCGCCGGGTTCGGTCATGGCGGCGATCTTGCGCCCGAGCACGAAGGCGGCCCGGATCAGGCCGGTGTAGGTCAGGGGCTTCCTGTCCTGGTCCTCGAGGATTTCCTTGTCCCCGAAACGGTCCCGCGCCTCGATCAGGGCGTCGAAAACCGCCTTGTCCCCCTCCCGCGCAGCAAATTCACGCGGCAAGCGCATCCTCCTTGGGGGACCGGTCCGGCCCCTCTCTGTTGCGTCGGCAACCTAGACAGCGCGCGGGCCGATGAAAAGATGCGTTACGTGGCGTGAAGACGGGACGGGCCGACCTCGACCGGCGCGTCCTTCCGGCCGCCCCATTCGGCCCAGGAGCCATCGTAGATGGCCGTGTCCCACTTGCCGAGGCGGGCGGCGGCGAGCGCCAGGATCGCGGCGGTGAGGCCCGAGCCGCAGCTGGTGGTGAGCGGCCGTTCCAGGGACACGCCCGCGTCGTCCAGCGCCCGGCGAAGATCATCGGGGGCCTTCAACGTCCCGCCGTCGCTGAGCACCTCTGGGAAGGGCAGGTTCAGAGATCCGGGCATTCGGCCCGATCTCAGGCCCGACCTCGGCTCGGGGGCCTCGCCGCGGAAGCGGGCCGCCGAGCGGGCGTCCAGCACCTGGCCGCCGATGGCCAGTTCAGCCTGGACCGTCTTGAAGTCACGAACCAACTCCGGCCGGAAGCCGGCGACGAAGCGGCAGGGTTCTGGCGGCGCGACCGGGCCGCTCTCGACCGGCCGGCCTTCCGCCCGCCACCTGGGCAGGCCGCCGTCAAGCACCCGCACCCGGTCGTGGCCGAACACCCGAAAGGTCCACCACACCCGCGGCGAGGACCGCACGCCCGCCTGGTCATAGACGACCACCAGATCGTCATTGCCGATCCCCATGGCCCCGACGGCCTCGGCGAAGGCCTGCGGGCTGGGCAGCATGTGGGGCAGGGCACTGGCCGTGTCCGCCACCGCGTCGATGTCGAAGAAGCGCGCGCCGGGAATGCGGGCGGCCTCGAACGGTCCGTGGGCGTCCGAGCCGTCGAGGTTCCAGGTGCAGTCGAGCAGGCGGAGGTCGGGCCCGCCCAGGCGAGCCTGCAGGTCGGTCGTGGAAATGAGGGGTTCGGACATGCGCCGTCACCTTGCGTGTCTTGCCTTCGCGCGCGCAAGGGACGACATAGCGCGCAAATGGCCACCCTGATCGACACCGTATCGTTCCGGCACCCGGAAAAGCGCAATCGGCCGGACGCGCCGGTGCTGCGCAAGCCCGACTGGCTGCGCGTGCGCGCGCCGGGCTCGGGCCAGTACAACGCCACCAAGGCGATCGTGAAGGAGAAGGGCCTTCACACCGTCTGCGAAGAGGCGGCCTGTCCGAACATCGGCGAGTGCTGGAGCCAGAAGCACGCCACGCTCATGATCATGGGCGACACCTGCACGCGCGCCTGCGCCTTCTGCAACGTCAAGACCGGCCTGCCCGCCGCGCTCGATCCGGAAGAGCCGTTCAAGGTCGGGCTGGCGGTCCAGCAGATGGGCCTGAACCACGTGGTCATCACCTCGGTCGACCGCGACGACCTAGCCGACGGCGGCGCCGAACACTTCGCCGAGGTGATCCGCCAGATCCGCGCCCAGGCGCCGGGGACAACCATCGAGATCCTTACGCCCGACTTCCTCAGGAAGGACGGCGCGGCCGAAGTCGTCATCGACGCCAAGCCCGACGTCTTCAACCACAACCTGGAGACGGTGCCGCGGCTCTATCTCAAGATCCGGCCCGGCGCCCGCTACTTCCACTCCCTGCGCCTGCTGCAGATGGTGAAGGAGCGCGACCCCACCCAGTTCACCAAGTCCGGCGTCATGGTCGGGCTGGGCGAGACCAAGGAAGAGGTCATGCAGGTGATGGACGACATGCGCTCGGCCGGCGTCGACTTCATCACCATCGGCCAGTACCTGGCGCCCACCCGCAAGCACGCCCCCATCGACCGCTTCGTCGAGCCGGACGAGTTCAAGGCCTATGAGGCCATTGCGCGCGCCAAGGGCTTCCTGATGGTGTCGTCTAGCCCGCTGACCCGCAGCTCGCACCACGCCGGCGAGGACTTCGCCCGACTGAAGGCGGCGCGTGAGGCGCAGGCCGCCCGCTAGCGACTTGGCTACCCACCGCGTCACCCACGTCCTGCCCTATACGCCCGACCAGCTGTTCGCCCTGGTCGGGGAGGTGCGGGCCTATCCCGAGTTCGTCCCCTGGATCTCGTCCATGCGGGTCTGGAACGAGCGCGAGGAGGCGCCCGGCGTGACCATGCTGGACGCCGAGGCCCAGGTGGGCTTCGCCTTCGTGCGCGAGCGGTTCGCCACGACCGTCCGGCGTGACGCCAACGCCAGGGTGATCGAGGTGCGGTTGATCCGCGGGCCGTTCCGGCACCTGACGAACCGCTGGAGTTTCCGGCCGCATCCTACGGGAACGGAAATCGAATTCTTCATCGACTTCGAGTTCAAGTCGAGGATCCTCGACCGGCTTCTGCATAGCCAGTTCGACCGAGCCGAGGCGCGGCTGATCCACTGCTTCGAGGCGCGGGCGGCCAAGCTGTACGGCCCGGCGGCGTGAGCTTCGACTTCGACGCGACGGTGGTGGGCGCCGGCGCGGTCGGTCTGGCCTGCGGCCGGGCGCTGGCGAAGCGGGGCCTCAGCGTGCTCGTGCTGGAGGCCGAAGGCGCGATCGGCCAGGGCGTGTCGTCGCGCAACTCCGAGGTCATTCACGGCGGCCTCTACTATCCCACCGGCTCGCTGAAGGCGCGGCTGTGCGTGCACGGGCGTCGGGCGCTCTACGCCTTCCTCGACAGCCACAAGGTCGACTACCGCCGCTGCGGCAAGCTGGTGG
>CBIHLR010000076.1:0-11051 GCA_966210875.1 uncultured Brevundimonas sp. | reverse complement strand
TGTCGGCCTGGCGCCCATCATCCTGCACGAGCAGGCCAACAAGGGCATGACGATCTCCGAGAAGTTGGCAGCCCACGCCAACGTCGGGTTCGCAGTGGTGCTCCTCACACCGGACGACGAGGGTCGCAAGAAGGGCGCCGCGAAATGGGAGGCGCGCCCTCGTCAAAATGTTGTGCTCGAGCTCGGTTTCTTCGTTGGCCGGCTTGGCCGCGATCGAGTGTGTGCGCTGCTCAAAGGCGACCTAGAGATTCCGTCTGATTACGTGGGCGTGGCCTACACGCCGCTCGATGAGGGCGGCGGTTGGCGGCAGAAGCTGGCTCAAGAGTTGGAGGCGGCCGGCTATGTCATCGACTGGAACAAGATCATGTCGCGGCGGAGGTAGTGAGCGCTATAAGGGGGGTCGTGCGAGCGCGAGTGGGCCGGCAGTCCGACAGGTTGGCGGGGCCGCGATAGGTCAAAGTGGACTCGCGGATGGTCTCTCCCGGAAGGCCTAAGTCACCCGCGCTGCACGCCCGCGCGTCGCTTCCGGGAAGCGCTTTTCTATCGGCTGACCGAAGAGCTGTGCGAGCTTGTCGGCGCAGGCTCGTGTCACCTGCCACTCACCACGCTCCCAGCGCCGCCAAGTGCCCTCGTCAACGTCGATGCTTGAAGCGGCACTGGCGACGGAAAGCCCTCGCCGCCTTCGCTCCGCCAGCAATGCCTCCGCCAGGCATGTCGGTGGCGGCCAAGGCTCGTACTCAAGATACCGGAGGATGGCCGGATACTGGTGCACGAACGGCTCCCTCACGCCCGTCTCCCAAGAGCTCCAGGTCTTTGAATCGACCTCTACGATCCTCGCAGCTTGGTGTCTCTGGTGACCAAGGATCTGACGTCGGACTTGGAGGTGCCGAGCGAGGTCGTCGAGGGCCCTGACGGACATGTCAGGCCGACAGATTGAAAACGAACGGGATTTGGCGATCCGCAAAATAGCAACGCGAGTATGCCGCTGCGGCCTCGGCGGCCTGGGCAAGGGGGCCTGCGGCAAGGCCCCGAGGTGCCAGCGGGACTATCAGGGTCGGCTGTCCGGCCCGCTGCTGGACCGCATCGACCTGCAGGTCGAGGCCCCGGCCGTCACCGCCGCCGACATGGCCTTGCCGCCCCCGGCCGAGGGCACCGCCGAGGCCGCCGCACGGGTGGCCGTGGCGCGGGAGATCGCCGCCGGACGCGCCCGCGAGGAGGGCCTGTCTTCCGAGGAGGCCCTGAACGCCCGCGCCTCGGGTCCGGCGCTCGAGAAGATCGCCGCCCCGGACCAGCCCGGCCGCGAGCTGATGATGCGCGCCGGCGAGGCCGGCGGCCTGACCGCCCGGGGCTGGACGCGGACCCTCAGGCTGGCCCGCACCATCGCTGACCTGGAGGGCTCGACCGGGGTGCTGCGCCGTCACATCGCCGAGGCCCTGGCCTATCGGCGGCCCGGCTACGATTCCGTCGGGCCCGCGCTCTCAGCGACACGCCCGGTCCAGACGGCCTCCTGAACCGGCCTCAGGCGTTTTCGCCGAACAGGTCGCGGGCCCGGCGCGCCGCCTGGCGGGCCAGGTCGAGGCGGGTGGCGTTCAACCCTGCCTCCGCGGCCTCGGGCGACGGGCCGCCCGAGCAGTAGAAGGCGTCGAAGACCTGCATGATCGCCTCCACCACCGGCCGCCGCGGATGGCGGCCGTCGTCGTTGAAGCGGTCGGCGAACAGCTCGTTCACCAGCTCATAGGCCGGGAAGTAGAACAGCCGCCGGTTCACCTCGTCCCACCGCTCGCGCAGGAACTCGTCGAGCGCGGCGCGCAAGATCGCCTTGGACACCGTATTGGCCGTGATCGCCGACACCGGCCGGAAGGTCGCCGCCAGTGGCACGGGGCTCAGGGTGAACAGCACCTTGGCGCCCGGCACGTGGGTGCGGATCAGGGCGTCGATCCGCTCGAGGTTGGCGCGGTTCTCGGCCACGGTGCTGACCCGGAAACGATGCCGCGCCGGATCGAACCGGTCGGCGGGCACCGCGCGCCAGAAGACCCCGCCGCTGACCTCATCGACCCAGACTTCCGACAGGCCGAGCGTGATGACGAACACCTCGGTCGAGGCGAAGACCGCGCGGGTGCGGACGCGCGTCTCCTCGTCCCGGCCGACGTCATGGCCGTCCCAGTCGTGCCACAGGGCGTGGTCGGGGGGATCCTCGCCGAAAGCCCATTCGAACTGACCGAGCAGGGCCCAGGTGTTCACCAGGGCCTCCATCATCCGGCTGATGTGGATGTTCGGCTCGCGCTCGGCCGAGAGGTCGAAGCCGCGCTCCAGCAGGTGCCGTGTGATGTTGGCCGCGAAGCAGGAGCCGAAGGCGGTGATCCGCGTCCCCGGCGTCAGCAGCGGCCGCTCGGGCAGCCAGCCGTGCAGGACGTGCCGCGCCAGGAAACCGGGGTCGCCATGCTGGGCCAGACTGGGGTTGAAGTTGCAGGTGTCCCCCCGGAAGAAGCCGACCGCCCGCCGGCGCTTCTCCGCCTCGTCCAGGACCTCGCCGGGCTGGTCATCCGCCTGCCGTCGCTTCAGCGCAGAAATGAGCTTCATGACCGCCGCCCTCCCGTCGGGATAGAGCCAGCTTTTCAGTCGGGTCCACAGGTATCGGCGGTTGTATCCGAGCCGTCAGACCAGTTGCGCGTCCAGGGCGCCCGCGACCTCCGGCAGGGCGCGGGCCAGGGCGGTCTGGAGCGTCGCCTCGGCCACGCCCTCGAGCATCCAGGGCTGCAGGCGGCGATCGAGGATCAGCAGCGTCAGTCCGTGAAGCGTGCCCCAGACCAAGGCCGTCAGGCCGCCGGCAAGATCTGAGCGCCGCTCGGGCAGCCCCCTCAGCACCGCCGACCGGAAGGCCGCGTAGGTGTCGCGTGAGGTCCCGGCCAGCTGAGCCTCCGGCCCCTCCGGCGGGCGGATTTCGTCGCTGGTGAACATCAGCCGGTACATCTGCGGCCGTTCGCGCGCGAAGGCGAAATAGGCGTCCGCGACCGCGGTCAGTCCGCCCGATCCCGCCGCGGCGATCCCCAGCCGGGCGGTCAGATCGGCGAATCCTTGCTCCGCCGCAGCGGAGAGCAGGGCGGCCCGATCCGCGAAATGCCGATAGGGCGCATTGTGCGAAACGCCGGCTCCGGCCGCGAGCTTGCGCAGGCTGACACCCTCGAGGCCCTCGCGCTCCAGGGCGGCGCAGGCCTCCGTCACCAGCGCGCGGCGCAGGTCGCCGTGGTGATAGTTCGCCTTAGATTTCTGCGGCATGCGCGCGTCTCCGGGTCAGCGCCAACATTGGTGTTGACAGTGTCCACACTTGCTATATGTTGACGCCGTCTACTTCAACCCCCTTTCGCAGGATTGTTCCATGACCGCCGAACGTCAGGCGGCGCCCGGCGGCGCCGCGTCCCTTCTCGGCCTCGCCGCGGCCTTCGGCTTGCCGGCGGCGCTGCTTTTCCTGCGTCCCTCTGAGCTCTTCCCGACCCTATCCCAGGCGGAGCAGGTCCTGGTCGGGGAGGCGGGCTGGTGGCTGGCCGCCCTGGTGGTGCTGCTGGTGATGTTCGTCGGCGAGCGGCGCGGCCTGTCGTCGATCGACCTGCGCTGGCCCGGCCTGCGGTCCATCCTCTGGGGCGTGGTCGGCAGCGTCGTCCTGATCGCTCTTTTCATGGCGACGCAGGTCCTGCTGCAACTCCTCGGCCTGGGACTGTCGAAATCGGCCGCGCTCGACTTCACCCAGATCCCGGTCTGGCTGATCCTGGCCATGGCGCTGCGCGCCGGGGTGGTCGAGGAGATCCTGTTCCGGGGTTACGCCGTGACCCGGCTCGAGAGCCTGACCGGCCGGACCTGGATCGCCGCCCTGCTCTCGCTGGCCGCCTTCGTCGTCCTGCACGCCACCTCCTGGTCGGCCGGACATTTGATCTTCGTCGCCGTGGCGGGCGGGGCCTTGACGCTCATGTACGTCTGGAAGCGCAATCTCGCCGCCAACATCATCGCGCACACCCTGGTCGACGTCGCCGGGCTGATGATGGCCCACGCCGCCGCGACGCAGGGCTGAGCCGAACCTGACCAAACCTTCACGTTCCTCCCGCGCGGCCGTGGCTTAACGTCCGCGCGGGAGGATTTTTCATGCGCGCTGCCCTGCTTTCCGTCGCCGCCCTGGCGATCTGCGCCTCGCCGGCGACGGCCCAGATCCGGTTCGAGGACGTCACCGAGACCCACCTGCCGCAAAGCCCGGCGTGGAACTCCATGGACGTCGAGGTCGCCGACCTGAACGGCGACGGCCTGCTCGATCTGGTCGCGCCGCAGGAGTGGCTGGTGAACGCGGTCTATTTTGGCGAACCGGGCGGCCGCTTCCGGCTGGGGGAGGGCGCGCTCGAGGTCCTGGCTGAGGACGAACTGGCGCTCGGCCCGCCGCAGCTGAACCAGCCCGGCATGGGGCACGACAGCGAGGACGTCTCCATCTCCGACTTCGACGGCGACGGCGTGCTCGACCTGATCATCGTCACCGAGGACGACGTCCGCTTCGGTCGGACCGGGGTCCACGAATACTATCGCGGGGCGGGCGACGGCCGATTCACGCGGGTGCGCGGCGTCCTGCCGGACACCGAGGCCAACGCCGTAGCCCACGCCGACCTCAATGGCGACGGCGCGCCGGACCTGCTGATCGTCGGCGCCGGCCAGGACCGGCTGCTTATCAACGACGGCCGCGGCGGTTTCCGCGACGAGACCGACTGGCGCCTGCCGCGCGAGGCCGCGACCGGCCAAGACGGCGAGTTCGCCGACCTCGACGGCGACGGCGATCTCGACATCGTGCTGGGGATGGAGGGCGGCCACGCCCTGTGGCTCAACGACGGCCAGGGCCGGTTCACCGACGCCAGCCGCGAGCGCCTGCCGGCCCCCGGCTTCGTCGAGGCCCGAAAGGTGGCGCCCGTGGACGTGGACGGCGACGGCGACCTCGACCTCTATTTCAGCCACCCGGACTGGATGGGCCGCAACGGCCGCGACCGGCTGTTCATCAATGACGGTTCAGGCCGCTTCTCCGACGAGACCGAGGCCCGCCTGCCGGCGGGCGACGGCCTGACCGTCGACGCCCGCTTCGCCGACCTGGACGGCGACGGCGACCTCGACGTCGTCCGCGCCGACCGTCCGTTCATCACCGTCTGGCTGAATGACGGATCGGGCCGCTTCGCGGACGTGACGGCCCAGGTCCTGGCCGGCGACGTCGGGGCCCATGTGCTGGCGGTCGAGCTGGCCGACTTCGACGGTGACGGCCTGATCGACATCTACCTGGGCCAGCTGCGCACCAGCCAGGGCTCCCCGGACACCCGCGACCGGCTGCTGCTGCAGCGGCGGCAGTAGCAGTTCCGGGGAGACCGCGGCCTCAGCCGAACAGCGCCTCCAGCTGACTCGCGGCGTTCGGCCCGACCGCCTCGGTCGCGCCGCGGCCGTAGGCGTCGCGCACCACGCGTGTGAGGTCGGACACGCCGTGCGCGGTCGGCAGGTGAGCGGACAGCAGGTGGGCGGGCTCCAGCACGTCGAGCATGCCGAGAATACGCCCCAGCGCCGCCTGGTCCATCTGGGCGAGCCATGGCGCGTCGATGCTTGACCAGGCCACGAGACCTTCGCGCAGGGTCTCGGCCGGGATCTGGTCGATGGTCTCGACGCTGCCCGGCAGCAGGGCGCCGAACGCATCCGCAGCGAAATAGACCCGCTCCGTCTCGTCGAAGAAGCCCATCGTCTCCGGCGCGTCGTAGTAAGGCGGCTTCACCTGATGCAGGCGCCGCCCGCCCACCTCAAACACCTCGTCCGGCTCCAGCAGGCGCAGCCGCGAGGGATCGCCGGCCCCAAGCAGACCCAACTTGCCGGCTCCCAGGAAGCTGGTGACGATGGTGGCGTTCGGGGCGAGGTCAAGGACGCGGTCGAGCGCGCCGACGTGGTCGGCGTCGGTGTGGCGGAGCCAGATCCAGCGCAGGTCCCGCGGATCGATCTCTTCGCTCAGGCGCGCAGCGAACACCTCGGCCAGCATGTTCACGCCGGTGTCGACCAGCACCGGCTCGGGTCCCTTGAGCAGGAACGCGTTCACCGGCAGCGCGCCCAGGGTCGGAATGGACATCCAGGATGGAAACGCCGTCCAGGCGTCGGTGATGCGCTGGGTCGCGTGCAGGGCAGGGTCGGTGACAGGGGTCATGGCGGTCCTCATTTCATAGAACAGATGTGTTCAATGAAACTGCGTTAGGTGGCGCATCGGGGCTTGTCAAGCATTCGGTGATCACCCATGTTCACTCAATGACGGATGAGAAACGGCCCTATCGCCTACGAGAGCGCGCCCGAGCGCAGGAAGAGACCCGCCGCAGGATCGTCGAGGCCGCCATGCAGCTGCACGAAACCCTGGGGCCGCGAGCCACGACGGTCAGCGCCATCGCCGAGCGGTCGGGCGTGCAGCGGCTGACCGTCTATCGGCACTTTCCGGACGAGGCGGCCATCTTCCAGGCGTGCTCCGCGCACTGGTCGGCGCTCAACCCGCCACCCGACCCCGACGACTGGACCGACGCCGCCGACCCGACCGAACGGGTCTCCGCCGCGGCGACGGCGATCTATGCCTATTTCTCGCGCACGCGCCGCATGCTGACGTCGCTATACGTGGACCTGCCGCATGTGCCGGCGCTGAAGGCGCCGATGTCGGGATTCTTCGACTATCTCGATGGGGTGAGCGCCGACCTGATCGCCGCTTTCGACCCGGCGTCCTCGGGCGATCACGTCGCCCCGACCATCCGCCACGCCCTGCGCTTCCCGACCTGGTCCGACCTTGAGAGCCAGGGCCTGGACAACGCCGCCAAGGTGGCGCTGGTGTCGCGCTGGCTTGGGGGGCCGCCCCCGGCGCGGCCTTGAACCCGCCTTAACCCGACAGGGCCATACTGCCCTCATTACCGGGAGGCGGCATGGCCAGAAGGGCGACGGCGAAACCTAAGGACACGGGCTCGGGCGAGGAGTTCCTGCGCCTGATGAGCCACGAGATGCGCACGCCCCTGAACGGCGTGATCGGCATGCTCGGCCTCCTGTCGCGGACGAAGCTGGACGGCGCCCAGAGGGCCTATGCGGCCGCCGCCCGCGAGTCCGCCGATCACCTGCTGGGGCTCGTCAACGACCTGCTCGACTACGCCCGGCTGGAGGCCGGCAAGGTCGAGCTGGAGCGGGCCCCGGTCGACCTCGAGCGTTTGCTCCAGGGGGTCGCCGAGCTGCTCAGCCCGCGCGCCCACGACAAGGGTCTGGAGATCGTCTGGACCGTCAGCCCCGAAGCGCCCGATGTCCTGGCCGACGACGGCCGCCTGCGCCAGATCCTGTTCAACCTGGCGGGCAACGCGGTGAAGTTCACCCCTTCGGGCGGTGTGCGACTGGCGGTCGAGCGCGCCGGCGGAACCGCGGCCGAGCCCGTCCTGCGCTTCCTCGTCGACGACACCGGCCCGGGCGTGCCGGCCGAGGCGCGTCGGCGCGTGTTCGAACAGTTCGGCCACGTTGTGCCTTCCGACGCCGACCGTCACGGCGGCACGGGCCTGGGCCTGGCCGTGGTCGAACGTCTGGCCAAGGCCATGAACGGCGCCTGCGGCGTCGAGGACCGCCCCGGCGGCGGCGCCCGGTTCTGGGTGGAGGCCGCCTTCGAGGCCGCCCCGGACGCCGAACCCCGCGGCCGTCCCCTGGACGGCGTCCAGGTCTGCGTCTGCTCGCCCGAACCGATGGTCCGCCAGGCCGCCGCCGCCCAGGTCGAGGCCTGCGGCGGGACCGCGCGGATGACTGACGATCCGGTCGACAGCACCTGCCGCGTCGTGCTGGTCGACCACGCCCTGTCCACCGGCGGCGTCCTGGCGCCCGCGCCGCGGCAGGGGCGGGGCATCATCCTGCTTCGGCCCGAGGACCGCGACCTGATCCAGCGCTATCGGGACGTCGGCTTCGCCGGCTATCTGATCAAGCCCTTGCGCCGCACCTCGCTGGCCGAGCGCATTCTCGCCATCCTCAACGGCGTTCCCGCCGCGGCCGGTCCCGTGCGCGACGACGACCGCGTGGCGCCCCTGCGCAACGCCGGCCTGCGCGTGTTGCTGGCCGAGGACAATCCGGTCAACGCCCTGCTCGCCCGGACCCTGCTCCGGCGCGAGGGCTGCGCGGTCGAGACGGCGGCCTCGGGCCAGGAGGTGCTCCAGGCCATGAGCCGGGCCCGCTACGACCTGGTCCTGATGGACATGCGCATGCCCGGCATGGACGGCGTCGCGGCGGCGCGAGCCCTGCGCGCGCGCGGCGACCAGACGCCGATCGTGGCGCTGACCGCCAACGCCTTCGCCGAGGACCGCCGCGCCTGTCTGGAGGCCGGCATGAACGACCACCTCGCCAAGCCCGTCGACGCCGACCAGCTGCGCGCTGCGCTCGCCCGCTGGACGAACCGCGAGGGTCGGGTAAAGCTGGCCTCCTGATTTCACGGGGCGCGGGGGGCGCCTCCGTTGGAGGGGCCTTTCCGCATGGCGAACGAATCCGGGGCGACCGCCGAGAAGCTCGGCTGGTGGGACTCGATCAGGGTCTACGGCGAGCGGCGAACCTTCGTGATGTTGCTGCTCGGCTTTTCGGCCGGCCTGCCGAACCTGCTGATCTTCGACACCTTGTCGGCGTGGCTGCGCGAGTCTGGAGTTTCGCTCGAGCTGATCACCTTCTTCGGCCTGGCGACGCTGACCTACGCCCTGAAGTTCGTGTGGGCGCCGCTCCTGGACCGCACCAATCTTCCCATCCTGACCAAATGGCTGGGGCACCGGCGATCCTGGATGCTGGCCACCCAGGCTCTGATCATCCTGGGGCTGTGGATGATCTCTGGATCCGATCCGGCGACCAATCTGGGTGCGGTGGCGGTGTTCGCGGTGATCACCGGCTTCTTCGGGGCGACGCAGGACATCGCCATCGACGCCTGGCGCATCGAGGCGTCCGACGACACGCGCCAGGGGGCCATGGCCGCGGCCTATCAGCTGGGTTACCGAGTGGCGGCCATCGTGGCCGGCGCGGTCCCGCTGGTGCTGGCCCAGCTCTACAATTGGAACCTGTCCTACGCTGTCATGGCGGCGCTGATGGGCATCGGCGTCCTCGCCGTCCTTTTCGCCCCACGCGAGAAGCAGCATGTCATCCGCCCCATCCCCGTCGGCGACATTCCGCCCAACCCGGCACTGGAATTCGTCGAGTGGATCGTGCGTCTCGTCCTGATCGCGATTGCGGCGGTGACCATCGGCACGGGCCTGACCAAGCTTTCGGCGGCGCTGGTCTGGGTGCTCGGCCTGATCGGACTCGGAGAGGCTTCAGCGCCGACCATCGAGGCCTTCCTTGGCCAGGAGGGGCTCAACGGCGTCCTCGCACAGTTCACCTTCATCATAGGCGGGTTCCTGCTGCTGGCCGCGGCCTGCTGGCCGTTACCGGGCGTACGCACCCGACCGGGCGCCTATCTCGCCGGCTCCTTCGGCGCGCCGCTCAAGGACTTCTTCCGGCGCTTCGGCAAGCTGGCCGGACCGATCCTGGCTCTGATCTGCGTCTACCGGCTGTCGGACTTCGTGCTCACTCTGATGAACCCCTTCTACCAGGACCTCGGGTTCAGCCTGATCGAGATCGCCGAGGTGCGAAAACTCTTCGGCGTCGTCATGCTGTCCGTCGGTGTGGTGATCGGGGGATGGGCCGTCGCGCGCTTCGGGCTGATCCGCACCATGGTGATCGGCGCCTTCATGAGCCCGGTGTCGAACCTGGTCTTCGCCTGGCTGGCCACCCAAGGCCACGACCTTGGCGCCCTGTTCGTCGCCATCGGCGTCGACAACGTGGCGACCGGTTTCGCGGGCACGGCCCTGATCGCCTACATGTCGAGCCTGACGTCGATCGGCTTCACCGCCACGCAGTACGCTCTGTTCAGTTCGCTCTACGCACTCCCGGGCAAGCTGATCGCGTCGCAGTCGGGACGGATCGTGGAAGCCTCGGCGCGGTCTGCAGACGCGGGAGGGCCGCTGGCGAGCTTCAAGGGTCTGTTCGCGGCCATCTCGCCAGAGTCCCTCGTGACTGGTGCGGCCGCCAGCAGTGTCACTCGAGAAGGCCTCGGCGCCGGCTACGTGACCTTCTTCCTGTATTCGACGGCGATCGGAATCTTCGCCATCTGGCTCGCGTTCTACGTCGCCAAGCGGCAGCCGGCGGCGGAAGCCGAGGCCAAGGCGCGTCAGGCCGAGCAAGAAGCCGAAGCCCAGCCCTCCTGAGCCGGGCCTATTCGTCCTCTTCCGCCACGCTTTCCTCGTAGGCGGCGAAGGTGGCGGCGGTGATGATCTCGGTGACCGAGGCGCCGAGCGGCACGATCTGGACCGACTTCTCAAGGCCGACCAGGATCGGCCCGATCAGGGTCGCGCCACCCAGGGCCTGGACCAGCTGCGTCGAAATGGCGGCCGAGTGGATGGCCGGCATGATCAGGACGTTGGCGTCCTTGCTCAGCCGCATGAACGGATAGTTGGCCCGCTGGTCGGGATCGAGCGCCAGCTCGGGCGGCATCTCGCCCTCGTATTCGAAGTCGACCCCGCGCTGGTCCAGGATGCGGATCGCCTCGCGCACCTTCTCGCCACGTTCGCCCGGCGGATTGCCGAAGGTCGAATAGCTCATGAAGGCCACGCGCGGCTTGCGGCCCAGCTTGCGCACGGTGGCGGCCGCCTTGACGGCGATGTCCGCCAGCTCCTCGGCGCCCGGCATCTCGTGGATGGAGGTGTCGGCGACGAACAGGGTCCGGCCCTTGGCCAGCAGGATGGAGACGCCGATCATGCGGTCCTTGACGTCGAGGACGCGGCGGACCTCGCGCAGCACCATGTTGAAGTTGCGGGTCACGCCCGTGACCATGGCATCCGCCTCTCCCCGCGCGCACATGGTCGCGCCGAAGTAGTTGCGGTCCTGGTTGATCATCCGCTGCACGTCGCGGCGCAGATAGCCGCGCCGCTGCAGCCGGTCGTAGAGCCAGTCGGTGTACTCGACGTTCTTGTCGCTGAGCCGGGCGTTGGCGA
>CBIHLR010000075.1:0-11133 GCA_966210875.1 uncultured Brevundimonas sp. | reverse complement strand
GTCCGGAAGGTGCTCGAGCACCTTCCGGACCTCGCGGTTCTTGCCCTCGGTGAGTGAGACCGTGATCCACAGATTGGCCGGCGCCTTGCCCCCGGCTGCTTCCTTGGCCTTGTCCAGCGTGGCTTCGATTGAGCCGTAGCGGACGCCGTCGATGGTCATGCCGTCCTTGAGACGGTCCAGCTGTTCCTGGGTCACCCGTCCGCGGGCGCGAGCGCGATAGCGGCGCACCCAGCCGGTCGTCGGCAGCTCCAGCGCGCGCGACAGCTCCCCGTCGTTGGTCAGCAGCAGCAGGCCTTCGGAATTGATGTCCAGCCGGCCCACCGAGATCACGCGCGGCATGCCCTCGGGCAGGGCCTCGAACACCGTCGGGCGTCCCTGCGGGTCCCTGTGGGTGGTCATCAGGCCGACGGGCTTGTGGAACCGCCAGACGCGGGTCGCCTCGGGCCTCTCGACCGGGCGGCCGTCCAGGGTCACCACGTCGTCGCGGCCGACCAGCACCGCCGGGGTGTCGAGCACCCGCCCGTTCACGGCGATCCTGCCCAGGCCGATGAGGCGCTCGACCTCGCGGCGCGAGGCGACGCCGGCCCGGGCGAGCCGCTTGGCGATGCGCTCCTTGCGGACGGGCGCCTCGACCTTGGCGGGGGCAGCGTCCTTGCCCGGCTTTCCGGAACGCGGAGGACCCTTGTGGGGCGGCTTGATCGGCGGCTTCGGCATGGCCGCGACTTACAGGACCGGCGGCGCCAAGCGAAGGCGGAAAACGCGCGCGGGGTTGCGGCGGCGCAGCGATCGGCGTTCAAGCGCGGCCATGGACGACGAAGCCTACATGCGCATCGCGCTCGGCCTGGCGGAAGCTTCGGCGGCGAAGGGCGAGGTGCCGGTCGGCGCCGTGGTCGTCGATCCGGCCACGGGTGAGACGCTCGCGGCGGGCGCCAATGAGCCCATCGGAAAGCACGATCCCACGGCCCATGCCGAGATCATCGCCCTGCGCCGCGCGGCCGAAGCCCTGGGCAACTATCGGCTGACCGGCCTGACGCTCTACGTGACGCTCGAGCCCTGCGCCATGTGCGCCGGCGCGATCAGCCATGCGCGGATCGGCCGGGTGGTCTGGGGCGCGGACGATCCCAAGGGCGGCGGCGTCATCCATGGCGCGCGGGTGTTCGACCATCCGACCTGCCACTGGCGCCCCGCTTTCGAGGGCGGCGTGCTGGCCGAAGAGGCCTCGCGTCTGCTCAAGGACTTCTTCCGCGCACGGCGAGGCAAAGGAACGGCAGGATAGCGCCCCGCGTTGTGGGGCGATGCGCCCCATGCTCACGCTTGCCCTTGCGACCGCCCTGTCCCTCGCGGCTTGCGGCGGACCGCCGGACGACATGCCGCAGACCGGGGCCGAGGCCCGCCAGCGCGCGGTCGATGCGCGTGTGGCCCGCGAGCACACCGGGGCCGAACTTCAGGAGCGGATGACCCATCGGATCGTGCGCGCCGAATACGCCTGTCTGAACGGCGAGCGGCTTTCGGTCACCTTCGATAATCCGCGTGAGATGGCGACGGTGCGGATGATCGACGGCACCGCCGTTGACCTGCGCCAGGAGCGGGCGGCGGACGGAATCTGGTATCGCGCGGACCGCTATGACCTCAGGGGCTCGGGCGTCGACGCCACCTGGCGGTCTCCCAACCGTGACGAGACCACCTGTCGGGCTATCGGCTAGGCGAAGGCGGCGAGCCGGGCGTCCAGGCGCTCGCGAACGGTGGGCCAGTCCTCGTCGGTGATGGCGAACATGACGGTGTCGCGAACCCGGCCGGTCCAGGTGATCTTGTGGCGGCGCAAGGTCGCCTCGCGCCGCGCGCCCAGCTTGGCGATGGCCGCCTGGCTGCGGGCGTTGACGGCGTCGGTGATGATTTCGACGCGGATGATCCCGCTGTCGAAGGCGTGCTGAAGCAGCAGGCGTTTCGACGCCGGATTGATCGCCGTGCCCCGCGCGTCTGGATGATAGACGGTCGAGCCAAGCTCCACGCGCCGGTGTTCGGGCACGAGGTCGTGCAGGCTCGAGGTCCCGACCACGCGGCCGGAGACCTGGTCACGCACCGCGTAGGCGGGGCCGCCGCCCGCCGCCATGTGACCGGCTCGCCCGTCGAACCACGCGTCGAAGGCGGGGCCATAGGCGTTGGAGACCATGATCGACCAGGCGGCCTCGTCGACGCTGATGGCGACGCGGACCTCCTCGCGGATGGCGTCCGAGAGCGGCTCTAGGCGGACCCAGCGGTTCTCGAGGACCGGCGCCTCCAGCCTCATGCCAGCACCTTGCGCACCTCGGCGGGATCGACGCCGCGCACGACCTCGGCCTGGCCTATTCCGCGCGCCAGAACGAAGTTGAGGTGGCCGCCCTCGGCCTTCTTGTCTCCGGCCATGCGGGCCAACACCCGGTCGGGATCGAAATCGCCGACCTGGGCGATCTCGGTCGGGAGGCCGGAGGCGGCCACGGCCCGCTCGACCCTGGCCACCTCCTCGGGGCCGCACAGGCTGAGCCGTTCGGACAGGCGGAAGGCCAAGACGCAGCCGAGCGCCACCGCCTCGCCGTGCATCAGCGCATCTGCGTCGTAGCCGGCTTCGGCCTCAAAGGCGTGGGCGAAGGTGTGGCCGAGATTCAGCAGGGCGCGCCGTCCCTGCTCGGTCGGGTCCTCGGCCACGATGGCCGCCTTGATCTCGACGGCGCGGGCGACGGCGCGCTCCAACGCCGGGGGCTCGCGGTTCAGGACGGCGGGCGCCTTGGTCTCCAGCCAGCCGAAGAAGGTCGGATCGCCCAGCAGGCCGGCCTTCAGGATCTCGGCCATGCCGGACTTCATCTCCCGCTCAGGCAGGGTGTCGAGCACACCGAGGTCGGCGAGGACCAGCCGCGGATGATGGAAGGCGCCGATCAGGTTCTTGCCCTGGGGCGCGTCGATGGCCGTCTTGCCGCCGACGGAGGAGTCGACCTGGGCCAGCAGCGTCGTCGGGGCCTGGATGAAGCCGATTCCCCGCATGTACAGCGCCGCCGCCAGGCCGGTCAGGTCTCCGATCACCCCGCCGCCCAGCGCCAGGACGATGTCCCTGCGGTCGAGACGCTGGTCGAGCAGCCGGCTCATCAGGTCCTCGAGCCCGGCGAAGGACTTGGTGGCTTCCCCCGGCGGGACGGCCAGGACGGCTGCGGACAGTCCCTGTGCGCGCAGGGTCCGAGCCAGCGCCTGGCCGTGCAGGGCCGCGACCGTCTCGTCGGTAACGATGGTGACCCGGCGGTGGGTCAACAGGGGCGCAATGTGGCCTGCGGCGCCCGCCAGGAGGCCCCGACCGACCCGGACTTCGTAAGGTGCGACCCCGGGGCCGCTGACGGAAATGGTCCTCATGCGGCCCTCGCGTGGAAGTCCCGGACAGCCGCGATCACGGCCCGCACGGCCTCGCGGTGCGCGCCCTGGCCCGTGTGCACGGTCAGGTCGGCCTGGGCGTAGAACGGATACCTGGCCTCGGCCAGCGTCGACAGCACCGCGATCGGGTCCTTGCCGCGCAGCAGCGGCCGGGTGTCGCGCCGCGTCGCCCGTTCGGCCAGCACCTCGAGCTCGGCCCTCAGCCAGACAGTGACGGCCTTCTCCTTCAGAAGCGCGCGGGTGCCGTCGTGGACGAAGGCGCCGCCGCCGGTGGCCAGCACGCACGGCGGCCCCTCGAGAATGCGGCGGATGACGCGGTGCTCTCCGGCCCGAAACTCGGCCTCGCCCAGATCCGCGAAGATGTCGCTGACCGACCGGCCGGCGGCCGCCTCGATCTCGGCGTCGGCGTCGCAGAAGGGCATGCCCAGGGAGGCGGCGACGCGGCGGCCCACCGAGGATTTGCCCACACCCATCAGCCCGACTAGGGCTATGGTGCGGCTGCGGATGTCGGGAGCATCATTCATGGACTCCAGGGGCTTTACACGAGGCCTGGCGTTGCTCGCCAGCGCCGCCACGCTTGTCGGCGCGCCCGTGCAGGCTCAGACGCCCCCGCCGGCCGGACAGGTCACGGGCGACGACCTGCAGGCGCTCGATCTCTGGGCCTCGCCCGGCCGTGACACGGGCCTCGACGCCGATCTCTGGGAGGGAACCTCGGCGCGCCTTGCCGAGGCGGTGATCGCGCCGCTGGCCGAACAGCGCCTGAGCCCCGCCGAGGCCGCCCTGGCGCGCGGGGCGCTGGCGACCGCGGCCCGGTCGCCGGAGGGCGCGGAGCCGGCGCTGGCCGGCCTGCGGGCCCGCACGCTGGTGGCGCTGGGAGACCTGGAGGCCGCGGCCGAGATCGGCCGCCGCACGCCGCGTCTCGAGGCTCACGAACCCATCGCCCGCGCCGCGGCGGACGCGGCCCTCTGGCTGGGCGACGACGCGCGCGCCTGCGCCATCGGCGAGGGGCTCCAGGCGGGGCGCGAGGATGGGTACTGGCTGCGCCTTCGGGCCTATTGCCAGCTCGTCGCCGGCAACGAGCGCGCCGCACAGGTGACGTTCGGCCTGTGGCGCGAGACGGGAGAGGAGGCCGACGGTTTCGCCCGCCTCTTCGGCCAGGCGCTGCTCGGAGAGACCGACGGCCCGGCCGACGCCTCCGAAGGCCTGAGCTGGGCGATCTCGCGCCGGCTGGAGCTGGACGCCCCGGCCTCCGCCGTGCCGCACCGGCCGCTGTCCGCCGCGCTGGCGGGCGGGGACGATCTCGGCGCGCTGCAGCGCGCGTGGCGGCTGGGTCTGGTTCCGGTCGAGCGGGTCCGGAGCGCCTATCTGGCCCAGCCACTGCCGCCGGCGACCGAGCCGATCGAGGCGGCCTCGCCCGAAACCCTGACCTCTCCCGCGCCGACGCCCCTGATCGAGGCTCCCGCCGGCGTGGTCGGCGAGGCGAACCTGTACCGCGTCGCCCACGAGACCCGCGAGCCGGACCTACGCCGGCGCGCGCTCGTCGCCCTGCTGGGGCGGGCGGACACCGCCGAGGTGTTCGTGGCGCTCGCGCGGCTCGCATCGCCCGAACTGGTCGCCGTCGCGCGCCAGGCGCCGGCCGGCGCGGACCCGGCTCTGCTCGCCATGGCCGCCGCCGCGGCGGGAGAGCCCGAAGCCGCGCGGGTCCTGTTCTCGCGCGCGGTGCGCAGCGAGGGCGGATGGGATTCGACCCGCTTCGCCCTGATGGAGGCGGTGGTCGCCGCCGCGGAAGCCCGCCAGGGCGGCGCGACGCTGGACCGGCTCATCGAGCGGGGCGCGGCCGGTTCCGCCGAGGCGCAAGGCGCCGCGCTTCTTCTTTCGGCGCTGGGCGCTCGGATGACACCCGAGGCCCGGGCCCAGTTCGCGACCTTCGACGTGCCCCGCCCTCGCACCACCCCCGCTCGCCTCACGGCGCTCGCCCTGGCCGGCGAGGATGGACACGCCGGCGAGGCCGCCCTGCTCGCCCTGTCGATCGTGCGCCAGCAGCCTGACGGGATCACCCTCGCCGACCGCGCCGCCATCGTGTCGGCCCTGCGCCAGGCCGGCCTGGAGGACGACGCCCGCGCCATCGCCATGGAGGGCCTGCTGGCGCTCGCCCGGCCATGAGCACCCCGCAGGTCGAGGCCTTCCTGGAGATGATGGCCGTCGAGCGCGACGCGTCGCCCCACACGCTTTCGGCCTACGCCCGCGACCTCGCCGACGCGGAAAGCCTGATCCCCGGCGGACTGTTATCCGCGGACGAGACGGCGGTGGAGGCCTGGTACGCCGACCTGTCCCGCCGCGGCCTCTCGGCGGCGACCGCCTCGCGCCGCCGGTCGGCGATCCGGCAGTTCTACCGCTTCGCCCTGGCGGAAGGCTGGCGCAAGGACGATCCCTCCCGCCGTCTGGAGGCGCCCCGCCGCGGCCGCCCTCTGCCGCGCGTTCTTACGCGCGAGGAGATGGAGGCCCTGCTCAAAGCCGCCGGGGCCGAGGAGCGCGCCTCGGGCGTCCGTCTCGTCTGCCTGATGGAGCTGACCTACGCCTCGGGTCTGCGCGTGTCGGAGCTGCTCAACCTCAAGCTGGAGGCTGTGGCCCGCGACCCGGCCTACCTCGTCGTGCGCGGCAAGGGCGGCAAGGAACGGCTCGCGCCCCTCAACGGGCCCGCCCGCGAAGCGATCAAGGCCTGGCTGCCGCTGCGCGAGCCACAGGACTCTCCCTGGCTCTTCCCGTCACGAGGTTCGACCGGCCGACTCACCCCCCGTCGCTTCGACCAGCTGCTCAGGGACGCCGCGCTCAAGGCCGGCCTCGACCCGGCCCGGGTCAGCCCGCACGTTCTGCGCCACGCCTTCGCCACTCACCTGCTGGAGGGCGGCGCGGACCTGCGTGTGCTCCAGACGCTTCTGGGCCACGCCGACATCGCCACCACCCAGATCTACACCCACGTCGCCGGCGACCGTCTGGCCGAGGTGGTGAGGACGAAGCACCCCTTGGCGAAGAAGGGTTGAGCGCGGGCGCCTGAACCCCGCTTGCCCCGCGGCGTTCTCGCTTCTAGGTTCCGCCGCCTTTCGTCAGCGCCGCTGCGCCTGTCCCGGACGCCTTGATGGCCACCCACTATCTCGATTTCGAAAAGCCGATCGCCGACCTCGAGGCCAAAATCGAGGAGCTTGAGGCCCTGTCGGAGACGGCCGGCTCGTTCGAGGCCGAGATCGAGGCCCTGCGCGTCCGCGCCCGCGAGCTGCGCGCCGAGGCCTACGCCAACCTCGATCCGTGGCGGAAGACCCAGGTCGCGCGTCACCCGCAGCGGCCGCACCTGTTCGACTATCTCGAAGGCCTGATCACCGAGTTCGTGGAGCTGAAGGGTGACCGCCAGTTCGGCGACGACCAGGCCATCGTTGGCGGCCTGGGCCGCTTCCGCGGCCGGCCAGTCGTGGTCATGGGCCACGAGAAGGGCCATGACACCGCCACCCGCCTCAAGCACAACTTCGGCATGGCCCGGCCCGAGGGCTACCGCAAGGCCGTGCGCCTGATGGACATGGCCGAGCAGTACGGCCTGCCGGTCCTCACCTTCGTCGACACCGCCGGCGCCTATCCTGGGCTGGGCGCCGAGGAGCGCGGCCAGGCCGAGGCCATCGCCCGCTCGACCGAGCGCGGCCTGACGCTGGGCACGCCGATGATCGCCACCATCACCGGCGAGGGCGGCTCGGGCGGCGCCATCGCCCTGGCCGCCGCCAACCGGGTGCTGATGCTCGAGCACTCCATCTATTCGGTGATCAGCCCCGAGGGCGCCGCCTCGATCCTGTGGCGGGACGGCTCGCGCGCGAAGGACGCCGCGGCCGCCATGAAGATCACCGCCCCCGATCTGATGGGTCTGGGCATCGTCGACCGCACCATTCCCGAGCCTCAGGGCGGCGCCCACGCCGACCGTGACGCGGCCATCCAGGCCGTCGGCGATGCGGTCGAGGAAGAGCTTGAGGCGCTGAACGGCCTGACGCCTGATCAGTTGCGGGAGCAGCGCGCCCAGCGATTTTACGCCATCGGCCGGCTCAGCTGAAATGGCAAGTTTTCCTTAAGTAAAACAGCCTACATGTGACGCCGATATCCGGGGACCGGGAGTGCGTCATTGAGCGGAAACGGCCCGGACCTCAATTCGATTTTCAACCTGAGTCGGGTCAGCGTGCTGGTGGTCGACGACTGCAGCTTCTCGCTGCAGCTGACCTGCCAGGCGCTTCTCGCCTTCGGCGTGCGCACCCGCTACCAGTGCCGGTCCGCGGCCGAGGCCGAGGAAATCCTGGCCACCGAGGTCATCGACCTCGCCATCGTCGATTGCGACATGCCGGGCAAGGACGGCTACGACCTCGTCAGGGGGCTGCGCGCCTCAGGCAGCGATCCCAACGCCTATATCCCGATCATCCTGCTGGCCAGCCACACGCGTCGGTCCCGCATCCTGGCCGCGCGCGACTGCGGCGCGAACTTCACCATCGCCCGCCCGATCAGCCCGACGGTGCTGCTCGACCGAATCCTGTGGGTGGCGCGCTCTCCTCGGCAATTCTTAATCGCTCCCGGCTACGCCGGACCTGACCGCCGCTTCAGGGAAGAAGAGCGGGAGCTTGGGGACGAACGTCGCGCCAATCGGATCGCGATGCTCACGTCCCAGGCGAAATCGTCCGAGGGGAGCGCCGCCTGATGTCCGTCATTCAGTGGATTCGGAAAAAGCCTCGGCTCAGCTCGCTGATCGAACAGCCGGGCGGCGTCACGGTCCGCAAGGCGCTCAACACCGCGAAACTGGACCTTGAGCCGATGCGCGCCGAGGCGATGAGCCTCATCGACGGCCAGATCCGGGTCCTGGAGGCGCTGGTCGAGGCGGGCATGGGCGACGATCGTTCGGGCTATCTCCGCCAGCTCTACGCCGGCGGCACCGGGGTGCTCGACAACGCCGGGCCCTTCGACCTTGAGGACGTCTGCACGGCCGCCTACAGCCTGTGCGAACTGGTCGATCGATATGAGCGCACCGGCTCCCCATGCGACGAACGTGCGGTGGCGGTCCACGTGCGGGCGCTGCGCCTGCTCATCACCATGGGCTCCGGTACGCCCGAGGCGCGCCTGCCCGTGCTTGAGGGCCTGCAGCGCGTGCTGGCCCGCGTCCCGGTCTGAGCGGAGCCCGAGGGCCGTTTCAACGTTCAAGCTTGCGGAGCCGGTCGGCTCGGCTAGAGGCTTGGCCATGATCCATAAGCACTTCGCGCCGCTCGGCGCCTGCACCCTTCTCGCCGCCTGCGCCCTTCTCGCCGCCTGCGCCACCGTGCCGCCGCCCGCGCCGGGGCCAACGGGTCCCGTCCGCACCTCGACCGGCGACGACTGCGCCATCTTCGCGGCCATCGCGCGCGAGCACTATCGCTTTCAGGAAAACCCGCCGCCGCCCCTCTGGAACCCTGTCGAGTCCGACGACGGCGGCGTCTACCGCCTGACGTGCGACTGGGACCGGCTGGGCGTGCCCTTCCACGAGACCTATAATCCGCGCAGCCCCTCCATGCCCGGCCGCGTGCAGTGGGTGAAGTTCGAGGAGCCCCGCTATCACAGCCGCGGCGCCACGGTGGTCACCGGCATCATGCACGGGCCGCTGGCCGGCATGGGCTATGAGTGCGACATGCTCTCGGGCTTCGCCGGCTGGACGGTGCGCGAGTGCCGGACCACCTGGATTTCCTGATCGCCGTTTCCTCCCGGGCCGATAGGTCCTAGATCGTCCCCATGCCTCCCTCCGAGAGTCCGGCGGAACTTTTCAAGCGCGCCCTGGCGCACGCCGCCCGCGCGCTCGCCGAAAGGCCGGACATGGAGGTGGCCTACGGCGGCGAGACCGCCCAGGTGCGCGACGGCGTCGCCTATCTGCCGCATCCGCCGCGCGATCTGGCCTCGCCCGAGGCCCAGGCCCTGCGCGGTCAGGCCGACCAGCTGGCGCTCCGCGTCGCACACCACGACGACGCCCTGCACAGTCGCTTGCGGCCGGCCGATCCGGCCGCGGCCCGCGCCTTCGAGGTCGTGGAATCCGCGCGCGTGGACGCCCTGGGAGCTCGAGCGCTGGAAGGCGTTCGCGCCAACCTGACCGCCGCGCTCGAGGCGCGGCTGGCCCGGCCCATGGCGCCGCGCGTCGACAAGACCCCGGCCATGGACGAGGCCCTGGCCCTGA
Organism: uncultured Brevundimonas sp.; assembly: GCA_966210875.1. Lineage (GTDB taxonomy): Bacteria > Pseudomonadota > Alphaproteobacteria > Caulobacterales > Caulobacteraceae > Brevundimonas. Next base: position 1,526 of record CBIHLR010000075.1, on the reverse strand, counting down.
TGGTGCGCGAGCGCCTGACCGGCGACGCCCCGCCGCCCGCGGCCCGCGAGCGGGTCGAGGCCCTGCGCGCCGAGATCGACTCGAAGGCCGGCCCGGTCCTGGACCAGTTGGAGGCCGCGATCGAGGACCAGGAAGCCTTCGGCAAACTGCTGCGCCAGGCGCTGCGGGACCTCGACCTCGACCCCGCGCCCGACAGCGTCGAGGACACCTCCGACCAGGAAGGCGAGGATCAGCCCGGCGAGGACCAGCCCGAGCCCGACAGCGGCGAGGACGAGGAGCCGGACGCCGGCGGCGGCGAATCCGAGGGCGACAGCGCCTCGGAGGACCAGGACGAGTCGGCCATGTCAGAGCGCTCCGCCGAGGGCCTGGCCGAGGCCGAGCCGACCGAGGACGACGGCTCCGAAGCCACGTCCGAAGGCGAAATCCCGAACCGGCCCGAACTGTCCGACGACGGCCGCGACGCGCGCGCCTATCGCATCTTCACCACCCGCTTCGACGAGGTCATCGACGCGGAGGACCTGTGCGACCCGGTCGAGCTCGGTCGCCTGCGAGCTCTGCTGGACCAGCAGCTGACCAGCCTGTCGAGCGTGGTGGCGCGGCTCGCCAACAAGCTGCAGCGCCGCCTGCTGGCCCAGCAGAGCCGGTCCTGGATGTTCGACCTCGAGGAAGGCGTGCTGGACACCGCGCGCCTCACGCGGGTGATCACCGACCCGACCTCGCCGCTCAGCTTCAAGGAGGAGAGCGAGGCGCCGTTCCGCGACACGGTGGTGACCCTCCTGCTCGACAATTCCGGCTCGATGCGCGGCCGGCCGATCATGGTGGCGGCCGTATGCGCCGACATCCTGGCCCGCACGCTCGAGCGCTGCGGCGTCAAGACGGAGATCCTCGGCTTCACCACCCGCGCCTGGAAGGGCGGCCAGAGCCGAACCGCCTGGGTCGAGGCCGGAAAGCCCGCCATGCCGGGCCGCCTGAACGACATCCGCCATATCGTCTACAAGGCCGCCGACGCCCCCTGGCGCCGGGCCAAGAAGAACCTCGGCCTGATGATGCGTGAGGGCCTGCTCAAGGAAAACATCGACGGCGAGGCCCTGATGTGGGCGCGCGAGCGGCTGGCCGGCCGCATGGAGCAGCGCCGCATCCTGATGGTCATCTCCGACGGGGCGCCGGTGGACGACTCGACCCAGTCGGCCAACGCGGCGCTGTACCTCGACCGGCACCTGCGCCAGGTCATCGCCGAGATCGAGAGCGACGACGCGGTCGAACTGCTCGCCATAGGCATCGGTCACGACGTGACCCGCTGGTACCGCAAGGCCGTGACCATCGTGGACGTCGAGCAGCTCGGCGGCGTCATGGTCGAGAAGTTGGCCGAACTGTTCGAACATGATGACGCCGCCCCTCGCCGGCGGCGGACGCGAAAAGCCGCTTGATCAAAAACGCAATTCCTTCTCCCCGCGGGGCAGAAGGTGGCCGCCAGAGGCGGTCGGATGAGGGGGCTGCTTCAGTGTCACGATCGTCGGACCATCAGG
>CBIHLR010000074.1:0-11230 GCA_966210875.1 uncultured Brevundimonas sp. | reverse complement strand
GAACCGGCCCGCGCCCCGGCGAACCGCAGATCCAGACCACGGACTTCCCCGACGCGGCCGAGCTTCAGCGCCGGGCCGCGGGCCGGTTCATCTGGCCGGTGCGCGGTGAGATTCTGACCCGCTTCGGCGTCATGGGCTCGGGCCTGCGCAGCGACGGCGTCAACATCGGGGCCGCCGCCGGGACCGAGGTGGTCGCCTCGGCCGCGGGCCGCGTGGCCTATGCCGGCGATTCCCTGCCGGGGCTGGGCACCACGGTGGTGATCGTCCACGGCGACGGCTGGGTCACGGCCTATTCCCACCTCGGCGCCGCCCGGGTCCGCATGGAGCAGACGGTCACCCAGGGCCAGGTCATCGGCACGACCGGAACCTCCGGCGGTGTCACCCAGCCTCAGGTTCACTTCGAGATCCGTTACACCCCGTCGCCCGCCGATCGGCCGCGCCCGGTCGATCCTCTGCCGCTGCTGGGACGCTAGGCGCGCGCTTGACGCTGGGTCACGCTTGGCGCCGTGGGGGTTGAGGTCTATCGATTTCGGCCACGCTTTCCGATGGAGACGACCATGGCCGACCTCGCCGAAGTGACCGCCCAGATCCAGCAGCGCGTGAGCGCCGCGGCGCCGCTCGCCAAGAGCTACAAGCTCGACTTCGGCGGTGACGGGAAGATCCTCATCAACGGCCAGACCGTGTCGAACGACGACGGCCCGGCCGACTGCACCATCCACATGAGCTGGGATGACTTCCAGAGCCTGGCGGCCGGTCGTCTGGACCCGATGGGCGCCTACATGTCGGGCAAGATGAAGATCGACGGCAATCCCATGGACGCGCTGGCGCTCCAGCCGGTCCTGAAGGGCTGATCCCGCATGGACTTCGCGCCCAGCGACCGGGCCAAAGCCTGGGCTGACCGGCTGACCGCCTTCATGGAGCGGCGGGTCCACCCCTCGGCGGCCGACTATTGGGCGCAGGTCCATGAGAATCCCGGCCGGCAGCCGCCGGTCATGGAGCAGCTGAAGGCAGAGGCGCGCGAGGCCGGCTTGTGGAACATGTTCCTGCCCGGCGAGCACGGGGCGGGGCTGTCGAACCTGGAGTATGCGCCGCTCGCCGAGATCATGGGCCGCGCCCTTTGGTCGGCCGAGGTGTTCAACTGCAACGCGCCCGACACCGGCAATATGGAAGTCCTCCATATGTACGGGAACGCCGAGCAGCAGGAACGCTGGCTCAAGCCGCTCATGGCGGGCGAGATCCGTTCGGCCTTCCTGATGACCGAGCCGGCGGTGGCGTCCTCGGACGCCACCAACATCGAGACCCGGATCGAGCGCGACGGCGACCACTATGTGATCAACGGCCGCAAGTGGTGGTCGACCAACATGGCCCACCCGAACGTCGCAGTGACCATCGTCATGGGCAAGACCGACCCGGACGGTCCCACCCACGCCCAGCAGTCGATGATCATCGTGCCCGTCGAAACGCCCGGCTTCCGCGTCGAGCGCATGCTGACGGTCTTCGGCTATGACGAGCGGCCGATCGGCCACGCCGAGGTGGTGCTGGAGAACGTCCGCGTCCCGGCCGAGAACCTGATCGCGGGTGAAGGCAGGGGCTTCGAGATCGCCCAGGGGCGGATGGGGCCCGGCCGCATTCACCACTGCATGCGCACCATCGGCGCGGCCGAGCGCGCGCTGGAGCTGATGTGCAAGCGGCTGATGTCGCGTCGCGCCTTCGGCAAGCTGGTGGGCGAACATTCCGTCTGGGAGCAGCGGGTCGCCGAGGCCCGGACCGAGATCGAGATGTGCCGCCTCCTAGTGCTCAAGGCCGCCTGGATGATGGATCACGTCGGCGCAAAGAACGCCCGGTCCGAAATCGCCCAGATCAAGGTCGCCGCCCCGCGCATGGCGCTCAAGGTCATCGATGACGCCATCCAGGCTCACGGCGGGGCCGGCGTGTCTGGCGACACGGACCTGGCGGCGATGTACGCCATGATCCGTACCCTGAGGATCGCCGACGGGCCCGACGAGGTGCACAACCGCACCATCGCCAAGCTCGAATTCGGGCGGCACGCCGGCCGCGCCTAGCGTCGCTTCGGCGACACACCCGGACCGTCTCGCGTTCGGCCCCTCTTGGCGCGCTCATCGCGCCATGAATAACTCTAGGTGCGGTCGTCGGGGGTGAGGATGGCGCTCAAACGGGGTTCAATCAGGGCCGGTGGCGCGCCATCGGACGCCTCTTTGGAGGCGCGGCTCGACAGCCGGCTGAAGGCCATGTTCCAGGCGATCGAGCGCGAGAAGGCCCCGACGCTGCTGCCCGACCTTGATGCGCTGCCTCGGCCGCGCGGCTCGCGTCGGATACCCGATCAGGCGTAGCGGGGGTCGGGAAGGGCCTCACCGGCCTCCTCGGCGTCGAGGATCGTCAGCAGCTTGGAGCGCGCGCGGTTCACGCGGCTCTTGATGGTGCCGAGGGCGCAGCCGCAGATTTCGGCCGCTTCCTCGTAGGACAGTCCTGCGGCCCCCACGAGGATCAGCGCCTCGCGATGCTCGTCCGGCAGCTTGGCCAGGGCGTCGCGGAGGTCGGTGAAAGCCACGCGCCAGTCCTGCGACGGCTCGGCCGTCAGTCGAGCGGCCATGGCGCCGTCCGAATCCTGCACCTCGCGGCGCTTGCGGATGACGGCGCTGTAGTAGGTGTTGCGCAGGATGGTGAACAGCCAGGCGCGCAGATTGGTCCCGGCCTGAAACTTCTCGCGATTGGTCCACGCCTTGACGAGGGTGTCCTGCACCAGATCGTCGGCCTGGGAGCCGTCGCGACTGAGGGACCAGGCGAAGGCGCGCAGCGACGGGATCATCTCCACCAGCTGCTCGCGCCACTCCTCGATGTCGGTCGTTCCACAGGCGGTGTCCGTCGTGGTCGACGTGCCCATGCCGGGATCGATCATAACCAGAAACTTCCGTACTCGGGCGCAGATCGAGCTCTCCGCGCCGCTTCAGACTAGCTAACGCGTCGTGTCTGGGGCCGTTCCGGGTCCTTTGGTCGCATCAAGCGATTGAATTTTCACATGCGGATACAAGAAAGCGCGCAAAGGCGGGGCCCTGCGCGCTTCTCGGGTCGGCATGTCCGCAATCGGGCGGTCAGGCCTCGGCGGGGTTGCGGCGGCGCGTGCCGTGGGAGGATTCTCCGCCCTTTCGGCCGGCCTTGGCGGCCAGTTGGCGGTCCTGGGAGAAGCTGCGCTTCTCGCTCGGAACGCTGGCCCCGCCCTTGCGCGCGATCTCTCGCTGACGCTGAGGGTCCATGGAGGCGAACCCGCGCTTCGACGTGCCTTTGATCGGGGTGGTCTGTCCGTCAGCCATTCCGGGCTTCCTCGCGTTTCGTCTGGTGCCAGAACAAACCCGGGATGGCGCGTCAGGTTCCTTCGACGTTCACCCTTCGTCGTGCGGGCGCGAGTCGCCGGGTCCGCCGCCGCCGGGGTCGGGCTGCGGAGCTTCGTCGGGAATGGCCGACGGGTCGTGCTCGGGCGTGGTCTGCGGCGGCTGTTCGATTTCGGCCGGTCCGCCTGGCGGGGTGGGTTCGATGTAGGTCATTCGGAGATCTCCTTGCTTTCAGGAGATGAAACCGCCGTCGAGCCCGAAAGGGTCCGAACTATTCCTGGACGTCGAGACCCAGCTGGCGGATGGCCTGGGCCAGATCGCCCTCGGTGTAGGGCTTGCCCAGGGCGCGGACCTTCGGGTCGTTCGGGAAGCGCGCCGCCACTTCGCCGGCGTCGTAGCCGCTCGCCATCAGGATGGGCATGTCCGGCGCCCTGACGCGAAGCTCGGCCGCCAAGTCGTAACCCTTCACGTCGGGCAGGCCGACGTCGATGACCGCGAGGTCGGGCTTAGCCTGATCGAACGCGGCCCGCGCGTCCGCGCCCGAGCCGGCGACCGTCACCTCAAAGCCGAAACCGCTGAGGGCCTCCTCGGCGATCATGGCGACGAGGGCTTCGTCTTCAACAAGTAATGCGCGCAACCGTACACCCCGGCCCAAGGCCACCGAACGCCCCGGACCGCGCATACTGACAACTTGCCGCAAAGGTCAAGCTGAACGGCCGATAACCGAGTCCGCCACAAAGGGATTGCTGCGCCGCTCCTCTCCGAAGGTCGACATCGGTCCGTGACCGGGAACGAAGCGGACATCGTCCCCGAGCGGCCACAACTTCTTCGTGATGGCGTCCAGCAAGTCCTGGTGATTGCCGCGCGGAAAGTCCGTCCTGCCGATGGAGCCCTTGAACAGAACGTCGCCCACCTGGGCGAAGCGGGCCTCGCGATTGAAGAAGATCACATGCCCCGGCGTGTGGCCCGGACAGTGGATCACCTCCCAGGTCGTCTCGCCCAGCTCGACCGTGTCGCCGTCGTGCAGCCAGCGGTCGGTGACGAAGCCCTTCGCCTCGGGCATGCCGTACATCATGCCCTGGGCCTCGATGCCGTCGATCCAGAACTGATCGTCGGGGTGGGGCCCTTCGATGGGACAGCCGGTGCGCCGCTTCAGCTCGGCGGTGGCGCCGGCGTGGTCCAGGTGCCCGTGGGTGACCCAGATCTTCTCCAGCGTCAGGCCCCGCCGCGCAATCTCCGCCAGGATCTGGTCCAGCCCGCCGCCCGGGTCGATCACGGCGGCCTTTTTGGTCTTGGCGCACCACACCGTCGTGCAGTTCTGCTGCAGGGGCGTCACGGGCGCGATGAAGACGCCGATAGGGGAGGCGGAGCTCATTCCACTCAGATAGCCGCCGGCCGGAAAAGAAAGAAGCCCGGGACCTCTCGATCCCGGGCTTCGATCTCAGGCCGCGTGAAGGCGGATCAATCTTCCTTCACATTGTCGACGTTGCCGGCCAGCGCCTGTTCCGGCGTCGACAGGGCAGGGTCGTCCAGCACGTCCAGACCCTTGGCCAGGCGCGAGTGCCAGAAGCCGTAGATCGCATAGATCACGGCCCCGAGCACGGCGTAGCCGCCCAGCAGCATCAGCGGCAGCGGATTGTCCTCGGCCGCGTGCTGGAACATCGGGATCAGGTTCTGGCTGGCCAGGAACAGGCACGCCAGGATGCCCAGCACCGCCGTGAAGATGCCGCCGGGGACCCGGAACGGGCGCTCCATCTCGGGGTGCTTGATGCGCAGCATAATGACGCTGAAGCAGACGATGGCGAAGGCCGTCGCCGTGCCGAGCGAAACCAGGTCGCCGAGGATCGAGATCGGCAGGAAGGCGGCCAGCACGGCGATCACGACGCCGAGCAGGATGGTGCCGATCCAGGGCGTGCGGAACTTCGGGTGCACCCGGGCGAAGGCCTTCGGCAGCAGGCCGTCGCGGGCCATGGTGTAGAAGATCCGCGTCTGGCCGTAGCACAGCACCAGCATGACCGAACTCAGGCCGGTGATCGCGCCGATCTTGATCAGGAAGCTGATCAGGTTCATCGGCGAGCCGTCCGAAAGGGTGATCGGGAGGTCCGCCCACTCCAGGCCCATCCGATCGATGGCCACCGCGATGGGCGCCGGCGAGGCCAGCTCCAGATAGGGAACCACGCCCGTCATCACGGCCGCCACGGCCATGTAGATGATCGTGCAGACGATCAGGGCGCCCAGGATGCCGAACGGCACGTCCTTCTTCGGGTTCTTGGCCTCGGCCGCGGCCGTCGAGACGGCCTCGAAGCCGACGTAGGCGAAGAAGATGATCGCCGCGCCCCGGAAAATGCCGCCGACGCCGTACTGGCCGGCGGTGCCGGTCGGTTCAGGGATGAACGGCACCCAGTTGTCCGGATTGATATAGGCCACGCCGACCGCGATGAAGGTCAGCAGGACCAGCACCTTGATGACCACGATGGCGTTGTTGATGTTGGCGCTTTCCGACACGCCGATCACCAGCAGGGCGCAGACCGCGGCGATGCCGATGGCCGCCACCAGGTTGAAGGTGCCGGTGAAGGGGAAGGTGGTGACGCCGGATTCCTGGACGAACTGAACCAGCGGCGTGGCCCATTGGGGACCTTCTCCGCCCGCGTATTGTATCGCCGGGAATATCTGCTGACTTATGCCGAAGTCGCTGAGGATCGAGACGACATAGCCCGACCAGCCGACGGCCACGGTCGAGGCGGCCACGCCGTATTCGAGCACGAGCAGCCAGCCCATGATCCAGGCGAAGATCTCGCCCAGGCTGCCGTAGGCGTAGGTGTAGGCCGAGCCCGACACCGGCATGGTCGAGGCCAGCTCGGCGTAGCAGAGGCCCGCGAGCGCGCAGGCGATGCCCGCCACCACGAACGACAGCATGATCGCCGGGCCGGCGTTGGCCGAGGCGACCTGGCCGGTCAGCACGAAGATGCCGGCGCCGATGATGGCGCCGATGCCCAGGCTCATCAGGTTGATGGGGCCCAGCGAACGCTTCAGCGGGCTGCGATGCGCCTCGCTCTGGATCTGGGCGATGGACTTCTTGATGAACAGCCGGGGTCCCGGCGGTCTCATGGACTCGGACATTCGTCCTACCCCTCCCTTGGACCCAACTCCCCCGAGCGGGCCTTCACTCGTTGGCGCGGACGCTAACGGCGCGCGCGGCGCGGCGCAACGCGGTTTCTGTCCGGTGAACGTCGTCTGACGCTTTTGTTGCGGGGTGGCGCTGAGCTAGGAGCGGCCATGCTTCCGATCCATGAGGCCCTGCCGGCGCTCAAGGCCGCGCTCGCCGAGCACGCCTCGGTGGTCCTGATCGCCCCGCCGGGCGCGGGCAAGACCACGGTCGCGCCGCTCGCCCTGCTGGACGAGGCGTGGCTCGCCGGGCGCAGGATGATCGTGCTGGAGCCGCGCCGGCTGGCCGCCCGCGCCGCCGCGCGCCGTATGGCGGACACCCTGGGAGAAAGGCCCGGCGAGACGGTCGGCTATCGCGTCCGCATGGAAAGCCGTGTCGGACCCAAGACTCGCATCGAAATCGTCACCGAGGGCGTCTTCTCGCGCATGATTCTGGATGACCCCGGGCTGGACGGCGTGGGCGCTGTCCTCTTCGACGAATTCCACGAGCGCAGCCTGGACGCCGATCTCGGCCTGGCGCTGGCGCGGGATTCCCAAGGCGTGCTGCGCCCGGACCTCAGACTGCTGGTCATGTCCGCGACGCTCGACGGCGGTGCGATCGCCGGTCGGCTGGACGCCCCGGTGATCGAAAGCCACGGCCGCGCCTTCCCGGTCGAGACCCGCTACCTCGGCCGCGACGCGCGCGTCGAAGACGGCGTGACGCGCGCGGTCCTCAAGGCGCTGGCCGAGGAGACCGGCTCCGTGCTGGCCTTCCTGCCCGGCCAGGCCGAGATTCGTCGCATCCATGAGCGGCTCAGCGAACGCATCCGCGACCCGAACGTAATCCTCGCGCCCCTCTACGGCGCCCTGACCTTCGCCGAGCAGGACCTGGCCGTGAGCCCCGCTCCCCCCGGCAAGCGAAAGGTCGTCCTGGCCACCGCCATCGCCCAGACCAGCCTGACTATCGAGGGCGTGCGGGTTGTGGTCGATTCCGGCCTGGCCCGTGTTCCCCGTTTCGACCCCGGCTCCGGCCTGACCCGCTTGCAGACGGTGCGGGTCTCGCGTGCCTCGGCCGACCAGAGGCGAGGGCGGGCCGGCCGCACCGAACCGGGCGTCTGCTACCGCCTCTGGGACGAGGAGGAGACCCGGGGTCTCGTCCCTTTCGATCGGCCCGAGATACTCGAGGCCGACCTGACCGGCCTGGCCCTCTCGCTTGCCCGCTGGGGCGCCCGCGACCCGGCCGAACTGACCTTCCTGGACCTGCCGCCCCCTGGAGCCTGGGCCCAGGCGCGAACCCAGCTGACGGCCATTGACGCGCTCGACGCGAGCGGCGCCCTGACGCCGCACGGCCAGGCCCTGTCGGAACTGCCTCTCCCGGCCGCGCTCGGCCAGATGCTGCTCAAGGCCGCCGCGCGCGGCCAGGCCGATCTCGCCGCGCGCATCGCCGTCCTGCTGACCGAGCGCGGCCTGGGCGGAAACGATGCCGACCTGACCCACCGCCTTGAGCGCCTCGATCGCGACGGCTCCCCCCGCGCCCGCGACGCCCGCGCGCTGGCGAGCCGCTGGGCCAAACTCGTCGCCGCCCCCTTGCGGGGCGACGGGGAGGCGACGTCCTCCATCGGCCTCCTGCCCGCCGAAGCCTTCCCCGACCGCATCGCAAAGGCCCGAGGCAAGCCGGGCGAGTTCCTGCTCGCCTCAGGACGCGGCGCCTGGGTCGAGCCGACGGACGCGCTCGCCCGGCACGCCTGGCTGGCGGTCGCGGAACTCGGAAGCGGAGACGCGCGCGACCGGATTCTGCTGGCCGCCCCGCTCGATCAGGACGAGCTGCTCGCCGCCTTCGCCGACCGACTGACCACCGAGGATCGCCTGGACCTCGACGCTCCCGGCGGCGCGACCGCCCGCCGTCTCGTGCGGCTCGGCCAGATCGTGGTGGAGGAACGCCGCATCGACCGGCCTGACCCGGCCCTGATCGCCCGAGCTCTGTTGAATGAGGTCAAGGGCAGGGGACTGTCGGTCCTGCCGTGGGGCGACCGTGCGCGTGGCCTGCGGGCGCGCGTCGCCTTCCTGCGCTCCGGCGACGACGCCTGGCCCGATGTCTCGGACGCTGCGCTCATGGCCGACCTCGACGACTGGCTATCGCCGCTCATCGAAGGGCGCCGTCGTCTGTCCGACCTGTCGGACTCGGCCCTGGAGGCCGCGCTGCGCGGGCGCATTCCGTGGGACATGGTCCGCCGCCTCGACGTCGAGGCGCCCGAGCGCTTCGACGCCCCGACCGGCTCACGCCTGCTGATCGACTACGAGGCGCCCCAGGGCCCGACCGTCGCCGTCCGCGTCCAGGAGCTCTACGGGGTCTCGGTCCACCCGACGGTCGGCCGGCCGCCCGTGCGGATCACCTGCGAACTGCTCAGTCCAGCCCACCGCCCGATCCAGGTCACTCGCGACCTGCCCGGCTTCTGGAAGGGCTCTTGGTCCGCAGTCCGCAGCGACATGCGCGGCCGCTATCCCAAGCACGTCTGGCCGGAGGACCCGGCGTCCGCGATCCCGACGACCCGCGCCAAGCCGCGAGGGACCTAGCCCGCCAGCGCGTCCGTCACCGCATAGACCATCACCCCGGTCGCCACCGCCAGGTTCAGGCTGTCCGCCCGCCCGCGCATCGGAATCTTGACGTTGACGTCACAGGCGCCCGCCAGGCGATCAGTCAGGCCTGCCTGCTCGTTGCCCATCAGGATCAGCGCCGGCGCCCGATAGGCCGCCTCGCGATAGCCGGCGGTGGCGTCCAGCCGCGTGCCGACCACCGAGCCCGGCCACCGCGCCCGCCAGGCCAGGAACTCCTCGCTCGACGCCTTGCTGATGCCGACGGCGAAGATCGAGCCCATGGTGGCCCTCACTGCCTCCACCGAGAACGGATCCACGCACTCGTCGATCAGGATCACCCCGCCGCAGCCGGCCGAGTCCGCCGTGCGGATGATGGTCCCGAGGTTGCCCGGATCGCGCACCTGCTCCAGCGCCACCCAGCACGGGGCACGGCTCGGATCGATATGCTCCAGCGGCGTGAAGCGCTGGTCGAACACGGCCAGAACCGTCTGCGGATTGTCCTTGCGCGAGACCTTCTCGAGGATCTCGCAGGTTACCTCCAGCACCTCGCCACCGGCCTTCAGCGTTTCGGCTCGCGCCCGGTCCAGCAGGGGATGCGGCCGCGCCTCCTTGCCGACCATCAGCTGGCGCGGCGTCTGGCCCAGGTCGAGCGCCTCGCCGACGAACTTAAGGCCCTCGGCAAGGAACCGGCCGGTCTCCTGCCGATCCTTCTTGGCGTGCAGAGCGCGCACGGCCTTGACCGTGTCGTTGGTCAGGGAGGTGATCTCGCGAACCCGCCCGCTCACGCCGCGCTCCAGCGGGCGAAGAAGGAAAGACCGATCTCGGCGCCGCGCGCGCCCTCCTCGACCAACCCGAGCTCACCCCAGTCGATCACCCCGTCCCGGTCCTTGAGCCTGTCGGCCAGCAGGTGCGCCAGGGCCATGCCCGAAATCCGCGCCGCATAGGCGTTGACCAGCAGGAAGGCCGCATCGTCCGCCAGCAGCTGAGCGCACAGCTCGACCAGCTCCGGCGTGTCCTCGAACAGCCGCCAGACCTGCCCGTCCGGCCCACGCCCGTACTTCGGCGGATCCAGTATGATCCCGTGATAGCGGCTGCCGCGCCGGACCTCGCGCTGAACGTACTTGCGGGCGTCCTCGACGATCCAGCGGACGGTCTCGATACCGGACAGGGCCGCATTCTCCCGCGCCCAGCCCACGGCCTTCTTCGAGGCGTCGACATGCGTCACCTCGGCGCCGGCCGCCGCGCAGACCAGGCTGGCCACGCCCGTATAGCCGAACAGGTTCAGCACCCGCGGTCGCTCTCGCGCGGAGACGGCCTGCTCCAGCCACGCCCAGTTCGCCGCCTGCTCCGGGAAGAAGGCCAGGTGCCGAAAGGCCGTGAACCGCGCATTGAACCGCGTGCGTCCCCAGCCGAGCTCCCAGGTCTCCGGCGGCTTGCTCGTGAAGCGCCAGGCGCCCGCCTCGTCCTCGTCCGACGGATCGAAGGTGGCGGTGGCCTGGTCCCACAGGTCCGGCTGAGCGGGTCGCCACAGGCATTGCGGCTCGGGCCGGATCACCCTCTGCGCGCCGTACCTTTCGAGCTTCTTGCCGTCGCCGCTGTCGACGAGGCCGTAGTCGGCCCAGCCTCGGGTGCGGAGGATCTGCGGGGTGTCGGCGAGCCTTGGAGCCATGGGCCGGGGATTACGGCGGCCATGGGCGCCAGTCCAGCCGTTGGCTCATCGTCGGGCAGGTGAGGGGTCTTGTCCCAGTGGAACGGCTGGGTCGCCAGCCGCCAGGCCGCATGCGCCTGCGCCACCGACATCAGACCCCAATAGAACGGGCTGGTGACCGCGTCCCACAGCCCGTACCGGACCCCCGCCCTCCGGGCGCCCCGCCAGCAGCAGATGGCGGCCGTGGTCCAGCCAAGGCCGATCAGCATCAGGTCGGCGGCGGGCAGGACCGGCGCCACGCCCTGCAACAGGCTGGTCAGAAGGACCGCGAAAACCCAGCAGATCACCAGGCCCTGCAGGCAGGCCGCCGCGATGGTGGACCCGATCGTGAGCAACAGGGCTGCGAGACCCCGCCATCCCAGGCCCAGCGGGTCCCTCAGATGGACGCCGCACGTCTGCATGTAGCCCTTCAGCCATCGGCACCGCTGCGGCAGCC
>CBIHLR010000073.1:0-11429 GCA_966210875.1 uncultured Brevundimonas sp. | reverse complement strand
CTCTCGCCGGACTGGAGGCGGCGCACCATCTCCTCGGGCGGCGGCAGCTCGGACGCATAGGCCAGGCGCAGGATGGCCATCTCGGCGGCGGCGGCCGGATCGGGCGCGCGGCGAACCTCCTCGTGCGCCTTGAGCAGCAGCTGCCAGACGCGCGACAGGGTGCCGGCCGACAGGTTGGTCCCCAGCGCGGCCATGCGCTGGGCCTGGTCGTTGGGCAGGCGGGTGGCGGCGGGGCCCAGGGTCTTGGCGACCGAGGCCATGTGGCAGTGCTCGAGCAGGTCGTCGATGACCTGCTCCGGGTCCGCGCCATAGCCGAACAGAGTGCGGAACAGCTCCAGCGCCTCGGCGGTGCGGGCGCTCATGATCAGTTCGAACAGGGCGATGGTCTGGGCCCGGTCGGCCAGGCCGAGCATGTCGCGGACGGTCTCGGCCTTGACCGTCTGGCCGGCCTCGGCCTGGACCAGGGCCTGGTCGAGCAGGCTGAGGCTGTCGCGGACGGAGCCCTCGGCGGCGCGGGCGATGAGGTTCAGCGCCTCGGTCTCGACCAGGCAGCCTTCCTTCGAGGCCACCTTCTCCAGGTGGCGGGTCAACTCCTCCACCTCGACGCGGCGCAGGTCGAAGCGCTGGCAGCGGGAAAGGATGGTGACCGGGACCTTGCGGATCTCGGTGGTGGCGAAGATGAACTTGGCGTGGGGCGGCGGCTCCTCCAGCGTCTTCAGGAGCGCGTTGAACGCGCCCTTGGACAGCATGTGGACCTCGTCGATGACATAGACCTTGTAGCGGGCCTCGACCGGCGCATAGCGGACCGAGTCCAGGAGGTCGCGCATGTCGTCCACGCCGGTGCGGCTGGCGGCGTCGAGCTCCAGCACGTCCATGTGCCGGCCCTCGTTGATGGCCGAGCAGTGGCGGCCGTCGACGGTCAGGTGCACGCTGGGCCGGTCGACCGTGTCGGTCTCGTAGTTCAGGGCGCGGGCGAGCAGGCGCGCGGTCGTCGTCTTGCCGACGCCCCGGACGCCTGTGAGCATGAAGGCGTGGGCGATGCGGCCGGTGGAGAAGGCGTTGGTCAGGGTCCTGACCATGGCCTCCTGGCCGATCAGGTCCTCGAAGGTGCGCGGCCGGTACTTGCGGGCCAGGACGGTGTAGGCGGCGCTGTCGACCGCCATGCCCGACGGCGGAGGCGGGACGGGCTCGGGCTCCGGCGCAGGGGCCGGAGCGCCGAACATGTCGTCGGTGTTCTCGTCGCGCTCGGGCGCGAGGTCGTCCTCGAGTTCGGAATCGGGATCGGCCGGGGTCATCGATCTCTTCTAACGTCATCCCGGAAGCCGCGCGAGCGGCTATCCGGGACCTGCACGCTGTCGACGTCGAGCCTGGGCCACGGCTCTGCGCGCTGCGCGCTCCGGCCGGGGTGACGAACTGGATTTTCGAGGAAGGTGGAGACGGCGCGACCCGAAGGGGAACTCGTTGTGGCTGCTGCCTTCCGGCCCTGACCAGGTTGGCGAGGCCTCCGCCCGCGCCGCTCCGAGGCGGTATATCGTCTCAAGGGGCACGTAACGCAAGCGGCGCCTGATGTCGGGAACGCTCCGCGCCGTTCGTCCTGGGGCTGTGAACGCAGGGAGACGCGTGATGAGAAAACTGACCGTGGCCGCCTTCGTCAGCCTCGACGGGGTGATGCAGGGGCCGGGCGGGCCCGACGAGGACCGCGACGGGGACTTCCCGTTCGGCGGCTGGGTGGAACCGCATTTCGACGAGGCGGGCGGCGACGTGATCGCGGAGCTGTTCGAGAAGCCCTTCGACCTGCTGCTCGGGCGGCGAACCTACGACATCTTCGCCGCCTACTGGCCGCAGCGGGAGGGCGAGATGCTGATCGCCGACCAGTTCGGCGACGCCAACAAGTACGTCGCCACGCGTGACCCGGGCTTCGAGAGCCGCTGGCGCAACACCCAGAGGCTGGAGGGCGACGCCGTCGAGGCGGTGCGGACGCTGAAGGCCGAGAGCGGGCGGGACCTGCTGACCCAGGGATCGGCGGCCTTCCTGCAGGACCTGTTCGCCTCGGACCTGGTCGACGAGATCCAGGTGATGACCTTCCCGGTCGTGCTCGGCCCGGGCAAGCGGCTGTTCGAAGGCGGCGCGGCGCCGACGGGTCTGAAGCTGGTCCACAGCCGCACGACGCCGGCGTGCGTCATCATCGCTCGCTACGCGCGCGACGGCGAGGTCAGGACCGGCAGTTTCGCGGACTAGGCCGCCAGCTTCGCCTTCGGCTCGACCGCGGCGGTGATGGCGGTGAGCAGGCTGGACAGGGTGATCGGCTTGGCCAGGTGGCCGTCGGCGCCGGCGCGGCGGCCGGCCTCGACGTGCTCGGCCAGGGCGTTGGCGGTGAGCATCAGGACTGGCGTGCGGCCCAGGCTTTCGGCCTGTTCGTGCTCGCGGATGGCGCGGGTCGCGGCCAGCCCGTCCATGACCGGCATCTGCATGTCCATCAGCACCAGGTCGAAGCCGCCTTCGACGAAGGCGTCCAGCGCCTCCTGGCCGTTGGTGACCGTGACCAGCTCGGCGGCCATGCCAGAGAGCATGACCTCGATGACCTTGCGGTTGGCCGGATGGTCGTCGGCCACCAGGATGCGCATCGGCCGGCCCTGATCGCAGTCGGCGCAGTCCGCCTGGATGGCGGGGGCCGGTTCGGCCTCGTCGGTGGCCGGCAGTTCGACGTCGAACCAGAAGCGCGCGCCCTCGCCCGGCGTGCTGTCGCAGTCGAGCTCGCCGCCCATGAGCGCGGCCAGATCGCGCGAAATGGCCAGGCCCAGCCCTGTGCCGCCGAACCGGCGGGTGATCGAGCCGTCGGCCTGCTGGAAGCGGCCGAAGATACGGGCCTTCTGCTCGGCGTCGAAGCCGACGCCGGTGTCCGCGACGGTGAAACGCACGCGATCGCCCACGGGCTCGACCCGGATGGTGACCGAGCCGTCGCCGGTGAACTTCAGGGCGTTGGACACGAGATTGGCCAGCACCTGGCGGATACGAACGCCGTCGCCGAGCACGCGGCGGTCGAGCGACGGGTCGATGTCGGCGACCAAGGCGACGTCCTTGGTTTCGGCCGCGGTGCGGTACAGCGCGGCGACCTCGCGCACGGCGTCGCCGAGCTGGAAGGGTGCGACCTCGATGGCGACCTGCCCGGCCTCGATCTTGGCGCTATCGAGGATATCGGAGAGAAGGCGTTCGAGCGTGACGCCCGAGGCGCGGACGACCTCGACCATCTCGCGCTCGCGCTGCGGCAGGTCCGAGCGGGACAGGGCGTCGGCCATGGCCACCACGCCGTTCAGCGGGGTGCGGATCTCGTGGCTCATGTTGGCGAGGAACTCGCTCTTGGCCAGGTTGGCGCTCTCGGCGCGACGGCGGGCCTCCTTGAGGTGACGGCCGGTGCGCAGCTGCCAGGCAAGCACGCAGGCGGCCGAGACGAGGAACAGGGCGGCGACGGCCACGATCCAGCGCTGGCTGCCGATCACCTCCTGCTGCAGGGCGGCGTTCGAGCGCTCGGTCTCCAGCTGATGACGGCGCTCGGCCAGCTGGGCCTGCATGTCGCCGGTGACCTGGCTGATGCCCGCCGAGAAGCGCTGCGCGGCCTGGACCCCCGCCTCACGGTGATAGTCGCGCAGGCGCTGGAACCCTTCGCTCGGCCGGCCCTGGGCGAACAGGAGCTCGGCCTCGACCAGCGGGATGACGGTGAAGCCTTCCTCGCGGAAATCGCCGCGGGCCTGCAGGCTGCGGATGAGGGCGAGGTCGCGCTCCGCCTCGGATACGCGGCCCAGACGGGCGTGGGCGATCGCGCGCTTGGGCAGGAGCTGCGGCGCGAGGAACGAGGCGGCGGCCAGGTTGACGCCGTAGGGCTCGACGCAATCCAGGACGCCACGCCAGTTCTGCAGCCCCTCGGCCACCATGGCGCACAGGTTGGCGTCGTAGACCGACAGGCTCTCGAGGTTGGCCCTCACCGTCAGGCGGTGGTGAGATTCATAGAGGCGCTGGGCCATCTCGAAGTCGCCGACCTGCACGGCCAGGCGCGTGAGATTGTAGAGACTGTCGAAGTCGGGCCGGGGGTAGTCCGGATGGCTGTAGTCGATCTCGAAGCGGCCGAAGGCCTGGGTGGCCCCGACGAAGTCGTTCAGCTTCATCAGGCCGATGCCGGCCATCTCCCACAGGCCCGCGTGCGCCGTCATGGCGTAGGGGTCGTCCTCGGGAATCTCGGCGTCCATCTCGGTCAGCAGGTTCAGACCCTCGCCGATGCGGTCCTCGTCCATGAGGGCGATGGCGATCAGGCGTGTCGCATGCGCCTTGACGAACCAGTCGTCGGTCCGGTCAGCCACCCGCTGCACTTCCGGCACGGCGGCGTTGTCGCCCTGGTCGTAGCGGATCGTCAGATTGTTGAGGTGCGCGATGGCCCGATACCGCCCGTCATTGAGCACGCGGGCCCGCTCGGTGAGACGGCGGTTCCATTCGGCGGCGCGCTCGAAATCCCCCTGGTTCAGGATGATCCAGGTGACGTGATAGATGCGATTGAGGCCCTCGCGGTCGTCACGGCGCAGGGCGGCTTCGCCGAAGGCTTCCAGTTCGCTGAAATCGGTGGCGCCGGCGCGCCGTTCGACAGCCACGGCAAGGTCGAGCGGCGTGCGCGATTGCGCCGCGACAGCTTGGACGACGCTCGCGAACAAAACCGCGAGCGCGATCACGCAGGCAGAAACGTACTTGAACATCCAGACTCCGTCCCCCGCGAAGTCATCCCACAGGAGTCTTGAGCAAGGCTTAGCGGAGGCTCGCAGGATGCGCCCCCCGCGCGTAGAGAGGGGCCATGCCGCTCTCCGCCCATGTGAACACCTTCGCCGGAAGCCCCCTGGACCGCGCGGCGGACCGAAGGGAGGACGCCGCCTGGCTGGCGGCCCAGTTGGAACGCGACGACGGCTCGGCCCTGGTGATCTGGGAAGGCCAGGTGCTGACCGAACAGGGGCCGGAGGGCCCCCGTCTGGCCTGGCTGTCGCCGGCGATGGCGCGGGACATCGTGGGCGACGACTGGGTCTTCCTGGGCCTTTGGAAGGAGGCGCCGGTGTTCGCTGTCTCGTTCGAGAGCGAGGCCGATCCAACGCTGGGGCCCTTGCGGGGCCTGGGGGCGTTCATGGACATGCGTTCTGCGGCCGCCGCCCTGCCGGGCTCCGAGGCGGCCATGGCGGGCTGCGGCAAGAGCCTGTTCGACTGGCGGCGGCGGCACAGCTTCTGCGCTCACTGCGGCCAGCGGTCGCGATCAACCTGCGGCGGCTGGAAACGGGTCTGCGACGCCTGCTCGACCGAGCACTTCCCGCGCGTCGACCCGGTGGTGATCATGCTGGCGACGCACGAAGGCCGGTGTCTCATGGGGCGGCAGGCCGCCTGGCCGAAGGGCTCGATGTCGGCGCTGGCCGGCTTTCTGGAGCCCGGTGAGTCCATCGAGGAGGCCTGCGCGCGCGAACTGAACGAAGAGGCCGGCCTGACCGCGACGGCGGTCACCTACCACTCAAGCCAGCCCTGGCCTTTTCCCTCCAGCCTGATGATCGGCCTGTTCGCCGAGGTCGAGGACGACCAGGCCGCGCCGGACCAGACCGAGCTGGAGGAGGTCCGCTGGTTCACCCGTGACGAGATCCGCGCGGTCCTCGCCGGCAAGCACCCGGAAATCCGCGCGCCTAACCGCTACGCCATCGCCCGCAGCCTGCTGGAAGCCTGGGCGGCTCGGTAGATCGCGAGAAGACCCGCGGCGTCCCTCCGACCTGCATCGCAGCTCGGCTCTTTTGGGTGATAGGCGCCGCGGGCGGACTTTTCTCAGTAGATCTCGAAAAGTCCTGCGGCGCCCATGCCGCCGCCCACGCACATGGTGACGACGGCGTACTTCGCCCCGCGACGCTTGCCCTCGATCAGGGCGTGGCCGGTCAGGCGTGCGCCCGACATGCCGTAGGGGTGGCCGATCGAGATCGCGCCGCCCGAGACGTTTAGGCGGTCGTTGGGGATGCCCAGCCGGTCGCGGCAATAGATGACCTGGACGGCGAACGCTTCGTTCAGCTCCCAGATGCCGATGTCGTCGACCGTCAGGCCGTGGCGCTCCAGTAGCCGCGGCACAGCGAAGACCGGGCCGATACCCATCTCGTCGGGTTCGCAGCCGGCGACGGCCATGCCGCGATAGGCGCCGAGCGGTTGAAGGCCGCGACGTTCGGCGTCCCTGGCCTCCATGATGACGTGGGCCGAGGCGCCGTCGGACAGCTGGGATGCGTTGCCGGCGGTGATGTAGGCGCCCTGCTCGATCTGCTGGCCGGAGCCGAACACGGGCTTCAGCGACTGCAGGCCCTCCAGCGTGGTGTCGGGACGGTTGCCCTCGTCCTTGGACAGGGTGACCTCGCGCGGCGAGGCCTCGCCGGTGGCCTTGTCGACCACCTGCATGGTGGTGGTCATGGGCGCGATCTCGGCGTCGAGGCGGCCTTCGGCCTGGGCCTGGGCCGTGCGCTGCTGCGACTGGAAGGCGTATTCGTCCTGGGCGTCGCGGCTGATCCCGTAGCGGGCGGCCACGACCTCGGCGGTCTCCAGCATCGGCATGTAGATGGCCGGGACCATGCGCAGGAGCTCGGCGTCCTCGCGGCGATAGAGGTTCATGTGCTGGTTCTGGACCAGCGAGATCGACTCCAGCCCGCCGCCGACGGTGACGGCCATGCCGTCGTGGACCACCTGCTTGGCGGCGGTGGCGATGGCCATCAGGCCCGAAGCGCACTGGCGGTCCAGGCTCATGCCCGCGACCGTGACCGGCAGGCCGGCGCGCAGGGCCGCCTGGCGCGCGATGTTGGTCGAGGTCGAGCCCTGCTGGAGGGCCGCGCCCATGACCACGTCCTCGATCTGGCCCGGATCGACGCCCGCGCGCTCGACGGCGTGCCTGATGGCGTGGGCGCCCAGGGCCTGGGCCTGGGTGTCGTTGAAGGCGCCCCGATAGGCCTTGCCGATCGGGGTGCGGGCGGTGGAGACGATGACGGCTTCACGCATGGGCTTATCCCTTCGCCTTCATGGCCTTGGTCATTTCGGTCATGCCCTGGGCGGCGCCGCTCTCGGGCACGATGGAGCCGGTGCGGTCGATGATCTCGTCCCAGCGGGCGGCGACCTGTTCGGGCGCGTCGTCGCCCACGGCGTGGATGCCCTGGGTCAGGGTCACATGCGCCGCCTCGAACCCGCCGGCGCCGGCGCAGAGGATGGCGCGGGTCGGGGCGTTCTCGCTGACCAGATGCAGGAGGCCGGGCGAGACCAGCTCGGGCCGGAGCGCGTCGAGGTCGAGCCGGGCGCCGAGGTCCTCGGTCATGCGCGTGGCGGCGGTGGGGGCCAGACAGTTGACCCGGATGTCGTTCTTGGCCCCCTCGATCGACAGGGTCTGCATCAGCCCGACCAGGCCCATCTTCGCCGCACCATAGTTGGACTGGCCGAAGTTGCCGTAGAGGCCGGACGACGAGGTCGTCATGACAATGCGGCCGTAGTTCTGGTTGCGCATCGTCTCCCACACCGCCTTGGTGCAGTTGACCGCGCCCATCAGGTGGACCTCCAGCACGAAGCGGAAGTCGTCGAGCTCCATCTTGGCGAAGGTCTTGTCGCGCAGGACACCGGCGTTGTTGACGAGGATGTCGACGCGGCCCCAGCGCCCCAGCGCGGCCTCGACCATGGCCTGGACCGAGGCGAAGTCGGTGACCGAGGCCGGATTGGCCATGGCCTCGCCGCCAAGAGCCTCGATCTCGGCGACGACTTCCTCCGCCGGGGTGGCCGAACCGCCGGTGCCGTCTCGCGCGCCGCCGAAGTCGTTGACCACCACCTTGGCCCCGCGCCGGGCCAGGGCCAGGGCGTGCTGGCGGCCCAGGCCGCCGCCGGCGCCCGTCACTATGGCCACGCGGCCGTCGAAGCGGATGGTCATGGCAAACTCCAGTCCTGAACGGGAAGCTCCGCATTAGTCGGCGGTCGCCACGTCAAGCAAGCGCTTCCGCAAAGCGGACGGGCGTGGTTTGAGGGAGCCATGCAGGTGCAGGACCTAGAGATTCCCGGCGTGAAGCTGGTCGGACCGCCACCGGTCTATCCGGATGCGCGCGGGTCGTTTTCCGAACACTGGAGCCGCCGGGCCTTCGAGGCCGCGGGGATCACCAACGACTGGGTGCAGGACAACCTGGCCTGGTCGAAGGAGGCGGGCACGGTGCGAGGTCTGCACTTTCAGTCGCCGCCCTCGGCTCAGGCCAAGCTGGTCTCAGTGCTGCGCGGGCGGGTTTTGGACGTGGTGGTCGACATCCGGCGCGGCTCGCCGACCTATGGCCGGCATGTGAAGGCCGAGCTGTCGGCGGAGAACGGGCTGAAGATGCTGGCCCCGCGCGGGACGGCGCACGGCCTGGTGACGCTCGAGCCGGACACCTTAGTGCTCTACAAGGTCGACGGCTTCTTCGACGCCGAGCGGGACCTGGGCCTGCTGTGGAATGACCCGGACCTCGGCATTGAATGGCCGGAGATCGCGGGCGCGGCGGTTTCGGACAAGGACCGGGTCCAGCCGCGGCTGAGGGACCTGCCGGCCTATTTCGAATGGGACGCCGCCTGATGCGGGCGCTGGTCACGGGCGGCGCGGGCTTCATCGGTTCGGCCGTGGTGCGGGCGCTGCTCGCGCGCGGGGACCAGGTCGCGGTGCTGGACGCCATGACCTATGCGGCCAATCCGCAGACCCTCGCCCCGTTCGGGGAGCGCGACGATTTTGCACTGATCGTCGGGGACATCTGCGATCCGCAGACGGTCGCACACGCCTTCGAGACGGCGCGGCCCGATGCGGTGCTGCACCTGGCGGCCGAGAGCCACGTGGACCGTTCGATCGACGGACCCGGCGCCTTCGTGCGGACCAATGTGGTCGGGACGCAGGTGATGCTGGACGCGGCCCTGGCGTGGTGGCGGTCACAGGGCGAGCCGGAGGACTTCCGGTTCCTGCACGTCTCGACCGACGAGGTGTTCGGGGACCTGGGGCCGGACGGCGCATTCTCCGAGGACAGCCCCTATCGGCCGCGTTCGCCCTATGCTGCGTCCAAGGCGGGCGCAGATCACCTGGCGCGGGCGTGGCGCGAGACCTACGGCCTGCCCGTCATCCTGACCAACTGTTCGAATAATTTCGGGCCGTACCAGCACCCTGAAAAGCTGATCCCGCTGATGATTTTGAAGGGCGCGCGTGGCGAGCCGTTGCCGGTCTACGGCGACGGGCTGCAGGTGCGCGACTGGCTGCACGTCGAGGACCATGCCGAGGGTCTGTTGCTGGCGCTGGAGCGGAAGCCCGGCGGGACCTATCTGTTCGGCGCGCGGCAGGAGCGGACCAACCGGCAGGTGGTCGAGACGATCTGCGGCCTGCTCGACCAGCGCCAGCCGCAGGATGCGCCGCATGCGCGGCTGATCAGCCGGGTGGAGGACCGGCCGGGCCACGACCGGCGCTACGCCGTCGACCCGTCGGCGGCCGAAACAGAGCTGGGCTGGCGGCCACGACGTGGCTTCGAGAGCGCGCTGGCCGAGACGGTCGACTGGTACCTGGCCAACCCGGCCTGGTGCGAGGCTTCGGTGTCGGCGGGCGCGCTGTCCCGGAGGGGCGTCGGCCGGTGACGCGCGTCCTGGTCCTGGGGAGCGCCGGTCAGCTGGCCCGGGCGCTCGCCCGGGCGACGCCGCCAGAGGGCTGGGCGCTGGAGTTCGCCGGGCGCGAGCGCTGCGACCTGACCCGCCCGGACGCGGCGCGCGATCTCATCATGACCGCGAAACCGGACGTGGTGATCAATACCGCGGCGTACACGGCGGTGGATCGCGCCGAGTCCGAGCCTGAGCTGGCACACGCCCTCAACGCCGAGGCGCCGCAGGTGCTGGCCGAAGCCACGCGCCGCGGCGGGAGCCTGCTGATCCACGTGTCCACGGACTATGTGTTCGGCGGCGTCGCGGGAGCACCGTTCGCCGAGGCTGATCCCGTCGCGCCGCTGCAGACCTACGGGCGAAGCAAGGCCGAGGGCGAGCGGCGTGTCGTGGCCGCCGACCCCGGCGCCCTGGTCGTCCGGACGGCCTGGCTCATCTCGGAGATGTCCGGCTTCGTGCGTGCGATCTCCAGCCGGGCGCTGCGCGGCGAAACCCTGAAGGTCGTCGACGACCAGCGCGGCAACCCGACACACGCCGACGACCTCGCGGCCGCGCTTCTCGGCGTCGCCCAGCGTCGACTGGCCGGTCTGGGAGAAGGCGGCCTTCTGCATGTGGCGGGCCCGTTGGCGGCCACCTGGCATGAGCTCGCCACCGCCATCATCTCCAGGCTCGAACCCGGGGAGGCCGAACTTTCGACGCCTTCGCCCATAGCAAGTTCGGAATACGGCGCCCCGGCGGCGCGGCCACAAGACTCTCGTCTGGATGTCACCCGGCTGAAATCCATATGGGATATGGAACTCAGGCCCTGGACAGCCTGGGCCGCGGAAACGGCCCAGGTTGGCCAAAGCTCGGCCCTATTCGGTGTTGAAAAAGGGCAACAGTCTGACGGGTGAATCCGGATTTGCACGGAACCGTGCGGCCAGTTTCCTCGTTGGGCGGCTTGGGTAGCGGGCCACACGTCGGGGCCGCGCGTCTAAAAAAGGGAATGAAGATATGAGAAGTCGGTTGCTGGCCGGAACGGCTAGCGTCGTGCTGCTTGGCCTCGCGGGCCCCGCCATGGCGGATCCGGACGGCTGGTACGGCGCGCTCGATCTCGGGTACCACTGGCAGGAAGACCTCGGAACATTCTCCGAAGGCAACGCGCCCGACGGCGGTCCCTACAACTTCGACTGGTCGACGGAGAACACCTGGGCCGGCTTCGCGCGCCTGGGCTACCGCTTCAACCCGAACTGGCGCGTGGAGCTCGAAGGCGGTTATCGCCCCGGCGACATCGACGCCGTGCGGGGCTATCCCCGCACCCTGCCCGCCAGCCAGTCTCTGTGCACCCCGGGCGTCATCCGTGGCCCGTCCGATCCGTGCGGCTCGCCGGAAGGTTCCATCGATCAGTGGAGCCTCATGGGCAACCTGATCTGGGACATGGGCGACGAAGACTGGCGCGTGCGTCCGTTCATCGGCGTCGGCGCCGGCTTGAACCGCGTTTCCGTCGATGCGCTCGGCCAGTTCTCGACCTCGCCGGCCGGCCCGTCGCCGGCCAACCTGCAGGTCGATGACGAAGACACCGCCTTCGCCTGGCAGGTGCTCGCCGGCTTCGCCTGGGCGCTCACGGATCGCCTGTCGCTCGACATGACCGCCCGCTACATGCAGACGGACGAAGTCACCTTCGAGTCGACCTCGACGTCTTCGGCCGCGGGCTGGACGCCGGGCGCCTTCACCGGTGACTTCAACGACTCGAGCGTGAGCATCGGCCTGCGCTGGGCCTTCGGCGC
>CBIHLR010000072.1:0-11585 GCA_966210875.1 uncultured Brevundimonas sp. | reverse complement strand
GCTCAGGTTCGGAAGGAACGTCCGCCGTGGCAGGCGGCTCACTCGCTACTTCCGGCGGCGGCGTCAGGATCAGGACCAGCGGCGGCTCGGAGGCCTCGGCGGTCACGACGGGATCGATGTCCGGCGCGACATTGAGCGGGATCGAGTCTTCCAGTTCCTCCGCGGCCGCCATGGGCGCCTGGGGCTCGGACGTGCCGATCGGCGCGAAGGGTTCCGGCGGATAGCTGGCGTAGACGCGCGCGGCCACGCTGGCCTCGGCGATCACTGCGGGGGCCGGCCCCGGCGCGTCGGAGGCCGTGACTTCGAGAGCCGCCTCGGCGGGCGCCTCTTCCGCCGGCGCGGGAGCCTGGACGTCGCTGGGAATGGCCGGCGCGGATGGCGCGGCCTCCTCCAGCTCGGGTTGGACCAGATGCGCCTCGGCGCGCGAGGCGGAGAAGTCGATCTCCAGAGTCGCGGGCGGGGTGTCCGGCAGGGTTGCGAGGGCGGAAGGGTCGATGGTGGGCGTGACCATCGACGTCGGCGACGGGGCCGTCTCGCCGTCCAGCAGCATGTCGCCCTCGGCCGAGCGACGGCGCACCAGGGCGTCGAGCACCACCGGCTTGCCGCCGAAGGCGCCTGAGCGCCAGATCGCCATGGCCAGGGCCGCCTCGGTCATCCGCTCCTGGTTGACCCGGTCCAGCACCGCAGACTTCAGGAAGGCGGGGACGCCGACGTTGAAGGCGAAGCAGGCGAGCGCATCGAACTGGCGCTGGGTGACCTCCACGGTCACGGCCTCGTTCACCGCCGCGACCACCGGAATCAGGTCGTAGAGCAGCAGCGCTTCGGCGTCGGCGGCGGTGATGGTCGCTCCCTCGCGAGCGAACTGGGTGTGGCCGTGCCCCATGGTCCAGCGGCCGTCGGGCAGCTGCGCCGCGGTCAGCCTGAGGCCCTCAAAGCTCTTGAGGAGCTCGAGTCCCTGGCGTGACATCTTCATACGCGGTTGCATGGCGGTCCTGTCGGCGTGGCCCGAAATGGGACAAGAGAGCTCGCCCCATGAGGGAGCCAGCAAAGGCCGCGCCGGTTCCTAACTCGTCACGATCACAGCAGGATCAAGGCCGCCAGCCCCAGGAAGGCGAGGAATCCGATCGTGTCCGTCACCCAGCTGACGAAGACGGGAGAAGAGACTGCGGGGTCCCGTCCGAGCCGGTCCAGCGCCAAGGGCGCCAGGGTGCCCGCCAGAGCGGCCGCCACCAGGTTGATCACCACCGCCAGGCCGATAACCAGCGACAGCAGTTCGTTGCGCTGCCAGAGCCAGGTCACGCCCGCAAGGAGGATGGCGATCGCCATGCCGTTGGCCAGTCCAACCGCCACCTCGCGCCTGAGGATCCGCCAGCCGTTGGCCGCCGAGACCTCGCGCATGGCCAAGGCCCGGACCGCCACGGTCAGGGCCTGTGTCCCGGCATTGCCGCCGATCGAGGCGACCACAGGCATCAAGACCGCCAGCGCGACAAGCTGCTGAATCTCGGCCTGGAACACGCCGATCACCGTGGACGCGATCAGCGCGGTGCCCAGGTTCACCGCCAGCCACGGGATGCGCGAGCGCACGACCTCCAGGACGTTGGCGTCACGACCCGCGTCGGTGACGCCGGCGAGCGCCAGGATGTCCTCCTGGTTCTCCTCCTGGATGATGTTGACGATGTCGTCGACGGTGATCTGGCCGACCAGCCGGCCGCCCTTGTCAATCACGGGTGCGGAAATCAGGTGGTACTTCTCGAAGATGTAGGCGACCTCTTCCTGGTCCTGGTCGACTGCGATCTCGTTGATCGGCTCCATGATCTCCGAGAGCTTCACCTCGCGCCGCGCGCGCAGCAGGCCGGACACTGGAACTGCGCCCACAGGCCGATAGCCGGGGTCGACGACATAGATGTCGAAGAACAGCTCGGGCAGCTCCTCGCCGTGGCCCCGCATGTGGTCGATGGCGTCGCCGACGCTCCAGAACTGGGGCGCGGCCATCACCTCGCGCTGCATCAGGCGCCCGGCGGTGTCCTCCTCGTAGGACAGGGCGCTTTCGATGCCGGCTCGCTCGGCGTCCGGCATGGCGGCCAGCACGGCGCGGCGCTGCTCGTCCTCCAAGTCCTCGACGATGCCGGTGGCGTCGTCCGAGTCCAGCTCCTGAAGGGCCTCGGCCAAGGCGCCGGGCTCGACCATCTCGAGCACATCCTCGCGCACCCCGTCGTCGAGTTCGGGCAGGGTCTCGGCCAGCAGGTCCGGCGGCAGCCAGGGCACCACCTCGGCGCGGTGCTCGGCCGACAGGAAGCCCAGCAGGTCGGCCACGTCGGCAGGGTGCAGCGCCGAGATCAGCTCGCGCAGGCGCATGCCGTCGCCGCGGTCCGCGGCGTCGACCACCATCTCCACATATTCGGACGTGAGGGCGTAGTCCTCGCCCAGCGCCAGGTCTTCAAGCAGTTGGGCGGCTTCGGCTTCGGACAGACGGGCGGCTTCGGTGCTCATCGGCTCGCCCCTCCCCTTCAGCTACAGCCCTATGGCTTTGACCCTTTCAGATCGATGGTGCGGTCGAGAAGACTCGAACTTCCACTCCGGTTAGGGAACAGCGACCTCAACGCTGCGCGTCTACCAATTCCGCCACGACCGCTCGCATCGGAGCGCGGGGGAATAGCGCAGGGAATCCGCTTTGGGAAGGGCGGCAAAGGCTGCGGAACAAAAGTCTTCGTGGCCGCTTTATGGCGCCATGGTGGCGGCTGTTCAGATCTTCCTGCTGGCTCTGGCGACGCAGGCCGCACAGCCTGGCGAGCGGGCCGTCGAGACCGCTGCCGAACCCGACATCTCGCTCGACGCGACCGTCACCGCCGAAAGCGTTCGCTGGCGCCAGGCAGGCGACATGGAACTCAGCGTCTGGTCGCAGCCTGAAGGTGTGAACATCAACGAGTCCCTGTCCACCGGACTGCCCGACCCGATTCCAGTCGGTCGCACGTTTCGACACATCGAGTGGCGGGTGAGACTCCGCGCATCCATCGCGCCGCCCGAGGCCCCGGCCGCGCCCGAGCCGCCCGAACCTGCATCTCAAGACCCGCAATAGGAGACTGCCGTGAAGCCCTGGATTCTCGCTGGAGCCGCGCTCGCCGCGCTGTCGTTCGCCGGAGCCGCTCAGGCCCAGGACCGAGGCGTGCAGCCTGTCCAGCCGGTTCAGCCCTATGACCCCGCGCGCCAGACGGTCTATTCCGATCCGTCACAGGAGCCGGACGTCCTCCTCGATATCCCGAACCTTTCGGTCGAGGAGATCCAGCTGGAGGTCGAGGGCCTCGAAGTGCATCTCGCGCTCGACGCGCGGCTGGCCAACCTGCTGCAGCTGACGGCCGGCGCCGATGCGCGGATCGAGCGGGTCAATCTGACCATCTCGGGCGTGCAGGCTCAGGTGTTGCTCAAGGTACGGCTCGACAACGTCGCCCAGATCATCGACCGCACCCTGACCACCATCGACCGCAACCCGGAACTTCTTGAACGGCTCCTGCAGAGCGTCGACCACACGGTCACCACCGTCGGCGGGGTGGCCGGGGATGCCCTGCAGCCGGGCGGCGTACTGAGCCAGACAGTCAACACTCTCGGCCAGACCGTTCAGACCACCGTTGGGACAACGGGTCAGATCGTGGAACGCACGCTCGACAGCTCGGGCGCCGTGGTCAACCAGCGTACGGTCGGCGACATCCTCGACACCGCCCGGTCAGGCTTCGAGGTGGTTGGAGAAAGCACAGACAGTGAGGGCCGCACGGTCCGGCGCCTGCGCAATGAGGCCGGCGTGGTGGTCGAGGCGGTGCTTGATGAGGCCGGTCGGGTCGTCTCGACCCGCACCGTCGGGGGCTAGGCCGCTCAGGCCGCTCCGGCCATAAAGTCGTAGACGTCCGCCGGACGCGTCACGACAATCGAGATGCGGTCCTCGGAGATGGCGATCTCGCCGCGTGCGACCGGGTGATTGTTGGCGAGGATCCAGACCTCGTCGGCCTCGCC
The DNA here is from genome assembly GCA_966210875.1 of uncultured Brevundimonas sp. Lineage (GTDB taxonomy): Bacteria > Pseudomonadota > Alphaproteobacteria > Caulobacterales > Caulobacteraceae > Brevundimonas. The sequence goes on along the minus strand of CBIHLR010000072.1, from coordinate 7,583 downwards.
CGCGTCGAGCGGAATCACGGCGCCGCGGCCCATGCGCAGCAGTTGCTGCATGGGCAGGCTGGAGCGGCCGAGCACGACCGAAATCTCCACCTTCACCGATGCGACCTGATTGCTCACGCCTTCGAGCTTCCCCGCCACGCCCCAGACCGACACAGACACCCCACACGCACGCTTACTGGCCGCGACCTTGCGGGCCTTATGCTTGACGCGCAGTTAAGCTGGCTTGCCGAAAGCGGGTTTCGCCGCCATCTGCCGTGCCATGGAGCCCGGCCTCGATATCCTCAAGCGCGCCGACGCCCGGCCGGTCGGCTGGGCCGTGTCAGCCGGGCGGATCGCCTATCCCGAGGCGGTCGCCGCCATGGAGGCGCGCGCCGCCGCCATCGCCGAGGGCTCGGCCGGAGAGCTGATCTGGCTTCTGGAGCATCCGCCGCTCTACACGGCCGGCGTCTCGTCCAGGCCCGAGGACCTGCTGGCGCCGGGCGACATTCCGGTCTTCGAGACCGGACGCGGCGGCCAGTTCACCTATCACGGCCCCGGCCAGCGGGTCGCCTATGTCATGCTGGACCTGCGCGAGCGCGGCAAGGACGTGCGGCGCTTCGTGCGGGGGCTGGAGGCCTGGATCATCGGCGCGCTGGCCGAGTTCAACGTCGAGGCAGGCGCTCGCGACGGCCGTGTCGGCGTCTGGGTCGAGCGGCGCGAGGCCGGCCAGGTCCGCGAGGACAAGATCGCGGCCATCGGGGTGAAGATCCGCCGCTGGGTCAGCTTCCACGGCGTCAGCCTGAACGTGGAGCCGGACCTGTCGCACTTCGGCGGCATCGTGCCCTGCGGCATCCGCGAGCACGGTGTGACCAGCCTGGTGGACCTCGGCCTGCCCGTGACGATGGACGAGGCGGACGCGGCGCTCAGGGCCTCGTTCCAGCAGGTGTTCGGACCGACCCAAGGCGGGGAGCCGCCCGTCGGGTGAAATATCCGTAGGGAATCCGCCCTGTTGCCGCCACGGTCACGCTTCATCGGGCGAGCATGCAACGTCTCCGCCCGACCGCCCTCGCCCGCCTCCTCGCCACGCTCGCGCTGATCTCGGCGGCGTTCGCCACGCACGCCCAGCCCGTGGAGCCCGTCGGCGTGGCCGTCGAGGCCAACGGCCGGGAGCCCTGGGTCGTGACCTACCGGCTGGGGGAGCCGGCCCGCCAGCTGAGCTTCGCCCGCTCGCCCGACACGAGCCGTACCCGCGACTGGGCCGCCGGCGAGGGTTTCGAGATCGTGGCCACCGACGACGGCGAGGTCCTGCGTCGCCAGGATGGCGCGGCCTTTTCGCAGGCCACGGTGGTCATGCCGCCGCGCTATCGCGAGCTGCCCATGGACTATGCACCCTTCTCGCCGTTCGGCGACGGCGGGATGCTGGCCTACACGGGTCGGCTGTTCGTCTGTCCCGAGGCCTGCTCTGGCGACGAGCGCTGGGCCTTCACCCTCGAGGCCGCGCCCGATCTGAACGTGCTGGTCAACGGCGAGATCACCCAGGGACGCGCGGCCTGGACCGAGTCCGGCCAGGGCACGAATATCTACGTCGGCGCGGGCCGTCCGGTCGCTTCCGAGGCCGTGGTGGCGGTTATCGACGAGGCTCTGCCGCCGGTCATCCGCGATCAGCTGATGGCTGAGCTCCCCCGGTTCATGGACCAGTTCGCGGGCCACCTCGGGGTGCTGGACGCCCCGCCGATGCTGTTCGCCTCCTGGGACACCTCGGTCGTGGACGGCAGCTACGGCCGCCAGGGCGGGACCCTGCCCGGCCAGGTCTTCATCCACTTCTACGGATCTTTCTGGAACGAGGAGATGGCGCGCGGCGGCTTCGCCGACGGCCTGTCCTGGCACTTCGCCCACGAGGCGGCCCACCTCTATCAGCGCCAGATCTACACATCCGCCCGCGAAGGGTCCTGGATCCACGAAGGCGGCGCCGAGGCGATGGCGGCCCTCGCCCTGATGGAAGGCCGGCCCGATCAGGCCGCCGGCGTCGAGGCGGTGATCGCCGCCAAGCGGGCCGAATGCGCCGAACGGCTGGCCGGCCGCTCCATCCGCCATGCGCTTTCCGAAGGCGATACGGAGGTCCCCTACGCCTGTGGAATGGTCGTCAATCTGGCGCTGCATGAGGCGCTGCTGCGCGAAGCTCCCGGGAGCGACGGCCTGTATGCGGTATGGCGCGACTACATCTCGCGGGCGCAAGGCGCCGAGACCGTGACCGAAGCCCTGTTCCTCGAGGCGGTGGCCAACGTCGGTGGCGGCCCGCTTGCGGACGACGTGGCCGCCGCCATCGCCGACCCCCGCTTCGATCCGGCGGCCGTGGCCTTCTAGATCAGCGCCCGCATCGGGTTCGGGCCATAGCGGTTCGAGCCCTGCTCGGACGGCATCAGCGCCAGTTCGACGATGGCCCAGATCATCACCAGCACGCCCAGCATGTCGAGCACGCCCTCCGGGTGCGGCCAGACCATGATGAAGGCGAACAGGATCACCGCCGTCCACCAGCCGCTGCGCCCCCGGTCGTGCAGCCGCTTGGACAGCACGCAGGCGCCCGAGAAGAACAGGATCGGATAGGCGAACACGCCGGTGAAGACATTGTCCCCCAGCGCCGACTGATACAGCGCCAGCAGCACGATCAGCAGCACCGCGGCCAGCAGGAACGGCAGCCGCCCGACCCGGCCGGACGACGAAAAGAACAGTTCGGGCCAGTCGATGCGCTGGTTCATGGGGTCATTATCGGCTGGACCCGCTGACTCAGTCCAGCGTCATGGGCTGGTAGCGGGAGTGTTCCTTCGGGGATGGCCCGTATCGGTTAGGCCCCTCCGTGCCGTCCAGGAAGCCGAGCGAGATGAGCAAGAAAAGTCCGCCGCCGGCCCATACGAGCGAAAAGATTACCCATACCCATTCGAAACTGACCCAGACTGAGGCCGGCGCCCAGTTGAACGCCAAAGACACTGGCAGCGTGGAGAGATTGAGGGCGATCACGAACCAGCCGGCACTGTCACGGTCGTGGGCACGACGGATCGAAAGCGCCAACAACGGCCAGAAGAACAATAACATCCAGAAGTCCTGGATGATCTTCACCAGAGGGGGTTTGACCACGTTGGGGTCGATAGACACGTGTTCCCAGCCTGCGATTAGCCCCCACTGAGAGCCACATCAGCAGGGTCGATAGAACGGTCATCGTAATGCCGAGCACCCACCACTCAGAACGACGGCTGCGCCCCTGTGCGCTCAACAACAGCCTTACTTCGTCCATCGAGCGCTCCCCCAGAAGCGTCAGATCGCCGTTAGAGCATCAGGTAGCGCATCAGGCGAACTCGACCAGCACCTCGTCGGCGGCGACGCTGTCGCCGGCCTTGGGCCCCGTCGTCTTGACCGTCCCGTCACGCTCGGCCCGGATGATGTTCTGCATCTTCATGGCCTCGATCACGGCCACGGTCTGGCCCGCCTTGACCTCGTCGCCGGGCTGAACCTCCAGCGAGACGACCAGCCCGGGCATGGGCGAGACGATCAGCTTGGCGGTGTCGGCGCCCTGTTTCTCCGGCAGGCGGCCATGAAGCTCCGCGATGTCCGGGGTGAAGACCCGCACCCGCTGGCGCGCGGCGCGGTGGCGGATCTCGAAGCCGTCGGCCTTGCGCTTCACCTCGGCGGTGAAGGGCGTGCCGTCCAGCTCGGCCGAGAACTGCGGATCGCCCGGCCGCCAGCGCGCCTCGCTCAGCCGCAGGACCCGGCCGTCGTCCAGCGTCACGGCCAGGCCGTCGCCGCCGAGGTCGAGGCTGACGTGGCGGGTCTCGCCGGCCACCAGCACGGTCCAGTCCAGCCGCGGCGCGCGCGGTGACCGGGCGCGCTCGAAGGCGTGCATCATCACCCCCGCGGCGGTCATCAGGTCGACCTGGAAGGGCGTGGGCTCGGTTCCCTTGAAGCCGTCCGGGAACTCGTCCTTGATGTAGCTGGTCGACAGGGCGCCGGAGCGGAACCGCTCCTGATCCATCACCGCCGCGAGGAATGGCAGGTTGTGGCCCAGCCCCTCCAGGTGAGTCTCCTCCAGCGCCCGGCTCATGCCCTCGACGGCCGCCTCGCGGGTCGGGCCCCAGACGCACAGCTTGGCGATCATGGGGTCGTAGAACATGGAGATCTCGTCGCCCTCGCGGACGCCGGAATCGTTTCTCACCACCGTCCCGTCGTCGCGGCGGCCGGCCTCCGGCTGACGATAGCGCACCATCCGTCCGATCGAGGGCAGGAAGCCGCGGTAGGGATCCTCGGCATAGAGGCGGCTCTCGATGGCCCAGCCGTCGATCTTCAGGTCCTCCTGCCGGAAGGCGAGCGCCTCACCGGCCGCCGAGCGGACCATCTGCTCGATCAGATCCACTCCGGTGATCAGCTCCGTGACCGGATGCTCGACCTGGATGCGGGTGTTCATCTCCAGGAAGTAGAAGGACTTGTCCTGGCCGGCGACGAACTCGACCGTGCCGGCGGAATCGTAGCCCACGGCCCGGGCCAGGGCGACGGCCTGGCCCCCCATGGCGGCGCGCGCCTCCTCGTCCAGCAGGGGCGACGGCGCCTCCTCGATGACCTTCTGGTTGCGGCGCTGAATCGAGCACTCGCGCTCGAACAGGTGGACGATGTTCCCGTGCTTGTCGCCCAGCACCTGGATCTCGACGTGGCGCGGGTCGACGATGAATTTCTCGAGGAAGACCCGGTCGTCGCCGAAGGCGTTCAGCGCCTCGGCCTTCACCGCGGCGAATCCCTCGGCCATGTCGTCGTCGCCGTGGGCGACGCGGATGCCCTTGCCCCCGCCCCCGGCCGAGGCCTTGATCATCACGGGATAGCCGATCTCGCGCGCGATCCGGACCGCCTCCTCCGGCGTCTCGATCAGGCCCATGTGGCCCGGCACGGTCGAGACGCCCGCCTCGGCGGCGAACTTCTTGGACGTGATCTTGTCGCCCATGGCCTCGATGGCCTCGGGGTTGGGGCCGATGAAGGCGATGCCCTCTTCCCGCAGTCGCCGGGCGAAGGCCGCGTTTTCGCTGAGGAAGCCGAAGCCCGGATGGATGGCCTCCGCGCCCGTCTGCCGCGCCGCGGCGATGATCTTGTCGGCGACCAGATAGGATTCCGACGCCGGCGCCGGGCCGATCAGGACCGCCTCGTCCGCCATCTCCACGGCCAGGGAGTCCGCGTCGGCCTCCGAATAGACCTGGACCGTGGCGATCCCCATGCGCCGGCAGGTGCGGATGATCCTGACCGCGATTTCGCCGCGATTAGCGATCAGTATCTTGGTGAACATGCCCATCCTTCGCTCGTCTGGCGAAGGGCGTTGCCTAGCCCGGCTGTCCGGGGTTGGCAAACGGGCGGTGCATCGGCTTTAACCTCCGCCACCTCCCAAGTGACGTTCGTCCCGAAAGGACCCACGCCCATGAAGACCCTCGCCTCGCTCGCCGGTTTCACCCTTGCGCTGATGTCCACCACCGCCGTCGCCCAGACGGTCGACTGGCGCGCCGCCGCCCAGCAGGACCTCCAGGCCATCCAGACCGAGCTGCGTGAAAATCACCCGGCCATGGTCGTCGGCGGCCAGGAAGCCGCCTTCAACGCCCAGCTCCAGGCCGGCCTGACCGAGGCGCAAGGGCGCATCGGCGACGTCCGCGACGCGCTGGACTACTCCTATCTGATGCGCGGCTACGCCCGCAGCCTGGGCGACACCAACATCTGGTTCGAGCCGAACTGGCAGCGCGCCCCCCTGTGGGACGGTGTCGCCTGGACCAACTTCACCGTGGGCTGGCGCAACGGCGGCTATGAGGTGACCTGGGTCAAGGACGGCGTGCGCAACCTTCCGCCGATCGGCGCCCGACTGGTCTCCTGCGACGGCCAGACGGCCGAGGAACTGGCCCGTCGCCGCCTGGACGGCTGGGAGGGCGAACTGGACCTCGAGGCCGATCGCGTCATGACCGCCCCCTACCTGTTCTGGGACCGCGGCAACCCCTTCATCGGCGGCCTGCCGGCCGAATGCGAGTTCCGCGTCGGCAACCGCAACCGTGACTTCCGCCTGACCTCGGGCTTCGCCACCGAGGGGGAGCGCCGGGCCGCCTGGGCCGCGACGATCTACACGCCGCAGACTCCGCTGGCGCTCGAGACCTTCCCGGGTGGCCACTGGCTCCACGTCCATGACCTGACCCAGGCCGGCTCCGACGCCTTCCTCGCGCAGATCGACGCCCAGCTGGACGCGATCCGCGGCGGCAACGTTGTCATCGACCTGCGCGGCGCCATGGATGGGTCTCCGGCGCTGGGCTACAGCCTGGCCAACCGTCTGTGGGGCGTTGAATACCGCGTCGCCCAGCAGAACATCGCCGGCGAGATCGTCTATCGCGTCTCGCAGGACAACCGCGACTACTACGCGGACGTGCTTGGCCGCATGCAGGCCGATGCGGCCTTCGCCTACAACTATCCGGGCTCGGTGCGGGCCATGCAGGAGCTGGTCGGACGCTTCGACGAAGCCCTGGCCGCCGGCCAGCAGACCTTCACCCAGCCGATCGTGCCGCCGATCCCGGCGGTCGAGGCCGCCGCCGTCGAAGGCACGACCGCCGAGGGTGAGGAAACGGCGACCGGCGAGGCCGCCGCTCCGCCGGCGCCCACCGCTCCGACCAACCCGATGCGCGGCAACGTCATCGTCCTGGTCGACGCCGGCTGCCGCAACGCCTGCCTCGACGTGGTCGACATGCTGGTGACCCTGCCGAACGTGCGCGTCGCCGGCACGCCGACGGGCGCCGATTCGATCCACTTCGAGATCGATCGCCAGCCGCTGCCGTCGGGTCAGGGCTTCCTGAACTACGGCATCAAGACCTGGATCGGCCGGGCGCGCCCGTCGAACACGCCGCACACGCCGGCGCAGGGCCTCGCCTACACCGGCAACCCGGCCGACGACGCCGCGGTCCGGACCTGGGTGCAGAGCCTCTTCGGCGGCTGATTGCAACGGACCGGGGCGCTCACCATTCTCATGGGATGAGCGCCCCCTCCCCCTTCGACCTGACCCCACCTTCGAACGAGGCCCGTCTCCGGCTGGAGGCGGGCCTCGATTCCGAGGAGCGCCGGGTTCTGCTGAACCACGGCACCGAGGCTCCCTTCTGCGGCGGCCTGCTGAGCGAGAAGCGGCCCGGGCTTTACGCCTGCCGCCTGTGCGGCCTGCCGCTGTTCCGCGCCCAGACCAAGTTCGAGAGCGGCACTGGCTGGCCCAGCTTCACCGCGCCCATCCATCCGGACCACGTGGTCGGCGTGCGCGACACTTCCTACGGCATGGTCCGCATCGAGACCCGCTGCGCGCGCTGCGACAGCCACCAGGGCCACGTCTTCCCCGACGGCCCGCCGCCGACGGGCCAGCGCTACTGCATCAATTCGGTATCGCTCTCGTTCGTCGCCGACGACGAACCGCTCCCGGATCCGCTGGGCCGGGGCGACGAGGACGCGCGGGCGTCCCTCTAGCTGGCGTCAGGCGCGGCCTCAGGCCGCGCCGTCGGCCGTCTTCTTCTTGGATTCCGAGTAGATCAGCAGCGGCTGGGCCCGGCCTTCGATGACCTCGGCAT
>CBIHLR010000071.1:0-11708 GCA_966210875.1 uncultured Brevundimonas sp. | reverse complement strand
AGCCGGAAGTGATCACGGGCGCCGGCGCCGGCGCGCCGGGCTCGGTTCGCTCACCCCGCCGTCCGCAGGAGAACGCGGCCGGCTACATCCGCTTCGAGGGCGTTGATGGCGAGAGCCACGACGACTGATGTGTCGAAGTGGAAGAGGAAGGCGCCGCCGGAGCCCCCGGCGGCGCTTTTCGTTCCTGTCGCCTCGGCCTAAGCAGGCCGGGTGATCTCCAAGGCCGACTTTCGCTCCGCCGCCCGTGCGCGCCGCAAGGCGCTGGCGGCGGCTGATCCGGGCGCCGCCGAACGCGCCGCCACACATGCCAATGCCATGCTGGACGCCCTTTTCGGCGCCACCGGCGGCTGGGCGCACGAGGCTGGGCGGGGCCGGCGGCTTATCGTGGCGCTGTATCGCCCCATGGGGTCCGAGATCGACGCCGCGCCCCTCGCCCGGGCGCTGTCCGGTCTGTCCTGCGACCTCTGCCTGCCCGTCGTCGAGACATTGGACGCGCCGCTGGTCTTCCGCAGCTGGAGCCCGGCTCAGGCCCTGCGGCCCGACCTCGTGGGCTCCGCCGCGCCATTGCCCGATGCGCCGGAGATGGATCCCGAGCTGATCATCACGCCGCTGCTGGCCTTCGACGCCGTCGGCCACCGGCTCGGTCAGGGCGGAGGCTACTATGACCGCACCTTCGCCGCCCGCCCGACCGCCGCCCGTGTCGGTCTGGCCTGGGCGGCCCAGGAGGTCGAGCGCCTGCCCGCCGAGGGGCACGACATGCCGCTCCATGGCGTTCTGACCGAGAGCGGCTATACCCCCGCCCGAAAGGCGGACTGAATGCGACTGGGTTTCTTCGGCGATGTGGTGGGCAAGTCGGGCCGCGACGGGCTCTCGGACTTCCTGCCCGATCTGCGCCAGCGGCTGGGCCTCGACTTCGTGGTGGTCAACGCCGAGAACGCCGCCGGCGGCTTCGGCATCACCGAGAACACCGCCCGCGAACTGTTCATGGCCGGGGCCGACTGCCTGACCCTGGGCAACCACAGCTGGGACCAGCGCGAGGCCCTGACCTACATCGTGCGCGAGCCGCGCCTGCTCAGGCCGGCGAACTATCCGCACCTGATGGACGCCCCGGGCCGCGGCGCCGACGTCTTCACCCTGCCGGACGGCCGGCGCGTGCTGGTCGTCTCGGTGCTCGGGCGGGTGTTCATGGATCCGATGGACGATCCCTTCTCGGCGGTGGACCGCGAGCTGAACGCCGCGCCGCTGGGCGTCGTCGCCGACGCGGTGATCGTGGACATCCACGCCGAGGCGACGAGCGAGAAGATGGCCATGGGCCACTTCTGCGACGGCCGGGCCAGCCTGGTGATCGGCACCCACAGCCACGTCCCGACTGCCGACGCCCAGGTCCTGCCGGGCGGCACGGCCTACCAGACCGACGCCGGCGCCTGCGCCGACTATGATTCCGTCATCGGCAACGACAAGGAAGAGCCGCTGCGGCGCTTCACCACCCGCCTGTCCGGCGGCCGCTACACGCCGGCCTCCGGTCCCGCCACCGTCTGCGGCGTGATGGTCGAGACCGACGACCGCACCGGCCTGGCCGTTCGCATCGAACCGATCCGCGTCGGCGGCCGGCTGAAAGCCACGGTGCCCGAAGTCTGAGCCTTACGGCGAATTCATCCGGCAGTTTGCATCCGTAGCGGCCGCTTGCGGCCTCCTGCTCCTGACCCGCGTCAGGAGATCCGCCATGTTCCGAACCGTGCTCGCCGCCCTGGCGGTCTTCCTCATCACCGCACCGGCGCTGGCTCAGGACGCGCCCGGCCCCGAGCCGGTTCGCGTAATGATCCTGGGCAGCTGGCACTTCGGCAACCCCGGCCAGGACGTCCACAACATGCAGGCCGACCCGGTGACGACACCGGAACGACAGGCCGAGCTGGCCGCAGTCGCCCTGGCCCTGGCGCGCTTTGGCCCGACCGCCGTCGCTGTGGAGCGGGTGGCCGTCGACCAGGCGACCCTGCTGGATCACCGCTGGCCGCAGCATGCGCCCGAAGCGCTGCTCACCAATCCCGATGAGCGGGTTCAGATCGGCTATCGCCTGGCCGTCGCCGCCGGGGTCGAGCGGGTCTACGCCATCGACGAACAGCCCGAGGAGGGCGAAGCGCTGGACTACTTCCCCTATGGCACCGTCGTCGCCTGGGCCGAGGCCAACGATCGCTCCGCCGACCTGGACGCCATGCAGGGTCCGGTCGTCGCCTATCTCTCCGACCTCGAGGCGCGGCAGCGCACCGAAACGATCGGGGCGCTTCTGGCCGACGTGAACCGGCCGGACCATCCATTCAACGGCGCCGGGGCCCAGGCCTTCTACTATGGCTTCCTGCGCTTCGGCGGCGGCCGCGACCTACCGGGCGCCGAGCTGAATGCGCGATGGTACGAGCGCAACGCCAAGATCTTCGCCAAGCTGATGCAGGTGGCCCGACCCGGCGACCGGATCGTCGTCATCTTCGGCACGGGCCATAACTACTGGCTGCGGCATTTCGTGGAGACGACTCCAGGCTTCGAACTGGTCGAGCCGGGTGACTATCTGGTGGGCCTCTAGGCGAGCAGCGCCGCGCCCGCGCACCCCGCCGCGATCAGCACCACTGGCGTGGCGATCCGCGCCCTCCACAGCCAGATGACCACGAGCGCCGCAAGCAGGATGGCGCCAAGCACCAGCCGGTCCTCGTTCGCGGCCAGCAGGCCCCAGCTGAGCTGCATCGCGGTCGCGGCGATCAGACCGACCACGGCCGCCGTCACCCCCTCCAGCAGGGCGTGGAGCCGTGCGTCCTCCACCACCGCTTCCAGCCGGTCATAGAAGATCAGCGAAAATCCGAAGGCCGGCAGGAAGACCCCCGCTGTGATCGCCAGGGCGCCCGCCGGCCCGCCCGCGACATAGCCGACGAAAGTCGAGAAGATGATCAGCGGCGCGGGCAGCACCCCCGAAAGCGCCAGGCCGTCGAGGAACTGACCGTCGCCCATCCACCCCTGGCGAACCGCGTCCTCGCGCAGCACCGGGATGGCCGTATAGGCGCCGCCGAAGGTCAGCAGGCCGGCCTTCAGCCCCGCCAGCAGCAGCCAGGGCCAGGGCACGTCGCCCGGCTCGCTGACCACACGCGCCACGAATTCGGGGACCGCCGTGGCGGGCGCGACCAGGCCCATCGTGACCGCCGCCGCCAGGGTCAGACCAGCCGCGAGGGCCGCCGCCCGGGGTCGGCCCAGTCGCACCAGGGCGTAGACCAGCCCTCACGCCGGCAGGGACAGCCAGAAGCTGACCCCCATGAGCGTCGCGGCGCCGGCCGAGAGCGCGATCAGCCACAGCCAGCGGTCCGTGAGCGCATGTCCGCCGATCCTGGGCACGGCCCGGATGATCAGGCCCAGCACCGCCGCCTGCACGCCCAGTAGGGCCGCTCCGATCCAGCCTCGTTCCAGGTCGATGCGGAAATAGAGCCAGCTCAGCGCCAGCATCAGCAGGAAGCCCGGAAGCATGAAGCCGAGCCCCGCCAGCACCCCGCCGATCCGGCCGCGCGCCCGCATCCCCAGGTGCACGCACAGCTCGTGCGCCTCGGGCCCCGGCAGGACCTGCATGACGGCCAGCAGCCGGTTGAACCGCTGTGGCGAAATCCAGCGCTCCCGCTCGACCAGCTCGTGCTTGATCATCGCGATCTGCGCCACCGGCCCGCCGAAGGCGAGCAGGCCGAACCTCAGGAAGCGCAGGAACAGGGCGGTCAGGGAGACGGCCGGCCGGCCGGGCTCGGCGTCAGGCGCAGGCGCCGGACTCACCCCTTGGCCACATAGCCATAGCGCCGGTTCGACGGCGTCGCGCCCTTGGCCAGATAGTCCGCCTTGATCGCGGCGAAGCGGTCGCCGGCCAGCGCCGCCTGCGTCTGCGGCACGTCCCGGCCGTACAGCCGCGCATTGTTGCCGCCGAAGATGGCGCTCTTCACCGCTCCGTCTGCGGCGCCGAGCGGGGCGAAGCCGTGGGCGGCCTGCATGTCCTCGGGAATCTCCAGCCGGCGCAGGCCCTCGATCTGCCACTGCGGGCTGCCGGTCCAGACGGCGTCGGTGCCCCAGCAGACCTTGTCGTGGCCGAGCCCCCTGATCAGGGTCCCCATGATGGCCGCGCACATCCGCGGCTGGGCGATGAGGGTCTGGGCGAAGATCTGGCCGAGGTCGGCATGGACGTTCGAAACCCCATGCGCCTCCGGAATCTCCGCCAGGTCCGTGACCCACTCGATCCGGCCCGTCCGCTCGAATTCGGCCAGCGCCCAGTCAGGGTCATCAAGCCGATAGGCCGCGTGATAGATGACGAAGTTGAGCTGCGGCCAGTCGCGCGCCGCCTTGGCCACGTCGCGCACGTCGGCATAGGGCGACAGGTGCGGGAACCGCTCCGCGGTCGCCCGGCCCCACAGGCCCTTGTGCACGCAGACGGTGGTGACGCCCGCAGCCAGCATCCGTTCGTAGCCCGGATACATCACCGTCTCGTCGTCCATCCGCCACGGGTACGCCGACGTCTCCTTGTGGGTGTTGTCGCCGACCGTATAGCCCTTGACCGAGTCCGGCCTGAGCTCCAGCGCCGCGTCCAGTTCGTCCAGCCAGCCCGGCGCGCCCGGCCGCATGATGGCGTGGGCCAGCATCCGGGTGGTGCCGGCCTGTTCGTTCACCCGCTGGCGCGCCTCGGCCATCTGCTGGTTTGTCAGGAACCAGTCCTCGGGAATGTCCGACGGCGCCGAGGAGATCAGGGCGATCTTGGTGTCGGAGTCGAGGTAGACTTCCTTGAAATAGTTGTCGAACTTCAGGTGCTCGATGGTCTGTTCGCCCGACGCCGACAGCTGCGGGTTCCAGCCGCGCTGGATCACCGATTCCCTCAGGCGCACGAAGCTGGTCAGCCGCGTGTCGTCCCGCAGGAAGTGGGTGTGCATGTCCATTATGAACTGGTCGCGCAGCGCCTCGCTGCGCTCCTGGGCCAGTCCCAGGTCCGAGGCCTCGGCCGCCGCGACCTCGAACATCGGCCCGAAGGCGCCGTTGAGCGCCGCGAACCCCGCGGCCATCCCCGACGCCGTCTGGAAGAACCGCCGCCGGCTCATGCCCAGCTTCGGCGCCGTCTCGTCGGCCCGGGCGTAGAGCCGCGCCTGCACCTCGCGCTGCTTTTTGGTCTGGCCCGCCGGCGCATATTCCTCCGACGACACCATCCGCACCGGCAGGGGCGTGCGGGGTTCGACCTCCTCCGATCGGGCCAGCGCCGCGATCTCGTCGTTGGACAGGAAACGCATGGCGAACCTCCCTCAGTCGGCGGAGGTCCAACCTAGCAGCCCTATGTCAGGCCCGGAATGAAATCTCTGTCACGCCTTGGCGGCGGCCCGCTCGATGCCCTCCCGGATCAGGCGGTGAGCCTCGGCCTTGTCGCCCCAGCGGATGATCTTCACCCACTTGCCGGGTTCCAGATCCTTGTAGTGGGCGAAGAAGTGCTCGATCTGCTTGACGGTGATGTCGGGCAGGTCGCTGACCTCCTCAACGCCAGCGTAGCGCGCCGTCAGCGAGGCCGAGGGCACGGCGATGATCTTCTCGTCCTCGCCAGCGTTGTCCTCCATCACCAGCACGCCGATCGGCTTCACGCTCATGATGGCGCCCGGGATGATGGCGCGGGTGTTGGCCACCAGCACGTCGCAGGGGTCGCCGTCGCCCGACAGGGTGCCCGGGATGAAGCCGTAGTTCCCCGGGTAGCGCATCGGCGTGTAGAGGAACCGATCGACGACCAGAGCGCCCGAGGCCTTGTCCATCTCGTACTTGATCGGCTCGCCGCCGATGGGGACCTCGATCACCACATTGACGTCGTGGGGCGGGTTCGAGCCGAGCGAAATGGCGTCCAGGCGCATGGTCATACTTCCTTGGGCCGCGAGGGGAGGGCGGCCGGGGCGGCCTTCTAGGCGAGACGCCCGGTCGAGAGAAGGGGCGCCAGACGGCCTAGTCCCGGATGCGGCCGGTCAGGGCCAGCACGCCGACGGCTGTCAGCACGCCAAGCGCGAAGGCGGTGACCACGGCGCCGGACGCCTGGACCAGGCTCAGGCTCATCGGCTCGGGCTCGTACCAGTGGACGATCTCCATGTCGTCGTCGGTGTCGTCCAGGATCACGTCTTCGTCGGCCATCACAGGGGTCTCCGGTCTCGCCTGACAAGCGCCCGCGCGCGGCCGAGGTTCCGCCGGATGACACTGGGCCGCGCCTGCGCTAGATGCGCCCACGCCTTTTCGTCGGGGAGTTCCGAAGTCTAGCCATGGCCGGCCACTCTAAGTTCAAGAACATCATGCACCGCAAGGGCCGCGCGGACGCCGCGCGCTCCAAGCTGTTCTCGCGCCTGAGCCGCGAAATCACCGTCGCGGCCAAGTCCGGCCTGCCCGATCCGGCCATGAACCCGCGCCTGCGCCTGGCGGTGAACAACGCCAAGGCCGAGTCCATGCCCAAGGAGAACATCGACCGGGCGATCAAGAAGGCCTCGGGCGGCGAGGCCGACCTGATGGAGGAGATCCGCTACGAGGGCCGCGGTCCCGGTGGCGTGGGGATCATCGTCGAGGTCCTGACCGACAACCGCAACCGCGCCGGCGCCAATGTCCGGGCCGCCTTCTCCAAGCACGGCGGGGCGCTGGGCGAGAGCAACTCGGTCGCGTTCATGTGGGATCGGGTCGGCCAGATCACCTATCCGGCCGAGGCCGGCTCGGAGGACGCCGTCATGGAGGCCGCCATCGAGGCCGGCGCCCAGGACGTCGAGAGCGACCTGGTCAAGCCGGACATCTACGAGGACGCGCCGGGCCACACCATCTGGACCGCGTTTGAGGACCTCAACGAGGTGGCCGAGGCCATGTCCAAGGTGCTGGGCGATCCCAAGTCGACCGCCATCGTCTGGAAGCCCCAGGCCCTGACCCCGGTCGAAGGTGACCAGATCGGGACGCTGATGAAGCTTATCGACGCGCTCGAAGCGGACGACGACGTGCAGCAGGTCTATACATCGGCTGACATCTCCGACGAGGACGCGGCGAAATATGCGGGCTGAGGCCTGACATGACCGAGGAGCCGACCTCCGGACCGCCCCGGCAGGGGCTCTCGGAGCGCGGCTGGCGTACCGTCTCCATGGCGATCTGGGCCGGGGTGGTCGCCATCGGTGTCTTCGCGCTCGCGCTCATCGCCCTGGGCTGGCGCGACGTGCGGCTGCACGAGTTCGGCGCGGACCTGAACCTTCCCGAACTGAACCTGCCCCACGTCGATATTCCCGATGTGGGGACCTTCCGGCTGGAGGCCGACGCTGCCGAGCCTGCGAAGCCAGGCGAGCCGCCGGAAGGCATGGCGCCCGCTGACGAGATTCCGGACGCGCGCCCGGTGGACCCGGATCGCCTCGACGGCTGAGGCGTGCAACCGGCGGCTGGGCCGCGCCGTTCAGGCGTCATGCTCGACTTCACCTGGCCCATCCTTGGTGCGATCGTCGCCGGCGGACTGATCGGCTTCGAACGGGAGTGGCGGGGGCGGCCCGCGGGGTTCCGGACCCACATCCTCGTCAGCCTGGCTTCGATGCTTCTGATGTACGCCTCGGTGACCCAGGGCGACTGGCGGTTCACCGTCCTGCCCGGCCAGGAGATCATCGCCGACCCGGCCCGGATGGCGCACGGCGTGCTCACCGGCATCGGCTTCCTCTGCGCAGGCGTGATCTTCCGGACCGGCTTTTCGATCCACGGCCTGACCACGGCCGCCTCGCTGTGGATCACGGCCGCCCTAGGCATCCTGTTCGGAGCCGGCCTCTACGAGCTTGCGGTCGCCGGGACGGCGGCGACGCTTGCGATCCTGATAGGCCTGCGGGTGATCAGTCGCGGCCTGCCCGCGCAGATCCTGACGGACGTGACCATCAACTGGTCCGCGCAAGGCCCGCGCGCCGATATCGCGGCCCTGGAGGTGCTCAAGCGCCACGATCCGAACGTGAGGAGCGACGCCCATACCCTGACCGACCGCGGCAGGATGCGCTCCCGCACCTTCCGCATGCGCGCCACGGAAGTGGAGCTGGCCCAGGTGTCGGACGAACTCGCCGCCATCGACGGCCTGACGGGCTTCGAGCTCGACCCACGCGACGACTGATTTCCTCCCGGCCCAACGGGTCTAGACTCGTTGGTCCACGGAGCGATTCGATGATCGACGCCAGCATCTGGGGCCCCACGCTGGGGGCCGTCATCGCCTCGGGCGTCATCGGGGCGGAGCGCACCTACAACGGCCATCCGGCGGGCTTCCGGACCCACATCCTCGTGGGGCTGGCGTCCTGCGTCCTGATGCTCGCGGCCATGCACCAGAACAGCTGGGCCTTCGTGGCCCTGCCCGAGCAGACCATCGTCATCGATCCGACGCGGATGGCCCACGGCATCCTGACCGGCATCGGCTTCCTCTGCGCCGGGGTGATCTTCCGCAAGGGCTTCTCGGTTCACGGGCTGACGACCGCCGCTTCGCTGTGGCTGACCTCGGCGATCGGGGTGCTGTTCGGCGTCGGCATGCTGGAACTGGCCCTGCTGGCCTGCGTGGCCACGCTCGCGGTGCTGGGGCTGCTGCGCCTCGTCGACGCCCAGTTGCCGAACCTGGCGACGGTCGATGTGACCCTGCACTGGGAGGGGGCCTCGGCCCCTGACGAGCCCGCCCTTCGCGTGCTGATGCGGGAGTTCGGCCTGAAGACCATGCGCATCGGCCACGACATCTCGGATGGGGACCGCCGTCACGTGCAGAAGGTCAAGGTGCGCGGCCAGGCGCCGCTACGGATCGAGCCGCTGATCGCCCGCCTGAAGGTCGAGCCGGGGCTGCACGGCTTCACCGTCACGCCGCACGACGACTAGAAGCAGTAGGCCGCCACGTTCTGGAGCCAGAGCACGGCGCCCTTCTGGGCCCATAGAATCGCGCCTGCCGCGACCAGGAGCGCCACGCCCGCCAGGATCAGCCAGCGCCTCATGCCGATTGCGTCCTCAATGACTCCTGCCGGACGGGCAGGTTGGCCAGCGCCGCCATGACCGCCAGGCCGATCGAGGCGATCCACACCGCGTCGTAGGAGCCCAGCATGGTGAAGGCCAAGCCGGCCAGCCAGGCGCCCAGGAAGGCGCCGACCTGGTGGCTCAGGAAGACGATGCCGCCCAGCGCCGACAGGTTCCGCACGCCATAGATCTGGGCCACCAGACCGTTGGTCAGCGGCACCGTGCCCAGCCACAGGAACCCGAAGGCCGCCGCGAAGACCAGGACGCTGACCGTGCTGATCGGAAACAGCATAAGGCCGGCGATCGTGACGCCCCTCAGCCCATAGAGCAGGGCCAGCAGGTGCTTCTTGGACCACCTCGAGCCCCAGGCTCCCCAGGCCGCCGCGCCGAGGATGTTGAACAGCCCGATCAGCGCCAGGCAGGCCGCGCCCACGCCCGCCGACAGGCCCTCGTCCCTAAGGAAGGCCGGCAGGTGGGTGCCCACGAAGGCGATGTGGAAGCCGCAGACGAAGAAGCCGAGGTTGAGCAGCCAGAAGGAGGGGTGCGCGCCCGCCTCGGCCAGCGCCTCCTTCAGCGGCAGGCCGTCGGCGGCGCCGGCGCCCTCGGGCTTGCCCTTCAGGCCGATGGCCAGCGGCAGGATCAGCACGATCAGACCAGCCAGCATCCACAGCGCGACGCGCCAGTCGAAGGCGTCGATGAAGACCTGCGCCAGCGGCACGACCAGAAACTGGCCCAGCGACCCGCCGGCCGTGACGATGCCGAAGGCGAGCGTCCGCTTGTGCGGGGGCGCGATCCGGCCGACCGCGCCCAGCACCACCACGAAGGTCGCGCCGGCCATGGCCAGGCCGACCATCACGCCGAAGCCCAGCATCAGCCCCATGAAGTCCGCCGCGACCGCCGCCAGCGCCAGGCCCAGCAGATAGAGCAGGCCGCCGCCCGCGATGACCTTGCCGGCGCCGTGCCGGTCCGCCCAGGCGCCGACAAAGGGCTGAGCCAGGCCGAACAGCAGGTTCTGCACCGCCACCGCCAGGCCGAAGGACTCGCGGCCGATCCCGAGGTCCGGGCTCATCGGCGGCAGGAACAGGCCGAAGGCCTGGCGCACGCCCATCGACAGGGTGACGACCGCCGCACCGGCCAGGATCATGGTCCAGGCCCGGGCCGAGAGCTTCTCCTCAGACACGCGTCTCGATCTCCTGCAGCAGGTCGACCAGGGCACGGGCGCGCGGTCCCAGCGCCTTTTCCACCCGGCCTTGCGCCTCGCGCCAGGCGGGCAGGGCGCGAACCAGCTTGAACATGCCGGCGTCGGAAATGCTCAAGCGCTGGCCCTCACGGGCGGTCTCGGCCTCAACCCAGCCCTCACGGATCATCGGCCGCAGCGTGCGCCACAGGCCGCTCTTCTCGTGCGCCGTCTCACGCGCCAGCTCGCCGAGCGTGGGCCGCTCCATCCGAGACAGGGTGCGCAGGATGGCGAACTGGGTCACAGTCAGGCCGAATGGCTCCAGCGCCTCGTCATAGACCCGGCTGAGCGCGCGCGACGCGCGTCGGAGGCGTCCGCAGACGCAGGGCTCGTGAGCTTCCATTGCATATGCAAAGCACGACGCCATTGCATATGCAACAGGCGCGCCGGGACCGGACCGCTAAAGCCGGTCATTGTTCGCTAACCCGGTTTCGGGCAGAACAGGAACGAATGGCGAACCAAGCGACTCGCATCCTCGGTCTGGACCCCGGCCTGCGCAGGACCGGCTGGGGCGTGATCTGCGTCGACGGCGCGCGCCTGTCGTGGATCGCCCACGGCGTCGTCGCGCCCGACGACAAGGCGCCGATGGCGGAGAGGCTGCTTCACCTGATGCAGGAGGTCGGCGACCTCTGCGAACGGCACGGCTGCGAGGAAGCCGCCGTCGAGGAGGTCTTCGTCAACGCCAATCCGGCGTCCACGCTGAAGCTCGGCCAGGCGCGGGGGGCGGTGATGATCGGCCCGGCCCGCGCCGGTGTCCCGGTCAGCGAGTACGCCCCCAACCTGATCAAGAAGGCGGTGGTGGGAGCCGGCCACGCCGACAAGGCCCAGATCGCCTTCATGATCCGTCGCCTGCTGCCGCAGGCCGGGGAAGTCACGGCCGACGCGGCGGATGCGCTGGCCGTGGCCATCACCCACGCCCACCACCGCCGCATTCGGGGCCTGGCCGCATGATCGGGCGCCTGCACGGTATCCTGGCCGAGACCGGCGAGGCGGACTGCCTGATCGACGCCGGCGGCGTCGGTTACGTGGTCCATTGCGGCGCGCGAACCCTGTCGCGCCTGCCGGCGCTCGGCGACGAGCTGACCCTGTTCATCGACACCCAGTGGAGCCAGGAGCAGGGACCGCGCCTCTATGGCTTCCTGTCGCGGGACGAGCGCCGCGCCTTCAACGCCCTGATCACCATCCAGGGGGTCGGCCCGAAGGCGGCCCTCGGCGTGCTGGACGTCCTCGGCCCGGCGGACCTCGCGGCCGCCGTGGCGCGCGAGGACAAGGCTGCAGTCGCCCGCGCCAACGGGGTCGGGCCCAAGCTGGCCCAGCGCATCGTCATCGAGCTGAAGGGCAAGACGCTGGGCGAAGTCACCTTCTCGCCGGCGGGCGCTGCGCCGGCGCCGGTCGCCGCTCCGCAACCGACCCTGGCCGGCGCGGCCGTCTCCGCCCTGCTCGGGCTGGGCATGGCCGAGGTGAACGCCCGTCG
>CBIHLR010000070.1:0-11866 GCA_966210875.1 uncultured Brevundimonas sp. | reverse complement strand
AACCGGCTTCGGTCAGGGTCGTGGCGTCCGCCATGGTGAAGGGCACGTCGATGATGCGCGCCAGCGTCTGGGCCAGCAGCGTCTTGCCCGAGCCGGTCGGCCCGATCAGCATGATGTTCGACTTGGCCAGTTCGACGTCGTTGTTCTTCGTCGCGTGGTTCAGGCGCTTGTAGTGGTTGTGGACGGCGACCGAGAGGACCTTCTTGGCGTGGTCCTGGCCGATGACATAGTCGTCCAGCACCTTGCGGATCTCGCGCGGCGTGGGGACCCCGTCCTTGGTCTTCACGAAGCCGATCTTGTGCTCTTCACGGATGATGTCCATGCAGAGCTCGACGCATTCATCGCAGATGAACACGGTCGGTCCCGCGATGAGCTTGCGGACCTCATGCTGGCTCTTCCCGCAGAAGGAGCAGTAGAGGGTGCTCTTGGATTCGCCGCCGGCGGCCTTGGTCATCAGTTCGTCCTACGCACGCGAGGTCACCCGGAACGGGACTTGCCTCGCCTCCCCGACCGTCCCACTGCAGGATACGGGCCGAGAGGTTTTGAAAGAATGACAACGCCCGAACGAAACGTCCACCCCAAGCGTTCGGGGCTGACGTCGCACCACAGCAATTGTCAGGAAGCTGTCTAAATGGAGGCTGAACGCCCATCGCGCCAGCCCGCAATGATCGTGGCCTTCGATTTCGACGGCACGATGACGGTCAGGGACAGCTACACCGCCTTTCTGCGCTGGCGGGTCGGCCAGGCGGCCTATGCGGCGGGAATCGCGGCCATGGCGCCGGCCGTGATCGCCTATCTGGCGCACCGGGACCGGGGGCGGCTCAAGGCCGTCGCCACGCGACAGTTCCTGCTGGGGCGTCCCCTGGCCCTGCTGGAGCGGGAAGCCGAGGATTTCTGCGCCGCCCACTGGGCGCGGATGATGCGCCCGGACGCCATGGCCTGCTGGAATGACTGGGGCGCGAAGCGCGCCCATCGCGTGATCGTGACCGCGTCGCCGGCCGTCACTGTCGCCCCCTTCGCCCAGCGGCTCGGGGCCGAGGCGCTCATCGGCACGCGTCTGGCGGTCGACTCCCAGGGCCTGATCACCGGAGCCTTCGCCAGTCCCAACTGCCGGGGCCAGGAAAAGGTCGACCGCCTGCGCGCCGCCTACGGCGAGGACCTGCGCCTGGCCGCCGCCTATGGCGACACCTCAGGCGACCGCGAGATGCTCGAGATCGCCGACCACAAGGGCTGGCGGCAGTTCAAGCGGCGGCCATAGCGACTGTCCCTACCGCTCACCCCGGCGAATGCCGGGGCCCAGATGAAATGACGCTGACCCCCGTCCAGCGAGATGCGCGGATGACTTGGCCCGGCTGAGCCATACGATCTGGACCCCGGCATTCGCCGGGGTGAGCGGTAGCTTATGGGTTAGACAGCACTTCGCCGAAGAACCGCACCGCCTCGTCGATCACGCGCCGATGCGTTTCCTCACGCGGGACCGAGCCACCGCACAGCGGGGCGTAGCGTACGCGCGCCGCCATGCCGCACAGGCCGAGGAAGGCGTTGTGCTCGACGCCCTCCAGCAGGACCAGCCGGTCGTTGGGCAGGGCCGCCGCGAAGGCCTGGGCGTTCTCGGCGGCAGGCGTGGTGGCGTCCCGGTCGCCCTGGAGGATCAGGATCGGCGCGGATACCCGGGCCAGGTCCTCTCGCGACAGCACGGGGCCCAGAGCCGGCGCGATCAGAAGGGCGGCGTCGATGCGCGCATCCCTGCGCGCAGCGAACTCGGTGGCCACGGAGGCGCGGATGGCCGGCGAAGCGTTCAGCACCTCGGCCCGGTCGGCCGTGCCGAAGTCACCGTCCGAAATCGTGGACGCGCACAGGGCCGCGTCCGGAGCCCGACCGCAATAGTCCTGAAAGGCCGCCGGATCCGGCCGGACGCCCAGCTGGATCAGCACGCTGGCTCCGCCCATTGAATAGCCAATGGCCCCTATCCGCTCCGGGTCGATCCGAGGCCCCCACTCCGGGTCCGCCAGCACGGCGTCGATGGCGTGGCGCAGGTCGTCGGACCGTTCCCAGTAGAGCAGGGCCCCCTCCGGGGTCCGGTCGTCGAAGCCGTTGTTGCCGGGATGATCGACCGCGGCCACGACATAGCCCTCTCGCGCCAGGGCTGTTCCCAGCCAGCCCATCTGCCGCGCTGAGCCGCCGAAGCCGTGGGAGACGACGATCAGGGGCAGCTGCTGAGCCCCCTCGGCGAAGGCCGCGCCGTCCGCCGCCTCGCCCGAGATGAAGAAGGGCGTCGGCTCCGAGCCGATCAGGCGCAGCGTCGCTTCGGCGCCGTCCGCCGCGGGGTACCAGACCGTCACCCTCTGGCTGTCGCGCCCCTCGCCGTCGCGGAGAGACGCGCCGGGGCGACCGTAGGTCTCGATCACCTCCCCCGCCGCCGCGTAACGGCCTTGAGGAACGGGGTCCGTCTCGCGGGGCGCGCAGGCGGCGATGAGGAAGGCGGCGAGCCAGAGCAGCGCCGCCCTCATCGCATCAGGCCTTCTCGTCGGACGCCGGCGTGATCGGCGCCGGGTTTTCCTCGCGGCGCTCGTAAACGTGGTCGATCAGGCCGAAGGCCTTGGCCTCCTCCGCGCTCATGAAATAGTCGCGGTCCAGCGTGCGCTCGATGACCTCGATCGGCTGGCCGGTGTGCTTGGAATAGAGCTCGTTCAGCTGGCGCTTGGTCTTGATGATGTCCTCGGCGTGCCGCTCGATGTCCGAAGCCTGGCCGCGGAAGCCGCCGGACGGCTGGTGCACCATGATGCGCGCGTTCGGAAGCGCGATGCGCTGGCCCTTTTCGCCAGCGGTCAGCAGGAACGAGCCCATCGAGGCCGCCATGCCCATGCACACGGTCGAGACCGGGCATTTGATGTACTGCATGGTGTCGTAGATCGAGAAGCCCGAGGTCACCACGCCGCCCGGCGAGTTGATGTACATCGCGATCTCCTTCTTGGGGTTCTCGGACTCCAGGAAGAGAAGCTGGGCGCAGATCAGCGAGGCCATGCCGTCCTCGACCGGACCGGTCAGGAAGATGATCCGCTCCTTGAGCATCCGCGAGAAGATGTCGTAGGCGCGCTCGCCACGGCTGGTCTGCTCGACCACCATCGGCACGAGGTTCATGGTCAGGTGTTCGACGGGGTCGCGCATTGGCTTCGGCTTTCTCGATCAGCTCGCGGGGCGAATCACCGCCGCCCCGCCGTTAAAGCGGATATCGCCTTGCCGAAGTGTTGTTTCAAGGCGCGGGGGCCCGCTCAGTCCTGCGGCGTGGCCTCTGACGCGTTGCGCTCGGCGGCCGCTTCCAGCTCGCGGCGCAGGGCGAAGGCGATCTCGCGCTGCTGCCGGTCCGGGCTCGCTGCGTCGCCGCGCATCGCATAGAGCGCGCGCAGATAGGCCAGGTCCCAGTCGGTCATCCGCTGGGTGCGCGAGCCGTTCTCGGCGAACAGGTTGAAGACCGAGTCATAGCTCCCCGCATCGACCTGCGGATCAACCTGGGCGAGCGCCACCATCGAGACGTAGTCGGCCAGCGAGGCGAAGGAGAGCGACCCGATCCGCGTGGTGTCGAG
This sequence comes from uncultured Brevundimonas sp., assembly GCA_966210875.1. Classification (GTDB taxonomy): domain Bacteria; phylum Pseudomonadota; class Alphaproteobacteria; order Caulobacterales; family Caulobacteraceae; genus Brevundimonas. The sequence goes on along the minus strand of CBIHLR010000070.1, from coordinate 8,282 downwards.
GATGATGATGACGCGGCCCATCGCCTCTTCGTGGCTGTCCCGGATCCGCGACGCCGTGACGCCAAAGTCAGAGGTCCGCATGTAGGTGACCTGCCACCATCGCACCGGCGCGCCCGAGGTCTGGAACCGCTCGAGCGCCGCCTGGCCCAGGTTGGTGTTGCCGATGTCCGGCCGGAACACTTGAGGATCCTGCTCGACCAGGGCCTGCGCAAGCGCGTCGCCGTTGGAGTCCGCCAGGATCAGAACGTTCGGCCGGCACCCGGGATCGCCGGGATTCAGACCCACCGCCATGGCCACGGCCGACACCTGGTCGACCAGGGCCTGGGCGAAGCGCGGCGCCATGTTGACGACGCCGATGCAGACCCTTCGGTCCCAGCGGGCCAGATTCTGGTCACGCTGGGCGACGCCCACCTCCTCGACGAAGTCGGTCACGACCTCGCGCAGCACGCTGCCGTCGATGGTGACCCCTTCGACCTCGGTCGCGCCGGGTTCGGGTTGGGTCTGCGCTAGAGCGGCGCCCGCGAACAGCAGGCCGGCGGCCGTCAGGGGAAGAAGGGATCTAAGCATTTGTCTCACCAGCATTCCCAGACGCACGAACGGGCCGACGCTAGCGTCGGCCCGCACAGGAGCAAGTTACAAGGCGGCAATCAGCCTTCCTCGTCGTCCTTGTAGAGCTCTTCACGATCGACGGCGGTCTCGGTGACGGTCGCCTGGTCGAAGACCCAGTCGCAGACCTTCTCCTCGTAGATCGGCGCGCGCAGCTGAGCAGCGGCGTTCGGGTTCTGCCGGTAGAAGTCCAGCACCTGACGCTCCTGGCCCGGATAGTTGCGCGCCTCGTTCATGATGGCGTTCGACAGCTCCTGGTCCGACACAGTGACGTTGGCGCCGCGGCCCAGCTCGGCCAGCACCAGGCCCAGGCGCACGCGGCGCTCGGCGATCTTGCGGTACTCGGCCTTCAGCTCGTCTTCCGACTTGTCAGCGTCCTCGGGCGCGCCGCGGCCGGCGTTCTTGTCGGCCTCGACCTGGCGCCAGATGCCTTCGAACTCGGCGTCCACCATGCGCGGCGGCAGCGGGAAGTCGTGGCCGGTGTCCAGCGCGTCCAGGAGCGCCCGCTTCAGCTTGAAGCGCGACTGGCGCTGGTGCTGCTGCTCCAGGTTCTGGCGAACGAGCTCCTTCAGCTTGTCCAGGCTCTCCAGGCCGATGGCCTTGGCGAAGTCCTCGTCGGCCTTCGATTCCCTGGGGGCCTTCACGGCCTTGACGGTGACGTCGAAGGTCGCCGCCTTGCCGGCCAGGTGAGCCGCGCCGTAGTCCTCGGGGAAGGTCACCTCGACCTGCTTCTCGTCGCCGACCTTGGCGCCCTTCAGCTGGTCCTCGAAGCCCGGGATGAACTGGCCCGAGCCGATCACCAGCGGCGCGTCCGTCGCCGAGCCGCCTTCGAAGGCCTCGCCGTCGATCTTGCCGACGAAGTCGATGATCACCTGGTCGCCCTCGGCGGCCTTGGGCGCCTTGCCGCCCTTGTCCTCGAAGGACTTGTTCTGGCTGGCCAGCTCGTTGACGGCCTCGTCCACCTCGGCGTCGGTCGGGGCGTAGGTCGGGCGGGTCAGTTTCAGCGTCTTGGGATCGACCGGGGTGAAGTCCGGCATGACCTCCAGGCTCATCTCGTAGGACAGGTCGGCCTTGCCGGCGACCACGTCGTCCATGTCCGAGGTGGGCTTGATCTCGGCCGGGGCGGCCGGGCGAAGCTTGGCCTCGTCCAGCGCCTTCTGGCTGGATTCATTGACCTGGTCGTTGATGATCTCGCCCATCAGCTCGCGGCCGAACATCTTGCGGACGTGCGAGGCGGGCACCTTGCCGGGACGGAAGCCCTTGAGCTTCATCTGCGGCTGGATCTCGGCGATCTTGGCGTCCAGCCGGGCGTTCAGGTCGTCCTGCGGGATGGTGACGGCGATGACCCGCGACAGGCCTTCGGCCGATTTTTCGACGACTTGGATGGACATGGCGGAACGGTCTTCGCGAAAGCTGCGGCGCCTTCGATCAAGGCTCGGCGCCGGCATGGGTTGAAACGGAAAACGCCGCCCGTCGGGGCGGCCGTTTTCAAGACCCGCCCTTATGTCGACAAGGGCCCGTCAGGTCAACGGCAGGCTGCGCTTGCCGCGCCGGGCCGCCTCGGCGATAAGCCGCGCGGACCTGCGGATGTGGCGGAACTGGTAGACGCACTGGATTTAGGTTCCAGCGCCGCGAGGCGTGGAGGTTCGAGTCCTCTCATCCGCACCAGCCCGAGCAGAGCGCCGAACCCAACCGTCCACAGTCTGCTGCACTACGAGTTCACGAAGGCGTGAACCGAAACCGGGGAACCGCGTTTCCGCCCTGTCGCATGAGCGACTTAGGGAGCTAGACAATGATTCTTCGCACCACCCTCGCGGCCCTGGCCGCCCTGTCCCTGGCCGCCTGCGAAAGCGCTCAGGACGAGGCCGCCGAAGAGCGCGCCGACGTCATCGAGGAGTCCACCGAGAACCAGGCGGACACCCTCGAGGAGATGGCCGGCGAAACCGACAACGAGGGCACGGAAACCGCTCTGAACGAGCAGGCCGACGCCGTCGAACAGCAAGGCGACGCCGCCGCCGACGAAATCGAGCAGGAAGCCGGCGAAGCCAACTAAGGCTTCGGGGCGTCAGCCCCTCGACTTCCACAGACTTGCGAGGACCTGCGGGACGAGCTCCGGCAGGTCCTCTGCAATTAGGCCCGGGCCGAACAATCCGGCCGCCTCGGCGTGAATCCACACGCCGGCGCACGCCGCATCGAAACTGTCCATGCCCTGGGCCATCAGCCCCGCGATCAGCCCCGCGAGCACGTCACCCGATCCGGCCGTGGCCAGCCAGGGCGTGCCGTTCGGATTGCGCGCCAGCCGCCCGTCCGGAGCGCCGATAAGGGTCTCCTGCCCCTTGAGCACGACGACCGCGCCTGACCCCTTCGCCGCCTCGCGGCAGGCGGCCTCGCGCCCGTCCCGCTCCAGCCGGTCGGGCCAGAGGCGTTCGAACTCGCCCTCGTGCGGCGTCAGGACGTCGCCCGGCCGGAGCCGTCCGAACAGCGCCTCGGCCCGGCCCGTGAACAGGGTCAGGGCGTCCGCGTCGATGACCAGCTTCGCCCCGGTCTCGGCCAAGGCTTCGAGCCAGGTCTCGGTCTCCGGCCTCAGGCCCGCCGCGGGCCCGATGACCACCGCCGCCATCGGCTCGGCCAGCGCCTTCAGCCCCGCAGGGCCCTCGAAACTCTGGATCATGACCGCCTCGACGCCCGGCGCATGCAGAGGCAGCGCCTCTGGCGGACAGAACAGGCGGCAGGTCCCCGCCCCGATCCTCAGTCCGCCCCGGCAGGCGAGCCGCGCCGCGCCGCTCGACGGCTGCGGGCCGCTGACCACGCCCAGCCGGCCGCGCGCGTGTTTATGCGTGTCCGCCGACGGCCAGGGAAACCGCGCCAACCAAAGGCTCGGTCCGTTGACGCCAAGCCCGCTCACGGCGCGACTCGCAGGCCACGGTCGCGGGTCCGCACACCATCCGCGCCGAGATCGGACGATTTGCCCCTTGCCTTATGCTGCAATGCAATGTCCCTTCTGAGCCCGGGTCCGCCACCCGGAATCGCCATGAAAAAGATCGAAGCCGTCATAAAGCCCTTCAAGCTCGATGAGGTGAAGGAGGCCCTTCAGGACATCGGCGTCCAGGGCATGACCGTGATCGAGGCCAAGGGCTACGGCCGGCAGAAGGGCCACTCCGAACTGTACCGCGGGGCTGAGTACGTCATCGACTTCCTGCCCAAGCTGAAGATCGAGGTGGTGGTTCCCGACGACATGGCCACGGCCGTGACCGAGGCCATCGTCTCGGCCGCCCGAACGGGCAAGATCGGGGACGGCAAGATCTTCGTATCCGACATCCTCGACGTCATCCGCATCCGTACCGGCGAAACCGGCCCCCAGGCCGTCTAGCCACCTCCGCCCGGGCCGCCGAAAGCGGCCCGTTTTCGTATCCTCCCCACGAAACGGACTATTGAAATGAGCGCATCGGACATCCTGAAGAGGATCAAGGACGAGGAGATCCGCTACGTCGATCTCCGCTTCACGGATCCCAAGGGCAGGCTCCAGCACGTCACCTTCGACGTCGGCATGGTCGACGAGGACTTCCTCGAGGAAGGCACCATGTTCGACGGCTCTTCGATCGCCGGCTGGAAGGCGATCAACGAGAGCGACATGCTGCTCAAGCCGGACCTGACGACGGCCTACGTCGATCCCTTCTACCAGCAGGCGACCCTCTTCCTCTTCTGCGACGTCCTGAACCCCGACACCGGCGAACCCTACAACCGCGACCCGCGCTCCATGGCCCGCAAGGCCCTGGCCTACGTGCAGTCGCTGGGGATCGGCGACACCGTCTATTTCGGGCCCGAGGCCGAGTTCTTCGTCTTCGACGACGTGCGCTGGAGCACCGCCGCCCACGACACCGGCTACAGCTTCGACTCCATCGAGCTGCCCTCGAACACCTCCAAGTCCTATCCCGAAGGCAACCTCGGCCACCGGCCGGGGCCCAAGGGCGGCTACTTCCCGGTCAACCCGGTCGACAGCGGCCAGGACCTGCGCGGCGAGATGCTGGCCGTCATGGGTGAGCTGGGCCTCGAGCCCGAGAAGCACCACCACGAGGTGGCCCCGGCCCAGCACGAACTCGGCCTGAAGTTCAGCGACCTGCTGACCATGGCCGACCGGATGCAGCTCTATAAGTACGTCATCCACAACGTGGCCGCCGCCTACGGCAAGTCCGCGACCTTCATGCCCAAGCCCATGTACGGCGACAACGGCTCGGGCATGCACGTACACCAGTCGATCTGGAAGGGCGGCAAGCCGCTCTTCGCCGGCGACAAGTACGCCGGCCTGTCCGACATGTGCCTCTGGTACATCGGCGGCATCATCAAACACGCCAAGGCGATCAACGCCTTCGCCAACCCCACGACGAACTCCTACAAGCGCCTGGTGCCCGGCTACGAGGCGCCCGTGAAGCTGGCCTACTCCAGCCGCAACCGTTCGGCCTCGATCCGGATTCCCTGGGTTGGCTCGCCCAAGGCCAAGCGCATCGAGACCCGCTTCCCGGACCCGATGGGCAATCCCTACCTGACCTTCGTGGCCCTGCTCATGGCCGGCCTGGACGGCATCGAGAACCGCATCGATCCCGGCCAGCCCATGGACAAGAACCTCTACGACCTGCCCCCGCAGGAGCGGAAGGACGTGCCGGAGGTCTGCGGCTCCCTGCGCGAGGCGCTCGATAGCCTCGATAAGGACCGGGCCTTCCTCAAGAAGGGCGGCGTCATGGATGACGACTTCATCGACGCCTACATCGAACTCAAGGAGATCGAGGTCGCCCGCCTGCAGCTCCACCCGCACCCGGTCGAGTTCGACATGTACTACAGCGGCTAAGCCCGCCGACGGACGAACGAGACGCCCGGAGCCCCGCTCCGGGCGTTTTCGTTTGAGCGGCTCGCCCCTTCGCGCGTTCCACCTTGGCCGTTAAGGAGACGCCATGGCCAAGCCCCCCCGCCGCACGCCCGGTCTGCCGGACAAGGAAACCCTGGTCCGCTTCCTGAGGGAGGCCGGAGAGGCCGAGAAGGCCGACATCGCCCGCGCCTTCGGCCTCAAGGGCGCCGAGCGCCGGGCGCTGCGCGAGATGCTGCGGGAGCTTGAGGCCGAGGGCCGGCTGGGCAAGCGCGGCCGCAAGGGCTTCTCCGAGGCTGGCGCCCTGCCTCCGGTCGGCGTGGCCGACGTGGTCGAGCGCGACGCGGACGGCGACCTCTTCGTGCGGCTGGTGAAGGCGGGCCCCGACGCGCCGCTGGCCCGGCTGGCCCCCGATCCGGGCGAGCGTGTGGCGGGCGCGCCCGGCCTGGGCGACCGGGTGCTGGTCCGCTTCGAGCGCGTCGGCGAGGCCGTCGAAGCCAAGCTGATCAAGAAGCTGGGCCAGAGCGCCCACCGCGTGCTGGGCGTCATCCGCAAGGGCCGCCGCGACATCCGCATCGAGCCCGTCGACCGCAAATCCAAGGACAGCTTTGTCCTGCCCGAGAGCGAAGGCCGCGACTTCAAGGACGGCGATCTGGTGCTGGTCGAGCCACGCGGCGGCGAGCGTCGGTACGGCCCCAGGCAGGCTCGGGTGCTCGAGAACGTCGGCCACGAGGACCAGCCCCGCGCCGCCTCGCTCATCGCCGTCCACACCCACGGCCTGCCGATCGGCTCCTCGGTCGCGGCCGAGGACGAGGCCGAAGCCGCTCAGCCCCCGACGCTGAAGGGCCGCGAGGACCTTCGCCGCGTTCCGCTCATCACCATCGACCCGGCCGACGCGCGGGACCACGACGACGCCGTCTTCGCCGAGCCGGACGACGATCCGAAGAACAAGGGCGGCTGGGTCGTCTGGGTCGCCATCGCCGACGTCTCCGCCTACGTCCGGCTGGGCTCGGCGCTCGACCGCGAGGCGCGCGACAAGGGCAACTCGACCTACTTCCCGGATCGGGTCGAGCCGATGCTGCCGCACGCCCTGTCGTCGAACCTGTGCAGCCTGCGCATGGGCGAGGAGCGCGCCTGCCTGGCGGTGCGCATGGTCTTCGACAAGGACGGCGCGAAGAAGTCCCACACCTTCGTGCGCGGCCTGATGCGCTCGGCGGCCAAGCTGTCCTACGAACAGGCGCAGGAGGCGATCGACGGCCGTCCCGACGACATCTCCGGACCCATCCTCGAGCCGATCCTCAAGCCGCTTTGGGACGCCTACCGCACCATGCTGAGGGGCCGGCTGAAGCGCGGCCCGCTCGCCATCGAGACCATGGAGCGCAAGATCAAGCTCGATGAGGACGGCGAGGTCGTCTCCATCACCCCGCGCACCTCGCTGGAAGCCCATCGGCTCATCGAGGAGATGATGATCCAGGCCAATGTCGCGGCGGCCGAGACGCTGGAACAGAAGCGCGTCCCCCTGATCTATCGCGTCCACGACGCGCCCAGCCAGGAGAAGATCTTCAATCTGGCGGACTTCCTCTCGACGCTGGGCATGCCCTGGAACAAGGGCGAGCCGCCGAAGACGCACCGCTTCAACGACCTGCTTGAGAAGACCCGCGAGGGCCCGCACGGCGACATCGTCAACGAGGTCGTGCTGCGCACCCAGATGCAGGCGATCTACAGCCCAGAGAACGTCGGCCACTTCGGCCTGAACCTGCAGCGCTACGCCCACTTCACCTCGCCGATCCGCCGGTACGCCGACCTCATCGTCCACCGCGCCCTGATCCGCGCGCTCGGCCTCGGAAACGACGGTCTGAGCGACAAGGAAATCAGCCAGCTCGAAGGCATCGCCGAGCACATCACCATGACCGAGCGGCGCTCCATGGCCGCCGAACGGGACGCCACCGACCGCTACGTCGCCGCCTTCCTGTCGGACCGCGTCGGCGCCGAGTTCGCTGGCCGGGTGACGGGCGTCACCCGCTTCGGCCTGTTCATTCGACTGGAGGAGACCGGCGCCGACGGTCTCGTGCCGGTCAGCCAGCTGGGCGACGAGTATTTCGTCCATGACGACCGGGCCCACGCCCTGGTCGGCCAGCGCTCGGGCAGACGCTGGACCCTCGGCCGCATGGTTCAGGTCCGGCTCGTCGAGGCCACGCCGCTGACCGGCGGCCTTCTGTTCGAGATGCTCAGCGACCCCGACCCCGCCGACCCCAATGCGCCTGCGCCCCGCTATGGAATGCGTGACCGCGGCGGTCCGCGCGGTGGTCCGCGCGGCAAGGGCCGTCCCGGCGGTCCCAAGCCAGGCTCGGGGCCGAAAGGCCGCCGCCGATGATTTTTCCTGCCGCTCACCCCGGCGAATGCCGGGGCCCAGATCGTATGGCGGCGACCTCCCGGTTCTTCCGCGATACGACAGCTGGACTGGCCACGGTGTCATGTCATCTGGGCCCCGGCATTCGCCGGGGTGAGCGGGGGTGCTCATGACCGCCCCCTTCGACGCCAAGCAGGACCTCGCCGACGCGCCCGTCACCGGGGCGCGCCTGCGCCCCAAGGACGCCGCCACCCTGATCGTGGTGCGGCGCGGCCGGACCCCCGCCGTCCTCATGGGTCGACGCGCCCACGGCCACGTCTTCATGGCGTCCAAGTGGGTCTTCCCCGGCGGCCGGATCGACCGGTCCGACTTCCGCGCGGCCTTCACCGGCGACTTCGATGCCCGCACCGCCGCAAGGCTGGCGCATGGCGCCCCGCCCGGACGCGCCCGGCGCTTCGACGCCCGCTT
>CBIHLR010000069.1:0-12151 GCA_966210875.1 uncultured Brevundimonas sp. | reverse complement strand
GCGCGCGCCCGTCTCGCCTTCGGCCTTGGCGACGACTTCCTGAACCGCTTCGCGGCCATGGCCAGCTTCGCCCCGGCCCTGCCGCTGCCCGGCGGCGGCGAGACGAAGTTCCAGCCCGTCTATGTCGGCGACGTGGCTCAGGCCATCGCCAACGCCCTGTCGGACCCCACGGCGGCGGGACGCACCTACGAGCTCGGCGGGCCCGAGACCTGGACCTTCCGCCGCATCCTGGAGTTCGTCCTGGCCGAGACCGGCCGCAAGCGGGCGCTTCTGCCCCTGCCGTGGCCGGTGGCCTCGCTGATCGGGACCCTCTCCTCACCCCTGACCTGGGTCGGGCTGAAGCCGCCGCTGACGGCGGATCAGGTCATCCTGTTGCAGAGCGACAATGTGCCGGCCGAAGGCGCGCCCGGTCTGACCGAGCTGGGCGTCAGCCCGACCGGCATGGAGGCCGTCGCGGCTTCGTACCTCTGGCGCTACCGCCGCGGCGGGCAGTTCGCCGAGGTCGCGCCCGCCCAGAGCGCCCTGACCTAGAGCGTTCGGGCCTCGTCCGGCAGCATGATCGGGACACCGTCGCGAATCGGATAGGCCAGCTTGGCCGAGCGGCTGATCAGCTCGCCCTTGGCGCGGTCGTATTCCAGCGGCCCCTTGGTCACCGGGCAGACCAGGATTTCCAGCAGGCGCGGGTCGACGGACGGGGGAACGGAGAATTCGTCGCTCATGCGTCCCTCATTGCATGGGCGGGGGCTCGCCGTCACCCGGGTCGGCGGCGTCGATCTGGAGAAGCGCGATCAGGGCGTCGGTCCGGCGCACCAGATCGGGCGCCTCGAGCAGCAGCTGCTTGGCGGACGGATCAAACGGCAGGGCCATCGACAGGCTGTTGACCAGCGGCTCAGGCGGGGCGGCCTCGGCGGTCTCCCAGTCGATGTCGAGCTGGCGGTGGTGCAGGTAGCTGCGCAGCGCGTTCATCAGCCGGCCCCGGTCGAACACGGCCAGATCGTCCTCCGGCGCGGTCAGGTCGCTCTCGAAGGCGGCGTACTGCAGTCGGCACTGGCGATAGGGGCTGGTCACCGGCAGCTCGGCGCCGAGGGTGACCCGGCAGACGCCTGTCAGGGTGATCAGATAGCGGCCGTCTGACGTCTCGGAGAAGGAGGTGATGCGGCCGAGCCCGCCCACGGGAGCCAGCTTGGGCAGGGACTTGGGACCGCCCGCCGTCTGCACCATGACGAGACACCTGTCCCCCGCCATGGCGTCGTCGATCATGTTCAGATAGCGCGGCTCGAAGATGTTGAGCGGAAGCTGCGCGCGCGGCAGCAGGATGGCCCCGTCAAGCGGAAAGACCGGCGCGATCTCCGGCAGGTCGACGATCCGGCTGAAGCCGCGGGGCATGGCTCTCCTCTAGGCGAACAGAATCGACGACAGGCGGCGCCGTCCGTTGCGGGCGACCTCGGACGAGGCCCCGGCGGCGTCGAAGACGGTCAGCAGCTGCTTGCGCGCGGCCTGTTCGTTCCACTCGCGGTCGGCGGCGACGATGGCAAGCAGGTGGTCGACGGCGGCGTCGAACCGGCCCTTAGCGGCCAGCGCCTTCGCCAGGTCGAACCGGGCCTGGTGATCGGCCGGATCGGCCGCCACGCGGCGCTCAAGGTCGGCCGTGTCGCTGTCAGCGCCCTCGGAGGACAGGGCGAGCGCGGCGCGCACCCCCACGACGTCCGGCTCCTTGGAGTCGGCCGGGGCCATGGCGATGGTCTGGCGGGCCTGCTCGGCGTCACCGCCCGCCAGGTAGACGCGCGCCATGCCGGCGATGGCTTTCTGGTTCTGGGGGTCGAGCTGAAGCACCTGGGCGTAGGCCTGGGCCGCGCCGCCCAGATCCTCGACGCCGAGGGACTCCGCGCCCATCGACAGCAGCTGGTCGATGTCGGACGAGCCCGACTCCTGGCCGCTCAGACGGTCGATGAAAGCCTTGATCTGGCTTTCCGAAATGGCGCCCTGGAAGCCGTCGACCGGCTGGCCGTTGACGAAGGCGTAGACGGTCGGGATCGACTGGACCCGCAGCTGGCCCGCATAGGCCGGGTTCTTGTCGACGTCGATCTTGACCAGCTTGACCGCGCCCTTAGCGGCTCGCACGGCCTTTTCCAGCGCCGGGGTCAACTGGCGGCAGGGTCCGCACCAGGTGGCCCAGAAGTCGACGATGACCGGCTGGGTCTTCGACGCCTCGACCACGTCCTGCATGAAGCCGGCGTCGGAGCCTTCCTTGATCAGGTCGTCCGGGGGAGAGGCTTGGGTGTCGGCGAACATCGGCGGTCCTTGAGCGTCCAGAGGCTGTAACGAACGAAGGCCAACATGGTCGCGCGACGCCGGCTTCGCAATGCGCTCCGCCTTTCCATCGCCATGCCACGGGCCTATCTGGCGGGCATGTTCATCCAGACCGAAGCCACCCCGAATCCGAACGTGCTGAAGTTCCTGCCCGGCCGCCATGTGGCGACCGACGGGCCGGTGGAGTTCGCCGCGATCGATCAGGCGACCGCCTCGCCGCTGGCCGAGGCCCTGTTCGAGCTGGAGGGCGTCGAGCGCGTCTTCTTCGGCGAGGACTTCGTGGCGGTGACCCGCGCGGCCTCGGCGCCGGGCTGGGACGAGATGAAGGCCGGAATCCTGTCCGTCATCATGGATCATTTCCTGTCCGGCGCGCCCCTGATGCGCGACGGGGCAGGCGCGTCCGACCACGCCGCCTACGAGGGCGAGGCCGCGGAGATCGTGGCGGAGATCAAGCAGGTGCTCGACAGCCGCATCCGCCCGGCCGTCGCCCAGGACGGTGGGGACATCCTGTTCGACCGCTTCGAGCCGGACACGGGCGTTCTGTGGTTGTCGATGCGCGGGGCCTGCGCGGGCTGCCCGTCCTCCAGCGCGACCCTGAAGGCCGGGGTCGAGAACATGATGCGTCACTACGTGCCCGAGGTGACGCGGGTGGAGCAGACCCTCTAATCAGCGGACACGGAGGTTCCTATGCGTGTGTTCAGTCTCCTGCCGATCCTCGCGGCCCTCGCCGCCTGCCAGCCGGGCGCGCCCGAGGGTGAGGAACCCGCCGACGCCCCGGCCGCCGCGCCCGAACAGCCGGCCGCCCCGACGCCGGGACTCATCGACATGCGTGAGGTCGGCGTCGAGGGCGTCGGCCCCCTGCGCGCCGACACGCCCTTCGACCGAGACGCCATCGCCGCCCTGTTTCCCGCTGCGCAGGTCGAGGCGGAATTCCTCCACTTCGGCGATGAGACCACCCCCATCATAACTGTCGCGGGGGCAGAGGAGACGGCGCTCGAAATCCACGGCGCGCCGGACGGGAACGTCGGGCAGGTCATCGTCCTGGGCGGTCCCTACGTCGGGCCGGGCGGAGCCCAGCTCATGGCCGGCTGGCCGGACTTGGGCGTATCGGCCTCGGACTGCCTGATGGGCGAGGGCCGCAACGTCGGCCAGCCGGTCTGCCGGCGCGCCGATGCGCAGAACGTGGCGATGGTCCTGGCCGTGCCGAACTGGCGCGGCGAAGGCCTGCCGGACCCGACGACCCTGAACGGCCGGGCGCGACTGGCCGCCTGGATCTGGACGCGGCCGTAGGGCGTGCGGGTCCTCGCCATCGACACCGCGCTCGGGCTCTGCTCGGCGGCGTTCGTGGAGGACGGCCGGGTCACGGCAGTGCGCAGCGAGGCCATGCAGCAGGGCCATCAGGAGCGGCTCGCACCCATGACCGCCGAGATGATGGCGGGCGGTCGGTTCGAAGAGGTCGACCGCGTCGCGGTCACGGTCGGGCCGGGGTCATTCACTGGCCTGAGGGTCGGGATCGCCTTCGCCAAGGGCCTGGGGCTGGCGATCGACCGTCCGGTGGTCGGGATCGAGAGCCTGCACGCGATCGCCGCCTCGGCCGAACGGTCCGGGCGCGGCTGCGCGGTGATCGACGCGCGCCGGGGCCAGGTCTACGCCCGGCTGTTCGACGGCGCCGAACCCGTGGGCCCGGCCCAGGCCCTGACCGTCGAGGACTTGGTGGCGAAGTGCGGCGACCTGGCCTGGATCGCCGGCCCGGGCGCCGCGCTGCTCGCCGAGCAATTCCCGGACGCGGAAGTCGACCCGCGCCTCGGGCCGGACCCGTTCGCGGTCGCGCGGCTGGGCGCCCAGGCCGATCCGGCGGAGCATCCGGCCGAGCCGGTCTATCTGCGCGCGCCGGACGCCAAGCTGCCCGGCGGGATCGATCCGTGAGCCTGCCCGCGCGGCTTGCGGCCCTACATGCGAAGGCCTTCGACCGGCCCTGGGACGCCGCGACCTTCGAGGGACTTCTCGCCCAGGACGGCGTCGTCGCCTTCGAGCGCGACCGCGGCTTCGTGCTGGTGCGCGTCGTCGCGGACGAGGCCGAGATCCTCACCCTGGCCGTCGAGCCGCCGGCGCGACGGCGCGGGCTGGGACGGACGCTGGTCGAGGGCGCGGCCGAACTGGCGCACGGCCTGGGCGCCGAAAAGCTGCATCTCGAGGTGGCCGAGGACAACGCAGCCGCGATCGCCCTCTATCGCGCCGCGGGCTTCGTCGAGGCCGGGCGGCGGCCCGGGTATTATCCGCGTTCCGATGGCCCGGCGGCGGCCGCCCTGATCCTCACGCTCGACATCACCGAACGGCTTCCCACTCCGAACGGCTGAGCCTATCTTCCGCGCTATGGACCGGATCGAGAAACTCTGCGCCGAGCGCGGCATGCGCATGACCGAGCAGCGGCGCGTGATCGCCCGCGTGCTGGGCGAGTCCCACGATCACCCGGACGTCGAGGAACTGTACCGTCGCGCCTCGGCCCAGGACCCGCACATCTCGATCGCCACGGTCTATCGCACCGTGCGCCTCTTCGAGGAGGCGGGGGTTGTGGAGCGCCACGACTTCGGCGACGGCCGCAGCCGCTATGAAGAGGCCGGCGACGACCACCACGACCACCTGATCGACACCAAGACCGGCCAGGTCGTCGAGTTCTTCGACGCCGAGATCGAACAGCTCAAGACCGCCATCGCCGAGCGCCTCGGCTACAAGCTCATCGGCCACAAGCTGGAGCTGTACGGCGTGCCGCTGGAAAGCGCCGACAAGGGCTGACGGTCAGGCCGCCAGCGCCTCGCGGATCGCCTTCAGACCGTCCTCCGCCTTCGAACCGTCCGGCGCGCCGCCTTGCGCGAAGTCGGGCTTGCCGCCGGCGCCCTGGCCGCCCATGGCGAGCACGGCCGCCTTCGCCAGGTCGGCGGCATTGACGCGGCCGGCCATGTCGGCGGTGGCCGCAACCGTCACCGCCGCCTTGCCGTCGACCAAGCCGATGAGGGCGACGACGCCCGACCCGACCTGCTGGCGGAACTCCTCGGCCACGCCGCGCAGCTCTTTGCCGCCGACGCCGTCGAGCACGCGGGCGATCAGCTTGACGCCGTTGATCTCCTCGGGCGCCGTTGCGCCGCCGGACCCGCCGCCCAGCGCGAGTTGCTTCTTCAGCTCGGCGACCTGCTTCTCCAGCGCCTTGACCGAGCCCTGCAGGGCCTCGACCCGGGCCGGCACGTCGCCCGGCTGAATCTTGAAGTCGCGCGCCAGCGCGCGGGCCACCTTGGCCTGGGCCTCCAGATACTGCCGCGCCGGCTCGCCGGTCAGGGCCTCGATGCGCCGCACACCGGCCGCGATGCCGCTCTCGGAAACGATCTTGAACAGGGCTATGTCGCCGGTGCGGGCCACGTGGGTGCCGCCGCACAGTTCCACCGAATAGGGTTTCGCCTCGTCGGTCAGCGACTTGCCGAGCGTCAGCACGCGAACCTCGTCGCCGTATTTTTCGCCGAACAGGGCCACCGCGCCGGCCTCGATGGCCTTGTCAGGCGCCATCAGCTCGGTTGCGGCCGGCAGGTTCTGGCGGATCACCGCGTTCACCTCGGCCTCCATGGCCGCGATCTCGTCCTCGGTGACGGGCGCGTTGTGGCTGAAGTCGAAGCGGATGCGCTCGTGGTCGACCATCTGGCCCTTCTGGGCGACGTGCTCGCCGAGCACGTTCTTCAGCGCCGCGTGCAGCAGGTGGGTGGCCGAGTGGTTGGCGCGGGTCGCCTGGCGCGCGTCGGCGCCGACTTCGAGCGTGGCCCGGTCGCCGACCTTCAGCGAGCCGGACTGCACCTCGATGCGGTGGACATAGAGGTCGCCGCCCGCCTGTTTGGAAGTGTCCAGGACATTGCCCTGGCCGCCGGGCCACTCGACCGAGCCCTTGTCGCCGGCCTGGCCGCCGCCCTCGCCGTAGAAGGGGGTCTGGTCGAACAGGACTTCGACGGTTTCGCCCGCCTCGGCCGCATCGACGGCCTGGCCGTCGCGGACGATGACCAGGACTTCGCCGGTCCCCTCGACGCCGTCATAGCCGGTGAAGACCGTAGGCCCGAGGCGGTCACGAAGCGCCAGCCATTCGCCGGCCGAGGCCGCCTGGCCCGAACCCTTCCAGTGCTCGCGCGAGCGGTCGCGCTGCTCGGTCATGGCCGCCTCGAAGCCGGCCTCGTCGACGGTGTAGCCGCGCCGGCGCGCCTCGTCCTGGGTCAGGTCGAGCGGGAACCCATAGGTGTCATAGAGCGAAAAGGCCGTCTGGCCGGGCAGGACGCCGCCTTCCGGCAGGTCCGCCACCGCGCCCTCGAACAGAGCCATGCCGCGTCCGAGCGTGGTGCGGAAGCGCAGCTCCTCCTGCTTCAGCGTGTCCTCGACGAAGGGCTGGGCGCGCTTCAGCTCCGGATAGGCCTCGCCCATCTCGGACACGAGCGTCGGCACCAGCCGGTGCATCAGGGGCTCGGACGCCCCCAGCAGGTGCGCGTGGCGCATGGCCCGTCGCATGATCCGGCGCAGCACATAGCCGCGGCCCTCGTTCGAGGGGGTCACGCCGTCGGCGATCAGGAAGGCCGAGGACCGCAGGTGGTCGGCGATGACCCGATGGCTGGCCGCCATCTCGGCGGAGTTGTTCGAGGTCGCGTCCTGCGACGCGGCGATGAGGGTGCGGAACAGGTCGGTGTCGAACACCGAGTTCTTGCCCTGAAGCACGCTCGCGATCCGCTCCAGCCCCATGCCGGTGTCGACCGAAGGTTTCGGAAGGTCGCGAACGATGACGTCGTTCTCCTTCTCGAACTGCATGAAGACGTTGTTCCAGATCTCCACGAACCGGTCGCCGTCCTCGTCCGGGCTGCCCGGAGGGCCGCCCGGCACGTGCTCGCCGTAGTCGTAGAAGATCTCGGTGCACGGCCCGCACGGCCCGTTGTCGCCCATGGCCCAGAAGTTGTCCGAGCCGGCGATGCGGACGATCTTGTGGTCCGGAAAGCCCGTGACCTTCTTCCAGATACGATAAGCCTCGTCGTCGTCGATATAGACGGTGACCATCAGCCGGTCCGGTGACAGGCCGAAGTCCTTGGTCACCAGGGTCCAGGCGCGCTCGATCGCGTGGTCCTTGAAATAGTCGCCGAAGGAGAAATTCCCCAGCATCTCGAAGAAGGTGAGGTGCCGGGCCGTGTAGCCGACGTTGTCCAGGTCGTTGTGCTTGCCCCCGGCGCGGACGCACTTCTGCGAACTGACCGCCCGCGGCGCCGGCGGGCGCGCCGCGCCGGTGAAATAGTCCTTGAACGGCACCATCCCCGCATTGACGAACAGCAGGGTCGGATCGTTCTGCGGCACGAGCGGCGCGGAATGCACCTCCAGGTGCCCGTCGGCCTTGAAGAAGTCGATGAAGGTCGAGCGGATGTCTTTGAGGGAGGTCATGGCCGGGGAGGTCTGAGGAACAGCCCGCCATATAGGGCTTTCGCGGTCGCGAAGCCAAGCTGACGGGCGCGCTCGCGCACCGCGTTTCTCCATGGCAGATAGCGGCCATGGCCATTCGTATCGAACATCGCATCGGCGTCGCCGCCACCACCGAACGGGTCTGGGAGATCATCGCCGACCTGGAGCGGTGGTCGGAGTGGAACCCGCTGCATCCCGAGATCTCGGGTCGCATCGCCATCGGCGGCTCCCTGGAGCTCGTTGAGCGGCTGGAGGGCGAGCCCGAGCGCCGGGCCCAGGTGACCGTTCCCGACTGGACACCCGAGACCCAGCTGATCTGGGCTGACAAGCGCGGCTTCATGGCCCGCTCGCGCCGCTACTTCGAGCTGGAGGCGCTCGGGGAGGGGCAGGGCTGCATCCTCGCCAACGGCGAAATCTTCGAGGGCTGGCGTGGCGAGGATTGGGCTGCCGCCCGCCGACGTAAGCTTCGCGCCGCCTATGAGGCGGTGAACGAGGCCATCAAGGCGCGCGCCGAGGGTTGAGACCCGTCAGTCGAGCCGAAGCGCCTCGGCCAGGAGCCGGGCCTCGGCGGCGCGGCTGGAGCCGGTGCGCCAGGCGACCACGATCTCGCGGCTGGGGGGGTGCTCGCGAGAGGCGGCGAAGGGGCGGACCACGACGGCGGGCGTGTCAGCCAGCCCTGCGCGGACGGCCATCTCGGGCAGGAAGGAGACGCCCAGGCCCGAGCCGACCATCTGCACCAGGGTGTGCAGGCTGGTGGCGGCGAAGACGTCCTCACCCTTCGGCGGATCGACGTCGAGGGCGGCCAGCGCCTGATCGCGCAGGCAGTGGCCGTCTTCCAGGAGGATCAGGTCGTCGCTGCTGAGCGAGCCCGCCGCGACGGTCGCCCCGGCGGCGAGCGGGTGGCCGGCGGGGGCGGCGGCGAGGATCTCGTCGTCGCCGATGTGGGCGTGGTCGATGCCGGGCGCCTCATAGGGCAGGGCGATGACTGCCGCATCGAGCTGGCCGGCCTTGAGCGCCTTGACCAGGTTGGGGGTCAGGTCCTCGCGGATGAACAAGCGCAAGGCGGGATAGGCGGTCTTCAGCCCCGGCAGCTTGGCCGGCAGCAGGAAGGGCGCGATGGTCGGGATGACGCCCAGCCGGAACCGGCCCGACAGCGGACGGCCGGCGTTGCGCGCGGCCTCCACCAGATCCTCGGTGCGGGCCAGCACATCCTCGGCTCGCTTGACGGCCTCCGCGCCCACGGCGGTGAGCTGGACCGCGCCCCGCGTGCGTTCGACAACGGGCGCGCCGAGGATCTTCTCCAGCTCCTGCACCCCGGCCGACAGGGCCGGCTGGCTGACGTGCGCGGCCTCGGCCGCCCGACTGAACGAGGCGTGCTCGGCCAGGAGCTTCAGATACTGGAGCTGGCGAAGGGTGGGCAGCATGGCGCTGGACATAAGCGGTTCCTATGCCCAGCGCCATCCGTATTGATCAGGCTTGGCCTCAGCTGAAGCCGGCCGCCTTGTTGCGCTTGCGCGTCTTCGGCAGGTCGTAGCGGTCGTTCTCCATGACCTGGACCCAGGCCGAGACGAAGTCGCGCACGAACTTGTCGCCCGCGTCGGCCGAGGCGTAGACCTCCGCCAGCGCCCGCAGCTGCGAGTTGGAGCCGAACACCAGGTCGGTCCGCGTGGCGGTCCAGCGCTTCTCGCCCGTCGCCCGGTCCGAGCCGACGAAGGTCTCGTCCGAGGTGTCGTCGACCTGTTTCCAGGCCGTACGCATGTCGAGCAGGTTGACGAAGAAGTCGTTGGTCAGCTGACCCGGGCGGTCGGTGAAGACGCCGTCCTTGGAGTCGTTCCAGTTGGCGCCGAGCACCCGCAGGCCGCCGACCAGCACCGTCATCTGCGGGGCGGTCAGGCCCAGCAGCTGGGCCCGGTCGACCAGCAGCTCCTCGGTCGGCACGTTGAACTGGACCTGCAGATAGTTGCGGAAGCCGTCGGCGCGCGGCTCCAGCACCTTGAAGCTTTCGGCGTCGGTCTGCTCCTCGGTGGCGTCGGTGCGGCCTGGGGTGAAGGGGACCTCGATGGTCTTGCCGGCGGCCCTGGCCGCTTGCTCGATCCCGACGGAGCCGCCCAGCACGATCAGGTCCGCGATCGAGACGTTGAGGCCGGACGCCGCCTTGATGTCCTCATAGGCCTTGAGAACCTTGGCCAGCTTGGCCGGTTCATTGACCTCCCAGTCTTTCTGGGGCGCGAGCCGGATGCGAGCGCCGTTCGCGCCGCCGCGGTGGTCGGACCCGCGCCAGGTCGCCGCCGAGGCCCAGGCCGTGCGGACCAGGTCGGCGACCGACAGGCCGGACGCCGCGATGCGGTCCTTCAGCGACCGGATGTTCGCGTCGGTGAGGGCAGGGCCGGTGTGCGGCGGGATGGGGTCCTGCCAGATCAGATCCTCGGCCGGGACCTCCGGGCCGAGGTAGCGGGCCTTGGGTCCCATGTCCCGGTGACAGAGCTTGAACCAGGCGCGCGCGAACTGGTCAGCGAAATAGGCCGGGTCGGCGCGGAAGCGCTCCATGATCGGGCGATAGATGGGGTCGACCTTGAAGGCCATGTCGGCCGTGGTCATCATCGTCGGGACCTTCTTGCCCGGCGTGTGCGCGGCCGGAGCGAGGGTCTCGGGCGGATCGCCCACCGGGTGCCACTGCTTGGCGCCGGCCGGGCTGAGGGTCAGCTCGTACTCATGGTCCAGCAGCATGTCGAAATAGGACATGTCCCAGGTGATCGGCGTCGGCGTCCATGCGCCCTCGATGCCTGAAGTGATCGTGTGATCGCCCATGCCGCTCTCGTGGCCGGAGATCCAGCCCAGGCCCTGCTGGGCGATGTCGGCGCCCTCGGGGGCGACGCCCACCTTCTTGGCGTCGCCGGCCCCGTGCGCCTTGCCGAAGGTGTGGCCGCCGGCGGTCAGAGCCGCGGTTTCGACGTCGTTCATGCCCATGCGTGCGAAGGTCTCGCGGATGTCGCGGGCGGACTGAAGCGCCTCCGGCACGCCGCCCGGACCTTCCGGATTGACGTAGATCAGGCCCATCTGGATGGCGGCCAGCGGCTCCTCGAGCGCCATCTGCTTGTCGGGCTGGATGCGGGTCTCGGAGCCTTCGTCCCCGACCCACTGCTCCTCAGTGCCCCAGTAGACGTCCTTCTCGGGCTCCCAGACGTCGGCGCGGCCGCCGCCGAAGCCGAACACCGGCCCGCCCATGCTTTCGATGGCGACGTTGCCGGCCAGGATCATCAGGTCCGCCCAGCTGAGGTTCGCGCCGTACTTCTGCTTGATCGGCCAGAGCAGCCGGCGGGCCTTGTCCAGGTTGCCGTTGTCCGGCCAAGAGTTGAGGGGCGCGAAGCGCTGCTGGCCCGAACCCGCCCCGCCGCGACCGTCGCCGGTCCGGTAGGTGCCCGCGGAGTGCCAGGCCATGCGGATAAAGAAGGGGCCGTAGTGCCCATAGTCGGCCGGCCACCAGGGCTGGCTGTCGGTCATCAGGGCGTGGAGGTCGCGCTTGACCGCCTCATAGTCAAGCTTCTTGAAGGCCTCGGTGTAGTCGAAGTCGTCCCCCATCGGGTCGCCGGTGCGGCCCTGCTGGTGGAGGATGTCGACCGACAGGTGGTTGGGCCACCAGTCGCGGTTGGTGCGCCCCAGCAGGGAGCGGCGCGCCGCGCGCTCCTTGTTGGGATCGCTGAGCGGGCTGCCTTGGTTGCCGTCCATCGGGGGCTCTCCTGTTCCGGGGCGAACCGAAACCCTAGGCTCGCCAATTGGCCCAAGACAAATCGATAAAGCTTGGGCGCAGGAACAGAAAAACTTATCAAACTCAGGCCGTTCGCATCCGCAGCAACGCTTGCTCCGCCAACACAAGTCTCGATAACCGCAATATATTCGACGCTTAGCCTATAAGCGGAGCTTATGTGCGTGCGCGAAATGATCGATTTGACTTCGCGGACGCGAAAGCCCATCTGGAGGGCACGGCGACGCGCTTCCCCCGCGTCGCCGATTCATTTTCGCACGGAGAACCAGATGCTCGGCGTCGGCCAGAAACTTCCTGACTTCAAGATCGTGGGCGTGAAGCCCGGCTTCAACAGCCACGAAGAGAACGGCCAGTCGGCCTTCGAAGCCGTCACCCAGGACAGCTTCCCCGGCAAGTGGAAGGTCATCTTCTTCTATCCGAAGGACTTCACCTTCGTCTGCCCGACCGAAATCGCCGAGTTCGCCCGCCTCGGTAAGGACTTCGAAGACCGCGACACCGTGGTGCTCGGCGGCTCGACCGACAATGAGTTCACCAAGCTGGCCTGGCGGCGTGACCACGCCGACCTGAACAAGCTGCCGATCTGGCAGTTCGCCGACAACGGCGGCAAGTTCGCCC
>CBIHLR010000068.1:0-12158 GCA_966210875.1 uncultured Brevundimonas sp. | reverse complement strand
TTTTGGTACCGTCATTCTAGGTTCGAGTCCTAGTTCCCCAGCCACCGTCCGGCCCTAGCCGGAGGATCGCTCCGCCGCCTTGGCCGCGTCCCACAAGCCGTCCATCTCCGCCAGGTCCGACTGCTCGGGCGTCCGGCCGTCCTTGGCCAGCTCCGCCTCGATGAAGGCGAATCGGCGGACGAACTTGGCGTTGGCGGCGCGCAGCGCGTCCTCGGGCTCGACGCCCAGTTTGCGGGCCAGATTAGCCATCACGAACAGCAGGTCGCCCAGCTCCTCGGCGGCCTTTTCCCTGTCGCCGGCGGCGAGCTCCGCCTTCAGCTCGGCCACCTCCTCGTCCAGCTTGTCGACGACCTCGGCGGTGGAGGGCCAGTCGAAGCCGACGCGGGCGGCGCGTTTGGTCAGCTTGGCGGCGCGGGCCAGCGCGGGCAGGCCGACCGGCACGTCGTCCAGCACGCCGTGCTGGGCCATGGCCTTGCGCTCTTCGGCCTTGATGTCCTCCCAGCGCTGCTTCTGGGCGGCGCCGTCCGCCTTGGCCGCCTCGTCGCCGAAGACGTGGGGATGGCGGCGTTCCAGCTTGTCCGCGATGGCGCGGGCGACGTCGTCGAAGGCGAACAGGCCCTGCTCCTCGGCCATGCGGGCGTGGAAGACGACCTGGAACAGCAAATCGCCCAGCTCCGACTTCAGGGCGTCAAAGTCGCCGCGTTCGATGGCGTCGGCGACCTCATAAGCCTCCTCCAGCGTGTAGGGCGCGATGGTTTTAAAGGTCTGCTCGACATCCCAGGGGCAGCCGCCCTCGGGATCGCGCAGGCGGGCCATGATGGCGTTCAGACGGTCGATGGCCTGGCTCATGCCTGGCCCCCACGCGCCTTGAGCTCCGTCCGAACGGCCAGGTGCCGGTCTTCAGTGAGAGGATAGAGGCGCACGACGTAGGCCGTCAGCAGCAGCAGCACGCCGGGCGCGGCGATGAATAGCCAGGTCAGTCCCTGGATCACCTCCGGCGAGTTCACCGAGCCGGCCTCGGCCTGGAAACCCATCCACTCCAGCACCGCGAACGCCCCGACGGAGAAGGCGTAGCCCAGCTTCGAGGTGGCGTTGAGGATCGAGAACAGCAGGCCGGTCCGGTCCGCGCCGTCCTCGAGCCGCACTACGTCCGAGGCGTCCGCCATCATGGCCCGCAGCAGCAGGTCGCCTGATCCGAAGGCCAGGCCGGTGATGAAGATGGCGCCCAGCGCCAGCGGGAAGTTCCCCGCCGGGACGAGCAGGGTCGCGGCCGCGAAGGTCACGGCGAAGAAGACCGAGGCCACGGCGAGCGCGATATGCTTGCCGATGCGAGTGGCCAGCGCCGCCCAGATCGGAGCCCCGACGAGACCCGCAACGAAATAGACCAGCAGCATGATCGAGGTTTGCTCGCGGTCGAAGCCACGGGCCTGCTCGAAGAAGTAGAAGAACAGCACGCCGATCAGGCCCCGCGCCGCGCCGAGCAGCAGGTCCGACAGGAGGAGCCGGCGCATCACCGGCTTGGCGATGAGGGCGAAGGTGGCGCTCAGACCCCCGTGCGGCGGCGGCGCAGCGTTCAGCGGCTCGGGCGTGAAGCGGATGGTGATGAACAGGGCGATGGGCAGCAGGCCGATGATGAACCAGCCCTGGGCTCGGACCGCCTCGATGTAGTCGCCGCCCAGCGGGCCCTGGACGATGGCCGGGATGGCCAGCACCGCCAGCACGCCGAGGATGTTGGCGACCTGCCACCAGCCGTAGATCCGGCTGCGCTGATCGTAGTCGGGCGATAGGATCGAGGCCCAGCTCATCTGGCTGAGCAGGCTGATGGAGTAGCCCAGGTACATGATGACCAGCCAGGCCGTGAGATAGAGCGCCGAGGCGCCCTCGCGCGCGAAGAACAGCATGGCGACCGAGCCCATCAGGATCGGCGCGGCGGCGGCCATCCAGACCCGGTAGCGGCCCCATCTGGTCGAGGTCCGGTCGATGACCATGCCGAGGAACGGATCGACCACGATGTCGGCCAGCCGCACGATCAGAAAGACCAGGCTGACCGCCGCCAGCGGCACGCCGACGTGGCTGGCGTAGAATTCCGGTAGGGTGACGTAGACCGGCAGACCGAGCGCCGCATAGGGCAGGCAGGAGGCCGCGAAGGCCGCGAGCGTAGCGTTGGAGCGCCGCTCGGAGGGGACAGGGGCAGGGGAGCTCATGAAGGCCGCCGAAACCGCGGCCGAGTCGCCGCCCGGCGATTGGGCTCCAAACCGTTCGGCTTGGCTAGACCTCGGCGGCGCCCTGGCGGCGGGCGGCGCGGAGATATTCGGCCAGGATGACGGGCCAGCCCTGATCCGACGCCATACCGTCGCGCATGGCCTGAGCCTGCGGTCCGTGCCGCTCCCAGTCGTGATGGTGCACGCTCACACGCGTATAGAGCCCGTCCGGTTCGAAGGTGATCGTCACCTCGCTGGCCTGTCCAGGGGGTTCGGGAGATCGGGTCGGGCTGACGGCGAAGGCGGCGGTGAACATGTCCGGCGCGCGCCATGCGCGGATTTCGCCCCAGGACGTCTCCCGTTCGTCATCGTCGCGCTCGAACCAGCGGCCGCCCTGACCTTCGTCGACGGCCACCGTCTCGGTCCGGGAGCCCGCGAAGGTGTAGGCGAGGGGCCACCACTCGCCGATCCGCCGGGTGAACAGATCGAACGCGTCCTCGACCAGCAGCGGAACTCGAACCTCGACGGATACTGGCTCAATAGCCATTGGTGGCCTCCTGCCTCAGATCGCGCCGATCGCCTTCAGGCTGACGACACGGCGGTCCTCGCGCGACCCTGCCACACCCTGGCGGCCGACGATGAGATGGTCGTGGACCTCGATCTTGAGATGACGTCCCGCGTCCATGATCTGGCGGGTCATGTCGATGTCGGCCTGGCTGGGCGTCGGGTCGCCCGACGGGTGATTGTGCACGAGGATGATGGCCGAGGCGTGCAGGTCGAGCGCGCGCTTCACCACCTCGCGCGGATAGGCCGGCGCGTGGTCGATGGTCCCCTGGCCCATCAACTCGTCGGCGATGAGCTGGTTCTTGCGGTCGAGGAACAGCACACGGAACTGCTCGCGCGCCTGATGCTGGAGGGTCACGCGCACGTAGTCCATGAGCGCGGTGAAGGACGAGATCACCTTGCGCGGCGCCGCCACCTCCCCCGCCACCCGGCGGGACAGTTCGTGCAGGGCCATCAGATCGAGCGCCGTCTCGACCCCGACGGTCTTGGTCCGGCCCTTGGTGTCCTCGGCCCGAACGGAGGTCAGCTCCTCCAGCGACGCCCCCATGGCGGCGCCAAGCGATCCGAACCGCGCCAGGAGCGCCTTGGCGAGCGGCTTGACGTCCCCCTGCGGCTGGCTGCGGAACAGGAAGAGTTCGAGCAGTTCGTAGTCGGGGAGGCTGGCGAGGCCGGCCTTCCTCGCCCGCTCGCGCAGGCGCTCGCGGTGACCGGCGTGGTGGGGTTTGGGTGTGGGCTTAGGCGTCGGCGGGGCGCGTCCAGTCTCCTGAGAAAACAGCTCGGGAAAAGCGAGGACCGTGGCCTGTGCGTTCATGAACGCCTCCGTTCGACGACCACAAGTATGGCGGAACGAAAGCGGAACGTCTAGTATGGCGCTTGTCATCCCGGCCGAAGCCCAAAGGGCGAAGAGCCGGGACAGGAGCACAGACCGCCAACCCTCCCGGACGGCCCGGAAGGGCCGAGCCGGGAGAAGGATATGCGCACCTTCTATGTTTACATGCTGGCGAGCGGCCCCTGCGGCTATCTCTACGTGGGTATGACCAACGATCTCGTGCGGCGAGTGGGCGAGCATAAGGATGGGCTGACCCCGGCGTACTCAGCTGAGCACGGCATCGATCAGCTCGTCTGGTACGAGGAGCACCGCTACGTCGACCAGGCGATCCTGCGCGAGAAGCGGATCAAGCGGTGGCTGCGGCCTTGGAAGTTTGCACTGGTGGAGGACGGGAATCCTCGGTGGGCGGACCTGTATGCCGACGTCTGCGCTCGTAACCAAGGTGGGCCCGGTTCAGCTGAGGGCTGACCGGGCCGAGGAGAGAAGCTTCTATGCGTCCCGGCTCTACGCGCTTCGCGCTTCGGCCGGGATGACAAAGGACTGGCTCGAACTCCGCGCTAAGCCCGGCATGAGAAGCGCTAACCGAACGTCGGCCTGAACAGCCCCGCTGGGCTCGCCGTAAAGATCTCGATTCCCGTCTCGGTCACGCCGACCGAATGCTCGCACTGGGCCGACAGGGACTTGTCGCGGGTCACCGCCGTCCAGCCGTCCGACAGGACCTTCACCTGCGGCTTGCCGAGGTTCACCATCGGCTCGACGGTGAAGAACATGCCGGGCTCCAGTGTCGCGCCCTGGCCCTTGCGACCATAGTGCAGGACGTTGGGGCTGTCGTGGAAGACGCGCCCGACGCCGTGGCCGCAGAAGTCGCGCACGACACTCATGCGCTGGGCCTCGACGTGCTGCTGGATGGCCCAGCCAATGTCGCCGAAGGTGTTCCCAGGCTTGACCATGGCCAGGCCCTTGTCGAGGGCGTCGTAGGTCGTCTCGATCAGCCGGCGCGCGCGGGCGTTGATCTGGCCGACGGGGTACATGCGGCTGGTGTCGCCGTGCCAGCCGTCGACGATGGCGGTCACGTCGATGTTGACGATGTCGCCCTCGTCCAGGCGCAGGTTGGTCCGCTGGCCCGGAATGCCGTGGCAGACGACGTGGTTGGGCGAGATGCAGGTGGTGAAGCCATAGCCCTTGTAGCCGAGACAGGCGGGCAGGCCGCCGTTGTCCAGGATGAACTCGCGCGCCAGGTCGTCGAGGCGCGCCGTCTCGACGCCGGGCGTCACGTGCTCAGTCAGCATGTCGAGGCAGGCGGCGGCCAGCTGGCCGGCCTGGCGCATGCCCTCGAAGTCCTCGGGCCGGTGGCGCTTGATCGCTCCGGTCCGCACGAAGGCGTCGTCGTCGAGTTGTTCCATAACCATGGGGGTCAGGTGGCCTTTCCGTGCGGCGATCTCAAGGCCCGCCCGCCGGACGCGGGACAATCCTTTGACGCATCTTAGCGACTGAGGCTAAGTGAGGCGAGTTTTGATTGGAGACGGTCTTGCGCGACGGCGTGGCCGATGGCGACCGGGCGCAAGCCGACGGTCAGATGACGACGGCGCGGGCGGCGCTGGACTATCCCTACGCGGACGCGCCCGCCCCGGGCGAGGCCGTGGAGGTCGCCGACGGGATCCTGTGGCTCAGGTCGCCTCTCCCGTTCTCGCTGAACCACATCAACCTGTGGGCCCTTCGGGACGGCGAAGGCTGGACGGTGGTCGACACAGGGCTCAACTGGCCGGCCGCGCGTGACGGCTGGGAGGCGGCGCTCGCGGGGCCGCTTCAAGGGCGGCCGGTCACGCGGGTGATCTGCACCCACATGCACCCGGATC
Source organism: uncultured Brevundimonas sp. (assembly GCA_966210875.1). Classification (GTDB taxonomy): domain Bacteria; phylum Pseudomonadota; class Alphaproteobacteria; order Caulobacterales; family Caulobacteraceae; genus Brevundimonas. The sequence continues at coordinate 6,708 of CBIHLR010000068.1, read as the reverse complement.
ACGTCGGCCTGGCCGGCTGGCTGTGCGAGCGGTTCGACGCGCCGCTGCTGATGAGCCGGCTGGAATACGTCACCATGCGCATGCTGGTCACCGATGTCGGCCCGGCGCCCGAAGCCGGCGCGCGCTTCTATCGCGCCGCAGGCTGGACCGAGGACCAGATCGAGGACTGGCGGGCCCGCTTCGGCATGTTCGGCAAGGCGGTCAGCCCGCCTCCGCAGGCCTATGTCCGGCTGGTCGAAGGCGAAACGATCGAGATCGGCGGCGACGCCTGGCGGATCGTCGGCGGCAACGGCCACTCGCCGGAGCACGCCTGCCTGCTCCGGGAGCGGGACGGGGTGTTCATCTCCGGCGACCAGGTCCTGCCGGCCATCAGCTCCAACGTCTCGGTCTGGCCGACGGAGCCCGACGCCGACCCGCTCAGCGACTGGCTGGACTCGCTGGCCAGGCTGAAGCGCGAGGTCCCGGCCGATGTCCTGGTCCTGCCCTCGCACGGCCTGCCGTTCCGGGGCGTGCATGCGCGGCTGGACGCCCTGACGCGCGGGCACGACGTGTCCCTGAAACGCTTGCTGCGCTCGATCCGTGAGCCGAAGCGGGCCGTGGACGTGTTCGGCAGCCTGTTCGCCCGGCCCGTGGACGGCTCCATGCTCGGCATGGCGACTGGCGAGAGCCTGGCCCACCTCAACTGCCTGACCCGCCGGGGGCTGGCCGTCCGGGAGACCGGCGCGGACGGTGTCTGGCGCTGGACCGCCACCGACAGGGGAACCGCATGAGCCACATCCGCACCGCGCTTGAGCGCGGCGTCCTGACCGTCACCCTGGATCGGGCGGACAAGAAGAACGCCATCACCCAGGCCATGTACGCCGACCTCGCCGAGGCGGTGGAGCGGGCCCAGACCGACGCCGCCGTGCGGGTGGTGCTTTTCCTCGCCGAGGGCGACAGCTTCTCGGCTGGAAACGACATCGGCGACTTCGCCGCCATCGCCATGGGCGGCCAGCGGCCGACCGACATGGCGGTGTTCCGCTTCCTGAAGGGGCTGGCCTTCCTGCAGAAGCCGGCCGTGGCCGGTGTGAAGGGCCGGGCGGTCGGCATCGGCCTGACGCTGCTGCTCCACTGCGACATGGTGGTCGTCGCCGAGGACGCGCTGCTTTCCACGCCCTTCGTGAATCTGGCGCTGGCGCCCGAGGCGGCCTCGACCCTGCTGCTGCCGATGGTCATCGGCCACCAGCGTGCGTTCGAACTGTTCGCGCTGGGCGAGCCGATTTCGGGCAACACCGCCTTCGCCTGGGGCCTGGCCAACCGCGTGGTGACCGCCGACAGGGTCGACGAGGAGGCGCTCAGCCTGGCCCGGGCCCTGGCGTCCCGGGCGCCCGGCTCGATCCAGGGCGCCAAGCGCCTGATGCGCGACGGCGAGCGGCTGTGGAGCCTGATGCAGCAGGAGGGCGAGGTCTTCGGCGCCCAGATGCTCAGCCCCGAGGCCATGGAGGCCTTCACCGCCTTCGCCCAGAAGCGCACTCCGAATTTCGCGCCGCCGGACTGAAGCGCCTTTCGCTCGCCACGGCGCGGCCCTATGTGGCGCCCTCCATGGCCGATCCCGCCCTCGAAACCTTCGTCCTGTCCGAAGAGACGCCCTTCGACGCCGCCGCAGCCGCGCGGGTGGTCGAGCGCGCCTTCGGTCCGGGTCGCTACGCCAAGACGGCCGAGCGGCTGCGCGAGGGCTCTGAGCCCGTCGCCGGCTATGTGCTGAGGGTCGCGGGCGAGGTGATGGGCTCGGTCCATCTCTGGCCGATCAAGGTCGGCGGCGTGCGCGCGGGTTTCCTTGGCCCCATTGCCGTCGACGCGCCCTGGCGCGGGACAGGGGCCGGCGCGGTGCTCAGCGAGGCGGTGATCGCGCGCGCGCGCTACCTGGGTCTGTCCGGCGTCCTGCTGGTCGGGGACCGGCCCTACTTCGGACGCTTCGGCTTCGAGCCCGCTCCGGACGCCGTCCTGCCCGGACCCGTCGATCCGCGCCGGGTGCTGTGGCTGTCGCTGGACGGCTCCGAGGCGCAGGGGGCCGTTCGACGCGGCTGAAAGCCCTTGCCCCGGAAGGCCGGGGCTTCCACCTTCCCAGAAATGCACGAGGACCAACCGAAGCCGTCCGGCCTTGCGGCGCTGGCCGAGGCCGTCGCGCCGAAAAAGCGCGGCCTGCCACCCGTCCACCTGTGGAATCCCGCTCATTGCGGCGACATCGACATCGTCATCCGCCGCGACGGGGTCTGGATGCACGAGGGCTCGCCCATCGGCCGCCAGGAGCTGGTCCGGCTGTTCTCGACCATCCTGAGGAAGGACCCGGACGGTTTCCACCTGGTCACGCCGGTCGAGAAGCTGAAGATCGCGGTCGAGGACGCGCCGTTCCGCGCCGTGCGGGTCGACCGTCGGGGCGAGGACCTGGTTTTCACAACCGACGTCGGCGACGAGACCATCGCCGGGCCGGACAACCCGATCCGGGTCGAGCAGGGCGCCGACGGCGCGCCCGCGCCCTATGTCCACGTCCGCAGAGGCCTGGAGGCGCGGATCGAGCGCCCGGTCTTCTACGAACTGGTCGAGATGGCTGAGCGGGACGGCGAGCGGCTATGCGTCCGGTCGGGCGGCGAGACTTTCGAACTGGGTCAAGCGACGTGACCCCGGCTGAGCTGGAGTCCCAACTTCGCGCCGTCCTCGATGCGCCCGAAAGCTGGTCGCCAGACGCCTTGGCCGGGCGCTCAGACTTCGACCTCAACCCGGAGATCCGGCGCGTGACCCGGCCCCTGCGCCCCGCCGCCGTGCTCGTGCCCATCGTGCCGCGCGATGATGGCGTGAAGGTCCTGATGACCCGGCGGTCCGACAGCCTTGCAAGTCACACGGGCCAGGTCGCCTTCCCCGGCGGCCGGCTCGATCCTGGCGAGGGCCCGGTCGAGGCCGCCCTGCGCGAAGCCTGGGAGGAGATCGCCCTGGATCCGGGCCGGGTGAGGCCGCTGGGTTTGTCGGACACCTACGAGACCGGCACAGGATTCCTGGTCACCCCGGTGGTGGCCATGGTCGACCCGCCCTTTGAGGTGACGCCGAATCTCGATGAGGTGGCGGACGTCTTCGAGGTCCCATGGGACTTCCTCATGGACACCGCAAACCACCGCCAGGAGTCGCTACACTGGAAGGGGGCGGAGCGCTTCTTCTGGGCCATGCCTTACGGCGAGCGCTACATCTGGGGCGCGACGGCGGGGATGATCCGGGCGCTGCATGCGCGCCTGCACGACCGGGCGGAGGACGCGGCGTGATCCGCCTGCCGCCGGCTCAGGCCTGGCTGACCGCGCCCGAGACCCTGGCCGTCATCGACGCCCTGGAGGGCGCAGGCGGTGAAGCGCGGTTCGTGGGCGGTTGCGTGCGCAACGCCCTGTTGCGCGAGCCGGTCGCGGACGTGGACATCGCCACCACCCTGACGCCGGACCGGACCATGGCCGCGCTGGAGGCGGCCGGCCTGAAGTTCGCGCCGACGGGGGTCGAGCACGGCACGGTGACGGCCATCAGCGGCCGACGGGGCTTCGAGGTCACGACCCTGCGCCGTGACGTGGCGACCGACGGCCGCCGCGCCGTGGTGGCCTTCACCACCGACTGGGCCGAGGACGCCGCGCGCCGGGACTTCCGGCTGAATGCGCTCTATGCCGACCGGACGGGCGAAGTGTTCGATCCGACCGGGCAGGGAGTCGAGGACTGCCGCGCGGGCCGCATCGTCTTCGTCGGCGAACCGGAGGCGCGCATCCGCGAGGACTATCTGCGCATCCTGCGGTTCTTCCGCTTCCATGCCTGGTACGGCCGCAGCGAGCCGGACGCGCCGGGCCTGGCCGCCTGCGCGAATCTGAAGGCGGGGATCAGCCAGCTCTCGGCCGAGCGGATTTCCGCGGAGCTGATGAAGCTCCTGGCGGCCCCTGACCCGGTCGGCGCCGTGCGGCTCATGAACGAGACGGGCGTGCTCGAAGAGGCCCTGCCGTTCGAACTGGATCTGCCCCTGTTCGAGGCGATGGTCGGCCTGTCCCAGGACCCCGCGCTTCGCCTGTCGGCCCTGCTGGCGGCGGACTGGGAGATGGTGGAGGCCGCGGCGGCGAAGCTGCGCCTGTCCAACGCCCTGCGCGATCGCCTGCTGGCGGCCCTGCCGGACTTCGTCGAGGTGAGGCTGGGCATGGACCCCCACCCGGCGCGGGTGGCCATCTACCGGCTGGGCAGGAAGGTCTTCATCGACCGCGTCATGCGCGCCTGGGCGGCCGAGCCGGGCCGCTACGCCGGGGCCTGGCCGCTGCTCGATCTCGCCGAAGCCTGGACGCCGCCGCGCTTTCCGATCGGCGGGGCTGAGCTGCGCCAGGCCGGGTTGGAGCCCGGCCCGCGCCTGGGCCAGGTGCTGCGGGACCTGCAGGACTGGTGGATGGCGCGGGACTTCCCTGAGGAGGGGCTCGACGCCAAGCTCGCGGAGCTGATCGGGGCCGGCGCATGAGCGGGACGGCCGGCTATTCGGGCAAGCCGCTTTCGGCAAAGCTGGGGATCAGGCCGGGCGACACTCTGGCCGTGATGGATGCGCCGCCGAACTATCGCCCGCTCGTCGAACCGCTGCCCGAGGGCGTGCGCATCATCGACGGGCCTGACCCCGGCGCCAGGATCCTGCACCTGTTCGTGCGCGACCGCGCCGACCTGGAGGCCAAGGCGCCGACCGCCTTCGGCCACAGGCCCGAGGGCGGCATGGTCTGGGTCTCCTGGCCCAAGAAGACGTCCTCGCTGTTCGTCGACCTCACCGAGGACGGCGTGCGCGAGATCATCCTTCCCACCGGCTGGGTCGACGTGAAGGTCTGCGCGATCGACGCGGACTGGTCCGGCCTGAAATTCCTGAGGCGGAAAGCTTGAACATCGCGATCCTGAAGACCGGCCGGCCGCCCGCCGCGCTGGAGCCGCGCTTCGGCGGCTATCCCGAGATGCTGCAGGCGATGCTGGGCGACGGCGTCGTGGCCACGACCTTCGACGTCCAGGCCGGGGAGCTGCCCGACCCCACCGGGTACGGGGCCGCCCTCCTGACCGGCTCGGCTTCGGGCGTCTATGACGGCGACAGGTGGATCGCCGGCCTGCTGGACTGGCTCCGGGGTGCGCGCGGCCGCACCAGGCTGGTCGGCGTCTGTTTCGGCCACCAGGCCATGGCTCAGGCCTTCGGCGGCCGCGTCATCAAGTCCGACAAGGGCTGGGGCGTGGGGCTGCAGGCCTATCGCGTCGTGTCCGAAGAAAGCTGGATGCAGCCGTCGGCGGAGGAGGTCGCCATCCCCGCCTCTCACCAGGACCAGGTCGTCGATCAACCGCCGGGCTCCCGCGTCTGGCTGGCCAGCGACTTCACCCCCTATGCAGGCCTGGCCTATGGCGCCGACGCCATCTCGCTTCAGCCGCATCCGGAGTTCACGCCCGCCTACGCCGCCGCCCTGGTCGACGGCCGACGCGGCGACCGGTTCGACGACGCCTTCGCAGACCAGGCCATCGCCAGCCTGGGGCGGCCCAACGACCGTACCCTGCTGGGCGAGTGGATCAGTCGGTTTCTCGCAGGCTGAGCGCCGTCAGTCTCCGATAGGTGTCTGCGGGCCCCAGGCTGTGCAGTCTGACGTCTCTCAACTGAAAGGAGACGCACATGACACTTCAGAAGATCGCCCTCGCCGCCGCCCTGGTGGCCGCCGGATTCGTCGCCGGCCTGGCCGGACCGCAGCCCACCCAGGCCCAGTCCGGCGGCCGCTGGGAGCCCGCAGGCTCCTTCGACAACGGCCAGGGCGGCGAGGTCTGGATGATCAATCCCACGACCGGCCAGGCGCGCAACTGCTATTGGACCGGCTCGGACTCCTATCGTTACATCACCTGCGCCAACAGCTGACGGCCGTCAGCAGGGGTAGCGTTCCGCCATCCATTCCCGGATCGCCTGGGTCACGCTGATGTGCCGCCGCGAGGGCGGGATCGACCGAAACCGGGCGAGCAGGTCCTCGGCGGACATCGACATGCGCGTGCCCTCGGCCGGGCAGAAGTCGGTCGGGCGTCCGGCGTCGCGGTCCGCGCGGTATTCGTCGCGCACGGTGCGGAAGGCGCCCTGAAGTTCGCCCATCAACCGACGTGCGTCTGAGCGAAGCAGGGCGGTCGGGTTCATCGGGATGTCCTCGGCCTCCTCGAGAAACTCGCTGACCGGCATGGCCTGGGCGAACGGGGCCAGCAGCAGGCCGGAGGCGAGGGCGGCGGCCGCGAGGACGGTCTTCATGCGGGATCCCGGAAAGAAGAAAGTCGAGCCCACAGGGGCGCGCCTTCCAATCGTCGTCAAGCTTGCGGCGAAAGTCAGGCTTCTTCGCCGAAGCCTTCCTGCTGGCCGGCGCCGCCTTCGAAGAGGTCCTTGGCCTGTTCGGCGGCGAGCTCGCGCTCCTCGTCGAACTGGCTGCGGATGACGTCTTCGCCGCGGGCCTGACGCTCGGCCTCGTCGGCCGAACGGGCCACGTTGACCTTGACCGTCACGGTGACCTCGGCGTGCAGGCGGACCTGCACTTCGTGGACGCCGAGAGTCTTGATCGGCAGGTTCAGCACGACCTGGCTGCGTTCGACCTTGCCGCCCTCAGCCTGGATGGCGTCGGCGATGTCGCGCGCGGTGACCGAGCCGTAGAGCTGGCCGGACTCGCCCGCCTGACGGATCAGGACGTA
>CBIHLR010000067.1:0-12169 GCA_966210875.1 uncultured Brevundimonas sp. | reverse complement strand
CCGTTCGACAGGGTGCGCTCCGAGAACTGCGGCGGCAGGGGCGAGCGGGGCTCGATCGGCGCCGGCGGCGGCACGCGCTCCGCGTCCGAGGCGTGGGTCACCAGCGGGCGCTGGTTCGGCGGCAGGTCCAGGCCGTAGCGCTCGACCGAGGGCGCGACGGGGTCGGCAGCGCCTTCCGGCCGCTGGCTCTCGTCGAGGTAGCGGATCGAGACGCGCTGGTCGTCGCGCAGATAGGTCTGGGCCACGCGCAGCACGTCGGCGGCCGTCACCTGGGCGACGCGCTCCAGATTCTCGTCGGCGAAGTCCGGGTCGTTGGCCGTCATGATCGCGTCGGCCAGGGCGAAGCCGCGCCCCATCGCGGTCTGGCGCGATTGAAGGGCGCCGGCGACGATCTCGGTGCGGGCCTCGGCCAGCTCGGCCTCGGTCACGGGTGTCGTGCGGATCAGGTCGATCTGGGCCTGCAGGGCGGCCTCGGCGGACTCGATGTCGCTTTCGCCCGAGACGATGATCTGCGGTCCGTAGAAGCCGCCGTCCTCAAGCTGATAGTTGTAGGCGCCCGCGCTGGCGGCCACGCCGCCGCGCACCAGGGCCTGGTGGAATCGCGAGGAGTCGCCAGAGGTCAGGATGGCGTCCAGCACCTGGAGCGCCGGCGTGTCGGGGTGGTTCACCGGCGGGGCCGGATAGGACCAGACAATGGCCGGGAGCGGAACGTTCGGGGCGTAGGCGGTGACGCTGCGCGGACCTTCGCGGACCGGCTCCTCGGCCGTGAAGCGCGGGATCGGACGATCGGGCGCGCGGATCGGGCCGAAGTGCTCGTCGATCCAGGCGTCCAGCTGGGCCTGGTCGAAGTCGCCCGAGACGACCAGCACGGCGTTGTCGGGGCGGTAGTAGGCGTCGTGGAAGGCGAGCGCGTCATCGACCGTGGCGGCGTTCAGCTCCTCGATCGAGCCGATGCCCGGCCGATGATAGGGCGACACCCGCCAGGAGTTGTTGATCATCACGAAGCGCTGGAGCCGGCCGTAGGGCGTGGCCAGCACGCGCTGACGCAGTTCCTCCTGCACGATGGAGCGCTCGGCGTCGAAGATCTCGGCGTCGACCACCAGCCGGTCCATGCGCTCGGCGTGGGTCCACAGCATAGTCTCCAGGAAGTGCGACGGCACCACCTCGAAATAGTTGGTGTAGTCCGGACCCGTGGAGGCGTTGCGCGAGCCGCCCACGTCCTCGACGAGGGTGTTGATGTAGCCGCGCGGGATGTTGCGGGTCATCCGCGACAGGATGTGCTCGAACAGGTGGGCGAAGCCCGAGCGCCCCTGCGGGTCGTCCTTGGAGCCGACATCGTACCAGACCTGGACCGAGACGGTCGGTGAGGAGCGGTCCTGCAGGGTGTAGACGCGCAGGCCGTTGTCGAGCGTGCGGTGGCGGTAGTCGAGCGCCGGGACTTCGGGCGTGGCGGGCGGCGCGTTCAAGGCCGCCGACTGGGCCGCGGTCTGGGCCGCTTCCTGGGCCAGGGCCGGTGCCCCGGAGAGAACAGCCGCCACGGCGACAGACACGACGAGCGCGCGCTTGAACATGGAAAACCCCGACCTCACCAGAACAGAGGCGGGGACCCTAGCCCCCCAAACCGGAGGCGAACACTTACAGCGCTGTAATGTGGGACCTAGCGGCCCGAGACGAGGATGAACGCGGGGGTCTCGGAGCCCGACTTGAGGTTCTCACCGACCCCGATGACCAGCCCGGCGGTGACGACGGCGGACACCAGCGCGATGACCGCCAGACGCAGGCCCTTGAGCAGGCTGGCGATCTCGTCGCCTTCGTAGATGTCGTGCTCGCCGCGCCGGTCCAATTCGCCCCTCCCGCGAAACGCAAGGAACACCGGTCGGCGGAACTGCGCAAGAGGGTGCGACATAAGGAAACGGCCGCTCCATGCGGAGCGGCCGTACCTGTTCGGTCTGGATCCCGGATCAGCCGCGGAACGGACGGATCACGATCTCAACGCGCCGGTTCATGGCCCGGCCCTGCTCTGTGTCGTTCGACGCGATCGGCGCCGTCTCGCCCATGCCGGCGACGTACAGGCGCTCGCGCAGCACGCCGCGGTTGATCAGATAGCCCGCGACCGACGAGGCGCGCTGTTCGGACAGGGTCTGGTTGTAGGCCAGCTCCCCGCGCGAGTCCGCGTGACCCACGATGTCGACGATCGACTGGTCATAGGTGTTCAGCACCTGGGCGACGTCGTCGAGCACCGCATAGAAGCGGCTGTCGATGTTGGCGCTGGCGGTCGCGAAGGTCACGTCCGAGGGCATGCGCAGGATCAGGGTGTCGCCTTCGCGCGCCACGCCGACGCCCGAGCCGGACAGTTGCTGCTCAAGCTCGCGCTGCTGGCGATCCATGTAGTTGCCGACCGCCGCGCCCGCGAGCGCGCCGACGCCAGCGCCGATCAGGGCGTTGGTGCGCCCCTCTTCGGAGTCGGAGGTGTTGGTCAGGTAGCCGAGCAGGCCCCCGGCCACCGCGCCGACGATGGCGCCCGTGCCGGTGTTGTTGCGCGGCGGATTGGACCGGTACGGATCAGTGGTGGTGCAGCCGGCGGCGACGAGGGCCGCGGCGCTCACGCCCAGGGTGAGGATCTTGAGGTTCATGGCGTTCTCTCCGGATAAGCCCCGCCCTAAACGCCGCGAGATAGCGACGGTTCCTGCAAAGCTTGCCTTCTTATAGCAAAGCTTCGGGCCTGAGGCTCCGCTTTAGCGGCCAGCGGATTTCGGCTAGACCGCCCTGCCCGTTCCGCAGGTCCCGAGATGTCCGAGCCTTCCTCCGCCTTCGCCCCCGTTTCGATGAGCCGCTACGCAAGCGACTTCGACGGCTTCGCCCAGGATCTGGGCGCGTCCTGGCAACGCTACGGTTTCGCCGTGGTGTCGGATCACGGTCTGAACCAGGCGGTCATCGATCGGGCGTTGGCTGACGCCAAAGCCTTCTTCGCCCTGCCGGCCGAGGTTAAGCGCGCCTATCACGAGCCGGGCACGGGCGGGGCGCGGGGCTATACGCCGTTCGGCACCGAGGCGGCCAAGGACGCCGACGTCGTCGACCTCAAGGAGTTCTGGCACACCGGCCGCGAACTGCCGGAGGGGCATCCCTACCGCCAGTACATGCGCGCCAATCTTAAGCCGGGCGAGGTCCCGCACTTCCACGAGCACGTCTATGCGATGTTCAAGGCGCTCGACGCGCTGGGGCTAAAGCTGCTGGCCGCCGTCGCCCGCTATCTGAAGCTGGAGGACGGCTTCTTCGAGCCGACGGTGCGTGAGGGCAATAGCGTGCTGCGCCTGCTGCACTATCCGCCGATCCCGGCGGACGCGCCGGGCGTGCGGGCGGGCGCGCACGAGGACATCAACGTCATCACCCTGCTGCTCGGCGCCGAGGAGGCCGGCCTGCAGGTCAAGGACCGCGACGGCCAGTGGCTGCCGATCAACCCGCCGCCGGGGGCCATCGTGGTCAATGTCGGGGACATGCTGCAGCGGCTGACCAACCACGTCCTGCCGTCGACGACGCACCGGGTGGTGAACCCCGCGCCGGAGCGGCGCGGCTTCTCGCGCTACTCGACGCCGTTCTTCCTGCACTTCAACCCGGACTACGAGATCCGGACGCTGGAGAGCTGCGTCACGCCCGACAACCCGAACCGCTATCCCGAGCCGATCACGGCCCAGGACTATCTGATGCAGCGCCTGCGCGAGATCCGGCTGCTCTAGACCAGCGCCAGCTGACCCAGGAAGTCGCGCTTGCCCAGCTCCACGCCCTTGTGGCGCAGGATGGCGTAGGCCGTGGTCAGGTGGAAATAGAAGTTCGGGAGGGCGAAGCTGGTCAGATAGCCTTCGCCCACGAAGTTCAGTTCGATCCCCGGGAACTTCAGCTGGACAGGCCGCGTCTCGGCGCCTTCGAAAGCGTCCGGCGAAAGGCTCGTCACGAAGTCGCGGCTGAGCGCCACCGTCGCCTTCAGATCGGCGAGGGAGGCCTCGTCGTCGGCTGTCTTGGGCCAGTCGGCGCCGGCCAGCCGCGCCATGGCGCCCCGGGCCGAGAAGCTGGCCATGCGGATCTGGTCGGGGAACGGCCGCATGTCCGGCGCCAAGCGGGCGTCCAGCACCTCCGCTTCCGGAAGCCCCGAGGCGGCGGCCCGATCGATGAGGTGGGACAGTGTGTCCAGCCCACGCAGGAACATCGGCTGGGCGGCGGCATGCAGGGTGAAGCTCATCAGACCAGTCCGTTTCTTTTGAAGATGAACCCTAATTGCTACGCTTCGCGGCGGAACTCAAGGAAGATCGGCGGCGTATCGCCCAGGCGCTTTTCCTCATAGCGGGTGGTGACGTGGTCGGCGGGCGCGACGTTCCAGTCATCGGTGCGCTCGGCCAGCCAGACGAGGCCCGGCGTCTTCTCCAGGATCTCGAGCGCCCAGGCGGCGTAGTCCTTCCAGTCCGTGACAAAGCGCAGGTGTCCGCCCGGCTTCAGAACCCGGGCGATCTCGGCGGCGCTATCAGGCTGGACGAGACGGCGCTTGTTGTGCCGCGCCTTGGGCCAGGGGTCGGGAAACAGGATCATGACCCGATCCAGCGAGGCGTCCGGCAGGGCCGCCAGGACGTCTCGCGCGTCGCCGGCGTGCAGGCGAACATTCTCCAGGCCCCGCTCCTCCACATGACGCAGCGCCGAGCCGACGCCGTTGAGGAATGGCTCGCAGCCGATCATCAGCGCTGAGGGACGGCGCGCGGCCTGCTCGGCCAGATGCTCGCCGCCGCCGAAGCCGATCTCTAGCCAGACCTCCTCGGCGCCGGGCATCAGCTGCTGCGGCTCCAGCCGGCCCAGCGCCGGGTCCGGCAGGGCGATGCGCGGCAGCAGGGTGTCGAACAGGGCCGCCTGGCGCGGCTTGAGGGTGCGGGAACGGATCCGTCCAAACGAACGGAGCGGGCCCCAGCTGGGCGGGTTTTCGGAGGGCATGGCGCTCCTTAGCGCCGACCTAGGGCTCGCGGAAGCTCCGCCACAGGCTCTGCGTCAGCGGCTCGAGGAAATACTCGAGCGCGGTCCGCTTCCTGAGCGGCACCACGACCTCGACGGGCAGGCCGGGACGCAGGCCCCTGTCCTCGCCACGCACCGCGGTGATCTTTTCCAGTTCGGACGGCGGGACGATGACCGTCATGCGGAAGAAGGCGCGTCCCGTGCGCTCTTCGGTGAAACTGTCGGCGGAGACGGCGGTGATCTCCCCGCGCAGGATCGGCAGGTCGCGCTCGCGGAAGGCGGTAAAGCGGACCTCGGTCTCCTGGCCGATGCGCAGGTCGTCAGCGTCGGTGGGGGAGACCTCGGCCTCGACCACCAGGGCGGCTTCCTGAGGCACGATCTCCATCAGGGTCTGGCCCGGCTGGACGACGCCGCCGACAGTGAAGATGGACAGGCCCACGACCTGGCCCGAAGCCGGTGCGCGGACCTGGGCGCGGGCCAGCTGTTCGCGGGCCGCGGTCAGGCGCGGCATCAGCTCGTCGAGCTGGACCTGGACCTGACGAAGCAGGTCGGCGACCTCCTCGTTGGTCTCGGCGCCGACGCCCAGCATCTGCATGCGGGTCTCGCCGATGGCCTCGTTGGCGCGGGCGATCTGGGCGCGCAGCGAGCCCTCCTCGCCGTCGTAGGCGGCGGCCTGGCGTTCCAGCGCGCGGACCCGGTTCATCGGCGCGTAGCCCTGGTCGGCCAGGTCGCGCATGCCCTGCAGCTCCTCGCCGATGAGGCGGCGCTGTTCACGGTTGGAGTCGATCTGCCTCTGGATGCCGATGATCTGCTGCTGCAACTGCTGGATACGCTGGTTCAGCACCCCGACCTGGGTAGAGCGCGACCCGCCGCGGGCGGAGAACTGGCGGCGCTGGAGCTGGAGCGCCTCGGCGGCCAGGGCGGCGTCGGCGCCCGTCAGGCTCGAGAACTCAGGCGGGGTCGGCACAGCGTCCAGGCCGTCGCGCTCGGCGACCAGCCGGGACCGCTGGGCCAGTAGGGCCAGGACCTGGCCGGTCAGGCCCCGCTCGGTGGCGCGCAGCTCTCCGGCGGAGATCTCGACCAGCACGGCGCCCTGCTGGACCACGTCGCCCTCACGCACGTGCAGCGCCGAGACCACGCCGCCGTCGCGGTGCTGGACCGCCTGGCGGCTGCCGGAGACGACGATCTTGCCCGGCGCATAGGCCCCGGCGTCGAGGGGTGCGAGCGCCGCCCAGCCCAGGAAAAGAACGAAGAACAGACCCGCGATTATCCCGCCGTTCATGGCCTCGCGGCGCGGCGTGTCCGGCGGCGGCGCGGCGGGGGCAGGCGGCGTCGGCGGGGCCACGGGCGCGGCCTCCGGCGGCGAGGCCGAGGCCTCGGGCGGCGGCGGGACGGGATGGGGCGCCGCGCTCATCTCAGTTCACGCTCACGACGCGCGGCGCCGACGGTCGGCCGGCCTGCAGGCGGGCGGCGATCTCGTCGCGCGGCCCCAGCCCTTCGATGGCGCCTTCCTTGAGGACCAGGAGCCGATCCGCAACGGCCAGCACACCCGTGCGGTGGGCGATCAGAATGACGGCCGCCCCGCGCGCCTTGGCGGCCTTGACCGCATTCAGCAGCGCCGTCTCGCCATCCATGTCGAGATGGGAGTTCGGCTCGTCGAAGATGAGCAGGCAGGGGTCGCCATAGAGGGCGCGCGCCAGCGCCACCCGCTGTGACTGGCCGGCGGACAGGCCGCGGCCGCCGGGCCCGAGGGGGGTGTCGTACCCCTGCGGCAGGCGCAGGATCATTTCGTGCACGCCGGCGGCCTTGGCCGCCGCCACCGCCTTGGCGTCGACGCTCTCCGCGCTTTCGGCGAGCGCGCCCGAGAAGCGGGAGATGTTCTCCTTGATGGTCCCGGCGAAGAGGATCGAGTCCTGCGGCAGGTAGCCGATGTGGCGGGCCAGTCGCTCGGGGTCCCAGGCGGCGTAGTCGGCGCCGTCCAGGCGCACCTTGCCGACGTCCGGGCTCATGCCCCCCGCGAGAATGCGGGCCAGCGTCGTCTTGCCGGCGCCCGAGGGGCCGATGACGCCGAGCACTTCACCCGGCACGACCGTGAAGGCCAGATGCTTGAGCAGCGGCTTGTCGCCGACCGGGGCGCGCACGCCCACGCCCTCGACCGTCAGCTCACCTCGGGGCTCCGGCAAGGCGGTGCGTTCGGCGTCCTGTCCGGCGGTCGAGGCGAAAAGCTCCGTCAGATTGGCCCAGGCCTGACGCGCCTGGACGATGCCGTTCCAGGCGCCGACGACCAGCTCGACCGGCTGGACGGCCCGGCTGAGCAGCACCGACGCGGCGATGATGGCGCCGGCGGAGATCTCGCCCTGCACCGCCAGGAAGGCGCCGAGGCCCAGCGCCAGCGATTGCAGGATCAGGCGCAGGAATTTGATGGTGCCGGAATAGGCGCCGCCGACGAACTGGGCGTCCGACTGGGCGGCTACGGCCACGCCGCGCTCCTTCAGCTGGCGCGCGATCAGGGCCTGACGCATGCCGAGCGCGCGCACGATCTCCGACTGACTGGCCACCGTCTCCTGAGCGGCGTAGGCGGCGGCCGAAGCCTTGGTCGAGGCCTCGATCCTCGGCTTGGCCGAGCGCTCGTTGAGCACAGCCAGACCCAGGAGGAGCGCGCCGCCAAAGAAGGTCAGGGCGCCCAGCGCCGGGTGAAGCAGGAAGCAGAACAGCAGATAGACCGGCGTCCACGGCGCGTCGCAGAGCGCCAGCGCGCCCTGGCCGCTGAGCGTCTGGCGGAACTGGTCGAACTCGCGCATCGCCTGGGAGACGCGCGCGCCGCCCTCCTTGGAGCCGATCACGCGCGACAGCACAGCGCCGGCCAGCTGGCGGTCGAGCCGCAGGCCGGCGCGGATGAGAATGCGCGAGCGGATGTGATCGAGGAAGGCGAGCGTCGCGAGCGCGAAGGCCACGACGATCGTGACGAAGACCAGTGTCAGAAGGCCGCCCGTCGGCACGACGCGGTCGTAGACCTGCATCATGTAGAGGGTCGGCGCCAGGTAGAGGATGTTGACCAGCGCGGAGAAGCCGAAGGCGAGCGCAAGGTGCCAGCGGCAGGCCTCCATCGCCTGAGCCAGTGGTTCCGTTCCGGGCTTTTTGGGAAACAGCGCTTTCAGCACGGACCGGTTACGCCTTCGGGCTTGAGGCCGTAGTATAAGGCCTTCATGGCCTTTCCGCGACTCTTCAAGCGTTAACGGGCCCTCCCGCCGCCGGTACTAGCGCCCATGAGCCAGTTCACGTTCCAGACTACGCCGCGGATACGGGTCGAGGACGGCGTCTCCGGCCGTCTCGGGGAGGAGCTGAAGGCCCTCGGCGCGCGGCACGCCATGGTGGTCACCGACGCCTTCCTGGCCCGCAGCGGTCTGCTGGACGCGGCGCTTGCGAGCCTGGCCACGGCGGGAGTGGCCCTGACCCTCTACGACCGGGTCGAAGCCGATCCGCCCGAGGCCTCGGTGCAGGCAGCCGTGACGGAGGCCCGCGCCTCGGGCGTGGACGCTGTCGTGGGACTCGGCGGCGGCAGCGCCATGGACACCGCCAAGCTGGTGGCGCTGCTGGCGACCGGCGACCAGACGCTTCAGGACGTATACGGCGTCGACAAGGCCGCGGGCCGTCGCCTGCCGCTGATCCAGGTCCCGACCACGGCCGGCACGGGCTCCGAAGTGACGTCCATCGCCATTGTGACGACGCCGACGGACGAAAAGGTTGGGGTGGTGTCGGGCTTGCTCTACCCGGACCTGGCGCTGCTCGACGCGACCCTGACGCTGGGACTGCCGCCACGCGCCACCGCGATGACCGGCGTCGACGCCATGGTCCACGCGGTCGAGGCCTATACGACCCGACACAGGAAGAACCCGATGTCCGACGCCTTGGCGGTGCGGGCCCTCTCGCTGCTGGCCGGCAACATCCATCGCGTGGTCGAGGATGGCTCCGACCTGGAAGCGAGGCGGGCGATGATGCAGGGCTCGTTGCTTGCGGGGATGGCTTTCGCCAATGCGCCGGTCGCGGCGGTGCATGCGCTCGCCTATCCGTTGGGAGGACTGTTCCACGTGCCGCACGGCCTGTCGAACGCGCTGGTCTTCGCCGAGGTGGCGGCCTTCAACCTCAGCGCCGCGGCTCCGCTCTACGGCGAGTTGGCCGCGCTGCTGCCCGCGCACCTGACTGACGGGCGCCATGATGGCGAGGGCTTCGTCCAGGGCGTCGCGGCCCTGGTGCGGTCCATGCCGATGGAGCAGCGCCTGTCCGACGTGGGCGTGACCCAGGGGGACCTCGACCGACTGGCGGGCGACGCCATGAAGGTCACCCGCCTGCTCGGCAACAATCCGCGCGACGTCACGCTTCAGGACGCCCGCGACATCTATGCGGCGGTGCTCTAGGCGCGCTTCGGCGGCCAGGGGATGAACGGGCTGGTGCGGCGGATGTAATCCGCATAGCCGGGCCGGGTCTGTTTCATGGAGCCTTCGGTGGTCGGCGCGCCCGACCAGCGCAGCAGTGTGAAGGTCAGGAAGGCCGGCCCCGCCAGCGACAGCCAGCCCCAGGGAACCTCGCAGGCGATCAGCCCCAGGCCCCACCAGACGCAGGCGTCGCCGAAATAGTTGGGGTGGCGCGTATAGCGCCACAGGCCGCGGTCCATGACCTTTCCAGCGTTACCCGGATCGGCCTTGAAGCGCTCCAGCTGGTGATCGCCCACCGTTTCGAAGACGACGCCGAAGAGCGCCAGCGCGGCCCCGATCCAGCCCAGCAGGCCCACCGGCGGCTGCTCCCAAGCCTGGCCCAGCTGAACCGGCAGGCAGACGATGAGCAGCAGCACGCCCTGCAGGAGAAACACGAAGAGCAGCGAGGCGACCGGGAAGCTGAACCCGCGCTTCTCCAGCCGACCCAGAAGGCCGACATAGCGCTTGTCCGCCCCATGCCGACGCCAGCGCAGGAACAGATGCGTCCCCAGCCGCAGGCCCCAGATCGCGCAGAGGCCCGCCAGCAGCGCCTTTCGGGTCGGATTTCCATCCGCGACGAACCAGTCGACCGCGGCGACCAGCACCATGTTGAAACCCCAGAAGGCGTCGATGAAGCTGACGTCCTTCAGCCGCAGCGCGACCAGCCACAGCGCCAGCATGGCGGCCAGGACCACCGCCGCATTCAGGACCAGAAGTTCAGGGACGCTCATCTTCGTCTCCGTTGTCACCGTGAGGCGCCGGGCGAGAATCGACCGAGGATCGCTCGCCTAAACCCGATTTAACTTGGACGTGACCACCCTGCCGCGCCAATAGATCGGATGTCAGAGGGGAGCCCGTTTTCGTCCGCATGTCGCTTGCGCTGTCTACACTGATATACGAGTGGCGCCGCTACATGGCCGCAGTGGTCGCGCTCGCCTTCTCGGGCCTGCTCGTGCTGGCCTTCGCCGGCATGTTCATGGGCATGGGCAAGTCCTTCACGGCCACGATCGACCGCTCGGCGGCCGACGTCATGGTCCTCTCGCCGGGCGCCACGCGGCTGTTCAACGGTCCGTCGGGCGTGCCGCGCCGGATTATCCCGAACATCTACCGCCACCCGGACGTGGCCATGGTCGACTACGTGGACCTCTCTGGGGGACGCTTCCAGACGCTGGATCAGCTCGCGCGCCCGGGCGATGCGCCGACGACGCGCCCACGCATGGAGTTCGTCATGGTCACCTCGATCGTGACCGAACCCGGCAATCCGACGATTCCACGCGACTATTCCGACGATCTCGTCGAGGCCCTGCGCCAGCCCTATACGGTGGCAGTGGACGAGTCCGCGCTCGGCCGTCTGGGCGTCCAGCTCGGCGACCGGGCCCTCTACAACGGCCGCACGGTGCGCGTGGTCGGGGTCACGCGCGGCTATCCGAACTTCATGCAAGCCGGGCTGGTCATGTCCCGCGACACCCTGCGGATGCTGGGCGAGGCCTACAGCGGCGCCCAGGTCGGCCCGCTGATGATCAGTCTCCGGGACGGCGCGGACCCGAATGTCGTGGCCGCCCAGCTCAACGCCCAGGCCAACGGACAGTACCGCGCCTGGACGCGCGCTGACCTCGCCAAGGCGTCGGAGTCCGGCATGTTCGAGGAAGGCATCGTGGTGGTGATGCTCGGCTTTTCGGTGTTCCTCGGCATCCTCATCGGCGTGGCCATCACCTGGCAGACCCTGCGCGGCGCCATCCTGGCCAACCTGAAGGAGTTCGCCTCCCTGAGGGCGCTGGGCGTGTCGATGGGATCGCTGCGCCGGATCATCGTCGAGCTTAGCTTCTGGGTCGGCCTGGTCGGGATCGCGGCGGCCTTCGGCCTGACGTGGCTGATCAGCCTATTGGCAGGCGCCTTTGGCCTGCCGATGGCCTTCCCCTTCTACATGAACGCGAGTGTGGCGGCGCTGCTGATGGTGATCGCGCTTCTGTCCGGCTTCCTGTCGCTGGGCATGCTCAAGAAGAGCCAACCTGCGGACCTGCTGCGATGACGACGGCTTCCGGCAAACACGGCGCCCCCGCCATCGAGGCCAAGGGACTGGTCAAGCGGTTCAAGACGGGCCGCACCCATATCGAGGTCCTCAAGAACATGGACTTCGACGCCGCCCACGGCGACCTCACCATGGTCATGGGGCCGTCGGGCTCGGGCAAGTCGACGCTGATCGCGGCCCTGTCCGGCCTGCTCAAGCCCGACGACGGGCGGGTCGACATCCTGGACGTGGACGACCTCTGGAAGAAGTCGTCGGGCCGGATCGACCGGTTCCGGCTCGATCACTGCGGTTTCATCTTCCAGGGCTTCAACCTGTTCCCGGCGCTCACCGCGCTGCAGCAGGTGAAGATCGTGCTGAAGTACCAGGGCCTGGATCCCGCCGAGCAGGACCGCCGCGCGCGCTCCGCGCTGGAGGAAGTGGGCCTGGGCGCCCGCCTCAACCAGCGGCCGTCGGAGCTGTCGGGCGGTGAGAAGCAGCGCGTGGCCATCGCCCGCTGCCTGGCTAAGAGCCCTCAGCTGATCTTCGCCGACGAACCGACTTCCGCGCTCGACGGTGAGAACGGCCAGGTCGTCATCCGCCTGCTCCGCCGCGCGGAGGTGGAACACGGCGCCGCCGTCATCTGCGTCACCCACGACCCCCGGCTCGAAGCATGGGCGGTGGCGACCTGAGACTGCTGGGC
>CBIHLR010000066.1:0-12239 GCA_966210875.1 uncultured Brevundimonas sp. | reverse complement strand
CCCCTCCCCCCTCCGGCGGGCCCCGTCCGATTCTCCGATCTCAAGATTTCGAGGACCTCCATGTCGCTGGACGCCCTGCGGGAGACGATTCCCGCCTACGCCAAGGACCTGTCGCTGAACCTGTCGTCGCTGGCTTCGGAAACCGTGCTCAGCGACCAGCAGAAGTGGGGGACGTTCCTCGCCTGCGCCCATGCGGTCGGGACCCCGGCCGTGGTCCGGGCCTTCGAGGCCGAGGCCGAGGCTCGCCTCGAGCCGGCCGTGCGCGACGCCGCGAAGTCGGCCGCGGCTATCATGGGCATGAACAACGTCTACTACCGGGCGCTGCACCTGATGGCGAACCGCGAGTACGCGACCCTGCCCGCCCGCCTGCGCATGAACATCCTCGGCAACCCCGGCGCGCCCAAGGTCGACTTCGAGCTGTGGTGCACGGCTGTGTCCGCCGTGAACGGCTGCGGCGCCTGTGTCGACGCGCACGAGAAGACCCTGCGCGACCATGGGGTGACGAACACCCGGGTCCAGGCGGCCCTACGCATCGGCGCGGTGGTGAACGCGGTGTCGCGGGTGCTGGCGGCGGAAGCGCCCTGACCGCCTAGCCTTCCTGGAGCGCGAGCGGCGCCGTTCGACGGCGCCGCGTCCGGCGCGACAGCCAGAAGACGATGACGGCGCCGATCAGCAGCGCGCCGAGAACGAACCAGGTCGGGTCCATCCCGACCGGAGCCGCCTCCACCGAGCGCGCCGCCACATCGGCGGCGCCGCCGTCTCCGGACATCGCCAGTCGCAGCGCCGCATCGGCCAGAAATCCCAACAGATAGGCGATGAAGGCACGCGGATTGCCGCCTCCCAGAAGCAGCGCCGACAGGATGTAGAGCAGGATCGCGGCGCCCCAGATCAGCGTCCGCGGCAGGTTCGCAGCCGCCTCGATCGAGGCCTCAGCCCGCGACATCTCAAGGGCCGCGCCCGCTCCGCCGCCCTCGAAGAAGGGCGAAATAAGCGGCCAGGCCAGCCAGCCCGCGTAGGCGATGACGGCGAGCGCCGCCACAAATCTCAGCAGCTTCATGGATCCCTCCCGACCCGGCTCAGCCCCTGGCCCGGCAGACTACACCTGTCAGGCGACCGCGTCAGCGGCGCCGTCGGCGGGCGCGGCCGAGCGCGGCAGCCACAGTTCGGCGGTGGTTCCTTCCCCGGGGCGCGACCTCAGGCGAAGCGCGCCTCCGACCGTGCGGGCGAAACCGCGCGCTTGCGGCAGGCCCAGTCCCCCGGCGCCCTGGCGGGTGGAGAAGAACGGCTCCTGGGCGCGCGCCAACACCTCGGGTGTCATCCCGGGGCCCGTGTCGGTGACGGACAGCCGCACATAGTCGCCGGCGGAGAGGTCCTCGTCGCCCTGGTCCAGCCGAGCCGCCGAGAGCCGCAGAGCGATGGGACCGCTCGGCCCCTGGGCCTGGCGGGCGTTCTCCAGGAGAGCCGTCAGCGCCGATTGAAGCGCCACGGGGTCGAAGCGGGCCCACAGCGGCTCGGCCGCCGTCTGGATGTCGACCGCTCCGGCCTGAATCGGCGCGGGCAGGCCACGCACGACGGCCCTCAGGTCGAGCGCCTGCAGGTCGGTGCTGTCGCCGCGGCTGAAGGCGGACAGTTGGCGCGTCAGTCGTTCGCCGCGTCGGCCAGCGGCCAAGGCGGCCTCGGACACCCGTCGCACGCGTTCCGGACTGTCGGCGTTGCGACCGATCATCTCCAGAGCGCCGAGCATGACGTTCAGCAGGGCGTTGAAGTCCTGGGCCACGCCGCCCGTGAGGCGGCCGATGTCCTCGAGCCGGCGGGTCTCGGCGCCTTCGCCTTCGGCGCGGGCGCGGCGCTCTTCCGACGCCGTGAGCGCGGCGGCCAGCGCGGCCTCGGCCTGGGCGGCCGCACGCTCGGCGCGCTCGCGCGCCTGTTCAGACAGCATCAGCCGCTCGCTGACGGCCGCGAGCGCGGCCGTATCCGGGGCCGGCGTCTCTTCGTACGGCTGCTCGGTGACGTCCTCGCCGATCATCAGGACCGCATCGAGATCCTCGCCGAAGGGCAGGGGAAGGGCCGCCCAGCGAACAAAACGACGCTGACCGTCGCCGGCGGTGATGGCCTCCTCCAAAGGCGCGGGCGGCGCCTCGCCGGTGCGAACGACCTCAAGCGCGAAGGCCTTGGCGGCTTCCCAGCGATGCTCGGGGGCGACGAGTTCGGCGAAAGGCCGGCCCCGCAAGGCGTCAGGCTCCAGGCCGAACAGATCCGAGGCCATCCGGTTGGCTTCGCGCACCTGGCCTTCGGCACCCACCACCATCAGGACCGAGGGCGCGGCGTCGAAGACCCGGCGGGTCAGTTCGGCCTCGGGCGAGGCGGCCGGGTTGAGGCTGTCGATCTCGACCAGGGCGGCCATGGAGCCGCGGACTTCTCCGACGCCGTTCAGGATCGGCATGGCGGTGACCGAGACCAGCAGCTTACGCTTGGTGCCGGGCTGGGCGATGACGTGCTGGAAGCCCTTGACCGTCTGGCCGCGCAGGGCCCGGGCGTTGGGCAGAAGCTCGGGCGGGATGACCCGGCCGTCGGGATAGGTGATGCCCCAGGTCGCCGAGTGGAACCTCAGGCCTAGCAGCTCCTGGTCGCGGCGACCCAGCAGCTGGTGCGCAGCCCGGTTGGCGAAGACGAAGCGGCCCTGCAGATCGGTCTCGACCAGGGCCACCGGAATGGCCGCCAACACCTCGACCAGGCGGGCGCGGTGCGCCTCCGCCTCGGCCTCGGCCCGATCGCGATCGGCTGTCGCATTTCGGTACGCCAAGCCGAGCCGGCCGGCGGAGAACATGAAGAAGAGGGCGAGTGCGCCGAGTATCGCGGAAGCCAGGCCCAGCAAGGGAACCCAGTCGATATCGCCTTCCATAATCATTACGCACACACCCCTGCGCGAACCCTCGAAGACACAAGAGGCAAGCAAGGGTCGGGCCGCGAGGGAGCGATACCGCACATAAGAACTTCAGGCGAGTCGGACGGCTCAGCTTCAGGCCGCGGGGGGCTCGGTCTGCGGGGCGGGCGCCTTGCGCCGTCGACGCACTCGGCCCAGCACGAAGATCCCGACGGGGATGAGCCAATAGCAGAATCCCGGCAGCCCCGGGAAAAGCCGCAGCGGGAACGCCTGGGCGACAACGGCCGAGACGACGCCCGACAGCGCGATGATCGCCCATACCGCGCCCCAGGACCGGACATCGTCCAGATCCTCGTCGGCCACGCCCAGCCGCACCGGGTTGCGCGCCGCGTGGCGGTAAAGGAGCCCGTAGAGCGCGCCCAGGATGGCGAAGCCGACGCCATAGACGGTGTAGACGCCCGCCAGGTCCGCGTAACTGTCGATGGTCACCCCGCCCGGCAGGACGCCTCCGGACAGGAAATGCGCCGCCGCGTCGGTCAGCATGCGCAGGGGAAAAACGTAGATCAGGGCCATGAAGACGATGGCCAGGCTGAGCACGACGGACATGCCGTCGCGCCGGGGCGCCAGGCGCCCGAACTGACGGTGACCCAGCCAGAACATCACGATCAGGGCGAAGCCCATGGCGAAGGCCGGGATGCGCCCCAGCGCCGTCGCCAGCTCCTCGAAGGACCGGGGCGGCTCGCCGCCCGCGATGATCAGGAGCGACACCGCAAAGGCGAAGGCCGCGTCGACGAAGGCGTCGAGACGCTTGGTTTCGGTTGGCCTGATCCGCGCTTCCGGTGCAGTCTCGGTCGCGCCCGTCATGGAGCCCCTCCGCCGCAGAGGCTGTTCGAATTGCGGGCGAACAGCAATAGGCGAGCGCGCTAGCGCCAGCCGCGGTGCGCTACGATCTTGGAATCTTCGCGCACAAAGGCGGCGTCCAGCTGGCCGAGCGCCTGATCGCTGGGACGATAGACGAGGTCAACGAGATCGAAGAGTCGGAAGCCCCGTGCAGTCATGTGCGCGCAGATGTCCGGCAGAAGGTTCACCCGGCCCGAAACGTTCGCTTCGACGACAACGACCTCGACCGCCTGAAGGAGCCGTTCGGCGCCGCGGAGCACATCCAGGTCGGCCGACTGGGCGTCGGTCTTGAGCAGGATCGGACCCTCGAGCCGCGCCGGATCGCAGATGTCATCCAGAAGCGCGATCGGCACCTTGTACTTCAGCTCGCCTCCCTTCTGCGCATAAAGCAGCGAGGCGCCGGCCAGGGCCTGCGTGTCTTCGGGAATCGCGAACTCGGCCTCGCCCCGTTCCGCCGCCACCGCGGTCAGGTGGTACTCGCCGGGACGCGTCCCGATGATGTTCTTGAGGTGGGGCTCGAAGTAGGGGAGCGCTTCGATCAGGACGAGATAGGCCTCCGGAAAGGCCTGATACAGCGGGGGAGTCCCCCAGGCGACGCCGACGTCGATGACCGTCCCCGGACGGAAGTCGAAAGACCGCAGGAAGACCATTAGATCGTTGAAGTTGCGGGTCATGGTCGTCCTCAACACGCGCCGCTGCGCAAACAGGCCCGTGGCTCTGCCCCATTTCGCGGCGGACCGGAAGCCCGCCGCCACCTTCGGCCTGGAGGATCTCGACTGGAGCGGGCGAGGCGATTCGAACGCCCGACCCTCACCTTGGCAAGGTGATGCTCTACCCCTGAGCTACGCCCGCGCTCTTCGGAACCAGTTGGCTCCTCAGTCGAGAGGGCGGGGCTATAGCCGAAGGCGGCGAAGCAGCGCAAGAGGCTCATTTCGCCTTTGTTCGCGCCATGTCTTTCGTTGACTCGGGCGCGCCGATCCGTATAAGTCCGCCCTCTTCGCCCGCGGGTCCTGCTCGCGGGCGCAAACTTTTTTGCGTCAGGCTGAAGGCTTTTCCCATGTACGCGGTGATCAAAACCGGCGGCAAGCAATACCGGGTTCAACCGGGTGACCTCGTCGTCGTCGAGAAGCTGGACGGCGAGCCGGGCGCCGAGGTCCGTCTGGACCAGGTGCTGATGCTGGGCGACGACAAGGGCGTGTCCGTGGGCGCGCCGACCGTCGACGGCGCTTTCGCCTCGGCCGTGCTGGTCGAGACCCGCAAGGGCGAGAAGGTCAAGGTCTTCAAAAAGATCCGCCGCCAGGGCTATCGCCGCACCCAGGGCCATCGCCAGCTCGAGAGCGTGCTGCGCGTCACCGGCCTGTCGGGCGACGGCAAGTCCGCCAAGTGGGACGGCACGGTCGACCTGACCACCAAGGCCGAGATGAACGCCCGCGCCCGCGGCCTGGCCCCGCGCGTCGAGGCTGAGGTCGAGGCCAAGCCGACCAAGGTCGCCAAGCCCGCCAAGGCCCCGGTCGAGGCCGCTCCGGAAGCGGAAGCCAAGACCGAAGCCAAGAAGCCCGCCGCCAAGAAGAAGGCCGCGCCCAAGGCCGACAAGGCCTAAGCGTCCGCCCATAAAGATCAGGAGCACCCTCCCATGGCTCACAAGAAATCCGGTGGTTCGTCGCGTAACGGTCGCGACTCCGAGTCCAAACGCCTTGGCGTGAAGCGCTTCGGCGGCGAGCGCGTGCTGGCTGGCAACATCATCGTGCGTCAGCGCGGCACCAAGTTCCATCCGGGCGACAACGTCGGCATCGGTCGCGACCACACCCTGTTCGCGCTCGTCAACGGCGCCGTGACCTTCACCACCAAGCGTGGCGGCCGTTGTTACGTCTCGATCATGCAGCCGCAGGCCGCTGCCGAGTAGCGATCTCTGACACCAGGTCACGGATCGCCCCAAAATCAGGCGATCCGGACGAAGATGACGCGGGGAGTCCGGGCGCCGGGCTCCCCGCTTTCGTTTTCGGGTCCGAAAGGGACGACCATGTGCGTCATTGAGACCAGCCCCCTGATCGAAACACGTCGGATGACGCTGCGCGCTCCGACCGACGTCGACGCCGCCCGCATCGCCGAGATCTGTTCCGACCGCGAGGTGGCGAAAATGACCGCCCGCATGCCGCATCCCTATGCGCTCGAGAACGCCTTCGACTGGATCAGCCGCGCCCAAGGCCAGGATCCGCGCGTCGAGCGCAGCTTCGTGCTGGATCACGAGGACGAAGGCCCCGTGGGCATGCTGAGTCTGTTCCCGGCCCAGGCCGACGGCCTCGGGCGCGGGCCAGGGGTCGAGCTCGGCTACTGCGTCGGCAGGCGCTGGTGGGGCCGGGGCCTGGCGACGGAGGCGGTTCAGGCGGCGCTCGGCTGGGCCAAGACCCGCTGGAAGCGCCGCGCCGTCCAGGCCGGGCACTTCGAGGATAATCCGGCGTCCGGCGCCGTGCTGGCCAAGGCGGGCTTTCTCTATACGGGCGAGCGGCGGCCGATGTTCAGCGTGGCGCGCGGCGAGGAGGCGTCCTCCCGGATGATGGTCTGGCTGGCCTGAGCCTTGCTTCGCCTTACCTTTGCGGGGCGGACAGGCTAACGGTTGGCCATGAGCACGGGCGGGACAGCCGAAATCGAGACGCCGCAGGCGCGGCGGCCCGTCCGGCTCGCCTGGATCCACGGCCTGTCGGCGCGGCTGCTGCTGCTCACCGGCGCCTTCGCCGTGGCCGTCGACCTGCTGGTGCTGGCCCCGGCCGCGGCGAGCTTCCATGAGCGCTGGCTGACGGACCGGGTTCGCGCCGCCGAGGTGGCGTCCCTGGCGGTCGAGGCCGCGCCCTATGCGACGGTTCAGGACGACCTGGCCGGGAGACTTCTGCGCGGCGTCGGCGCGGACGTCGTGGTCCTCCAGGAAGAGGGCATCCGCCGGCTGCTGCGCGGCCAGGAGGGCGGGGAGACACCGCCGGACCTGATCGACCTGCGCGACCCCGACATGGCCGCGCGCCTGATCGACCCGTGGGAGACACTGCTCGGGCCCGAGGACCGCCGTATCCGGGTCATGGCCGAGCCCCGCTTCCGGGACGGCGACTTCATCGAGATCGTCGCCGAGGCCGAGCCGCTGAAGCTGGAATTGCGCGCCTATGTCCTGCAGATCGTGCTGTCTTCCCTGGTCATTTCGGTGGTGGCCGGCGCCCTGCTTTATCTGGCCCTGACCTTCCTGGTCCTGCGTCCGATCGGACGGGTGACCGAAGCCATCGAGCGGTTCCGCGCCGACCCCGAGGCGGCCCCGCCGGCGCTGGGCAGGCCCCGTTCCGACGAGATCGGCCGGGTCGAGGACGAACTGACGCGCATGCAGGCCGAGGTCCGCACCGCCCTGCGCTCGCGCGCCCGGCTGGCGGCGCTGGGCGAGGCCGTGGCCAAGATCAGCCACGACCTCAGGAACATGCTGACCGCCGCGCAGATGGCGTCGGACCGACTGGCGTCCTCGGGCGATCCGACCGTGGCGCGCGCCCTGCCGCGCCTGGAACGCGCGCTCGACCGGGCGCTGCGCCTGGCCCAGGGGGTGCTGACCTACGGCCGGTCGGAAGAGGCCACGCCCGCGACCCGCCCGGTCCGGCTGGCCGCCGCCGTCACCGCCGCTGCCGAGGACGCCGGCCTGACTGAGACCGGGGTCAAGCTGGTGAACAAGGCGCCCGCACGCCTGCGGGTGGAGGCGGACCCGGATCACCTCCACCGTATCCTCGTGAACCTGCTGAGGAACGCGCGCGAGGCGATCGAGGCCGATCCCGAGGGCGACCGGACCGGCCGGGTGACGGTCACCGCCGCGCGCGAGGATCTGCTGGTGGCCATCCACGTCCGTGACAGCGGTCCCGGCTTGCCGGAGCGGGCGCGCGACCGGCTGTTTCAGCCCTTCGCCGGGTCGGCGCGCGCCGACGGCGCGGGCCTGGGCCTGCCCATCGCGCGCGAACTGGCCCAGGCCCAGGGCGGCGATCTGGAGCTGGAGAGCACCGGCCCCTCCGGCGCGGTCTTCCGCCTGAGCCTGCCCGCGCAGAGCTAGTCCGCGCGGGCCACGCCGTCGCGCCGGCGATCCGCGCCCATGTCCCAGCGCCCGTCGCGCCAGATGGCGCCGTGGAGGCCCGAGGTCTCGGTCGCATTCGGTCTGAGCGGCGCTCCGGCGGCGGCCAATGCATCGCGCACCGGATCGGTGAACAGCTCCGTGTCGGCGCCGACGCTGGAGCCGCGCACGACGAGATTGGGCAGGTCGAAGGCGGCCTGCATCGACAGGTTCCAGTCCAGCACGCCGATCAGAGCCTTGGCGTTGTAGGCCAGGATCGAGTTGCCGCCCGGCGAGCCCAGGGCGGCCACGAGCCGGCCCTGGCGGTCCAGCACGATCACGGGCGCCATGGACGAGCGCGGCCGCTTGCCGGGCGCGACCGCATTGGCCGCCGGCCGACCCGCCGCGTCGATCGGCGAAAAAGCGAAATCGGTCAGCTGGTTGTTGAGGAAGAAGCCGGCCGCCATCCGGCCCGAGCCGAAGCCGCTCTCGACCGTGGTGGTCATGCTGACCGCGTCGCCCCAGCGGTCGACGATGACGAAGTGGGAGGTGCCGGAGACCTCGGCGGTCGTGTCCAGCGCGACATAGGGCGAGCCCGGCGGCGTGCCCGCCTCTACGGGTCCGTCGACCGTGGGAACCAGCGCCGCGCGGCCGGCGACATAGGCGGGGTCCAGCAGGCCGGCGACCGGCACGTCCACGAAGGCCGGATCGCCGACGTAGAGATCACGGTCGGCGTACATAAGCCGCTGCAGCCGGGCGAAGGCGACCCAGGCCTCGGGCGCATCCGGGCCCGCCTGGATGTCCGGCGTGTGCTCGGCCATGGCCAGCAGCTGCAACAACGCCACGCCGCTGGACGGCGGCGGCGGCACGCAGACGACATGGACGCGATAGGGCCGGCACAGGGCCTCGCGCCGGATGGGTTCATAGGCGGCCAGGTCCTCAAGCGTGAGCAGGCCGGGGTTGTCGCCGGCGTGCACGGCCTCGACGATCTCGCGTGCGATGCGGCCCTCGTAGAAGGCCTCGGCGCCCTCATCGGCGAGGGTGCGCAACGTCTCGGCGTAGGCCGGATTTCGCCAGGTCTCGCCGACCTGCGGGCGGCTGCCGTCCGGCCGTTCGAAATAGGCCTCGGCCCAAGGTGTGTGGGCCTGGGGCGCCTGCGAGTTCAGCTGGGTCCCCATGCGCGGCGGGATCGGAAAGCCGTCGCGGGCCAGCCGCTCGGCCTCGCCGAACAGCTCACGCCACTCCAGCCGGCCGTGCTCGCGGTGCGCCATGTCGAGCATGGCCACCGCGCCGGGCGCCCCGGTCGAGCGGCCCGACAGGACCGCCTCGCGAAAGCCCATGAGCTCGCCGTCCTCGAGGAACAGCTCCGGCGTGGCCGCCGCCGGCGCCGTCTCGCGCCCGTCATAGACGGTCACCGCGCCGCTCTCGGCGTCGAAATGGACCATGAAGGCCCCGCCGCCCAGCCCCGAACTCTGCGGCTCGACCAGGCCGAGCACCGCCTGGACGGCGACGGCGGCGTCCACCGCCGAGCCGCCGGCGTTCAGGATCTGCATGCCCGCCTCGACCGCCATCGGATTGGCGGCGGCGACCATCGGCCCCCAGGGAACCTCTCCGGAAACGTTCGGAGGCGACTCCATCGGCAGGCGAGACCCGGCCCACGGCGGCGCGCAGGCCGCGACAAGGAGGGAGGCGACGGCGAGAACGGCGGAGAAGCGGCGCATGCCGCGGTCCTTAGCCCAGGTGGCGGACGATGTCCCTCAGCTGGTCCAGGCTGCGGTCGACATCGGCGCAGATGTTGCGCACCCGCTCGCGGCCCGGCATCGACTTCAGCATCGGCCCGGGCTCGAAGCGGTTCTTGCCGCTCTCGTGGAAGGCGACGGCGACCTCATTGCCGGCGATGCGGGCGTAGAGCTTGCCCTTCTTGCCGCGCCATTCCTTCAGCTTGGCCTGGGCGATCGGGTTGATCAGGCTGCGCGCCTCGTCCGGCTGGGTCGAATAGACCTCGAAATACTTCTCGAACTCGGCGTCCTCGAACTTGACCCGCTCCAGCCCCTTGCCCGGCTTGAAGACGTTCAAGAGGCCGCGGTCGGGGGCCACGATGGTCTCGCCGACCAGGCCCGTGCTGCGCGCGGCGGTGAAGACCACGCCGTTGAAGACCTCTTGGCGGCTCTTGCCCGAGCCGACGACCAGGTTCGCTTCATAGAAGGCGAAGGCCCGGCCGTTGTCCTCGCCGGCGAAGCGGTCCGAGAAGGTGCGGCTTGTCGGCTTGCCGAAGACCGGGTGCAGGCCCTCGTAGCCGTCGCCGACGAACTTGTCGGCCGTATAGCTCATGCCCCGGGCCGAACAGACGGCCTGCAACACCGGGTGCTTGAGGCTGTTCCCCGCCTTGGTCAGGGGCATGGAGGCGATGACGAAGCCGCCGATGGCCACGATGACCGCCAGGGTGATCTGGATCTCGAGGCCCAGCGGAATGAAGAAGACCAGCACCGCCAGCACCAGCGCGATCCCCAGGGTGATCCAGTATCGCTTCACGGCCTTGGATCGGGTGGCCTCCAGACCCGCCAGAGCCTCGCTCAGCGGGCCGTCGCACAGGGCGTCGAAATCGGTAGCGCTCACGGAAGTCCCTCATTCATCCGGTGTTTTCGGTTTTCGCATCATGGCGCGGAGCGGGGTTACGGGAAAGCCTCGCGAAAGCCTTTTGGGAGGCCTTGCATCCGGACGCCTTCAAAGGTAGGTGTCCGCCCCTTCGCCGGGCCACCCCAAGCGCCCGGCCAGCGCGCCCGTAGCTCAGCTGGATAGAGCATCAGACTACGAATCTGAGGGTCGGACGTTCGAATCGTTCCGGGCGCGCCATTTTTTCTCCAGCCTTGCCCGGGTCACGCGACGCGCTGCGGCGCATTACAGGCCGTTCATGTGACGGTCAGGCGCGCTCGGGCTATGTAGGCGCGACAGGTCCCAGCGCGCCGTGAGCCGCCGGACGTTTCCTTGCGGAGCTTCCATGAACAGACGTCAGATGATCCTCACCAGCGCGGGCGTGCTCGCGGTCGCCACGACGGGCTGCGCCACGGCCGCGGCCACCAGCCCCACGACGCCGGCGCCTGCGCCCGTCCTGACCGGCAACGTCCTGGCCGATCCGTGGCCGGGTCCGTTCCAGGGCGTGCCGCCGTGGGATCAGGTGACGGTGGATCTGGCGCGCGACGCTCTGATGAAGGGCATCGACGTCCGCCGCGACGAGATCGCCGCCATCGTGGCGAACCCCGAGCCCGCGACCTTCGACAACACCATCCTGCCGCTCGAGCGGGCGGGCGAGCATCTGGGCCGCGCCGGCGCGATCTTCGGGGTCATGACCGCCAACATCGGCTCGCCGGAATGGCAGGCGCTGAACCGCGAAATGTCGCCGATCCTGTCGGCGGCGTCGGACGAGATCACCTTCAACGACGCCCTGTTCCAGCGCATCCGCGCCGTGCACGAGGGCGCGGCGGCGACCGGCCTGACGGCTGAGCAGGCCCGCGTGGTCGAGCGCCGCTATCAGGCCCTGGTCCGCAACGGCGCGGCGCTGGACGCCGCCGGCAAGGAAGAGCTGGGGCGCATCAACCAGGCCCTGTCGACCGCCTTCACCTCCTTCCAGCAGAAGGTGGTCGCCGACGAGCAGCTGTTCACCCACATCACCGACGAGGCGAAGGTCCAGGGCCTGCCGGACTCCAACAAGTCCGCCGCCGCCGACGCCGCCCGCGCCCGGAGCCTGGACGGCTGGGTGATCGTCAACACCCGTTCGGCGGTCGATCCCTTCCTGACCATGGCCGACGACCGCGCCATGCGCGAGGAGATCTGGCGCAAGTTCGTCAATCGCGGCGACAACGGCGACGCCAACGACACCAACGCCACCATCGCCGAGATCCTGCGCCTGCGCGCCGATCGCGCCCGCCTGCTGGGCTTCGAGACCCACGCCCACTGGCGGATGCAGGACACCATGGCCCGCACGCCGGAAGCCGCCATGGACCTGATGATGCGCGTCTGGGATCCGGCCGTCGCCCGCGTCGGCGAAGAGGTCGCCGAGATGCGCGCGCTCGCCGGCCACGACATCGAGCCGTGGGACTATCTGTACTACCTCGAGAAGGTCCGTAAGGAGCGCTACGACCTCGATCAGAACGACCTCAAGCCGTACTTCGAGCTGACCTCGATGAAGCGCGGGGCCTTCTACATGGCCGAGCGCCTGTATGGCCTGCGGTTCACCCAGCTGGCGGACGGGACGATCCCGGTCTTCCATCCGGACGTGAAGACGTTCGAGGTCACCGATGCGGCGTCGGGCCGCCACATCGGCGTCTTCTACTCCGACGACTTCGCCCGCTCGGGCAAGCGCTCGGGCGCCTGGGCGACCACCTACCGCAGCCA
>CBIHLR010000065.1:0-12244 GCA_966210875.1 uncultured Brevundimonas sp. | reverse complement strand
GGCGTGACCTTGCCGCGGAAGACCCAGTAGACCCAGCCGGTGTAGGCGAGGATCAGCGGCAGGATGACCACCGTGCCGACCAGCATCAGGCCCAGCGCATTGTCCGGCGCCGCCGCATGGCGGAAGTCGACGCTGTAGGGGGCGACATAGGGGAAGAAGCCGGCGGCGAGGCCCGCATAGCCCGACAGAAAGACCAGAACCGCGCCGATGAAGGGCCAGCCGTGCGAGGCGCGGCGCACGCCCCAGCCGACCAGGCCGAGCCCGATCAGACCGATCAGCGGGATCCAGGACAGCGGCAGGAAGCGGGCCATGTCCAGACCCGCCCCGGTCCAGCCCCAGCGCTCGGCCACGACCGGGTGGACCACGAGGGTGGCCAGGCTGACGCCGACCAGGAACAGGGCGGTCAGCACGCCGGAGATCACCGCCCAGCGGCGCGCGTCGCCGTGCAGTTCGTCGGCCGTCTTCCACATCAGCCAGGTCGCCCCGAGCAAGGCGTAGCCGCAGACCAGGCCGGCGGCGACCAGCAGGGTGTAGGGCGTGAACCAGTCGAAGGTGCCGCCGGCGAAACGGTCGTCGACCACCTCGATCCCCTGGATGAAGCCGCCCAGGATCAGCCCCTGGGCGAAGGCCGCGAGGATGGAGCCGAAGGCGAACATGGCGGTCCAGAACGGCCGGCCGCGCCGCAGGCCGCGGAAGCGGAACTCGAACGCCACCCCGCGCAGGATCAGGCCCGCCAGCATCAGGATCACCGGCAGGTAGAAGGCCGGCATGACGATCGAATAGGCGAGGGGAAAGGCCGCCAGCAGCCCGCCGCCGCCCAGCACCAGCCAGGTCTCGTTGCCGTCCCAGACCGGCGCGATGGTGTTCATCATCACGTCCCGGTCCTCCTTGTTCCGCGAGAACGGGAACAGGACGCCGACGCCGAGGTCGAAGCCGTCCAGCAGGACGTAGAGCAGAACGCCGGTCGCGATCAGGCCGGCCCAGATCAGGGGGAGGTCGAGGCTCATGACGGGTCTCCCGGGGTCTTGTCTTCGGGCGCGGCCGCCAGCGGCGTGCCCGGCGCGCGCTGGGCCTCGGGGCGATGCTCGGCGGCGCCGGCCGTCGGACCCTCGGCGATCAGCCTCAGGATGTAGATGGCGCCCGCCACGAAGACGATGGCGTAGACGGTGACATAGATGAGCAGGGAGGTGGCCACCGATCCGGTCGTAACTGGCGACACGGCGTCGGCGGTTCGCAGCAGGCCCTGAACCACCCACGGCTGCCGACCGACCTCGGTGACGATCCATCCGGCGATGACGGCCACGAAACCGGCCGGCCCCATGAGGGTGGCGAAGCGCAGGAACAGGCGGTTCTCGGTCAGGCGCTTGCGCCAGACCAGCCAGGCCCCCCAGACCCCGAGCGCGATCATCAGCAGGCCCAGCCCGACCATGACGCGGAAGCTCCAGAACACCAGGAAGACCGGCGGCTGATCCTCGCGCGGCCAGGTGTCGAGGCCCTGCACCACCTCGTCGGGCGGGGCGACGATGACCCCGGCTCCGGGAATGGCGACCTCGAGGTGGTTGGCCTGCGCGTCGCGGTCGGGGATGGCGAACAGGATCAGCGGGTGATTGGCCCGGGTCTCCCAATAGGCTTCGATGGCGGCCAGCTTCTGCGGCTGGTGTTCGCGGGCGACCTCGCCGGACCAGTGTCCGACCAGCAGCTGGACGGGCGCCAGGACGGCGATCAGGCCCACGGCCATGGTCAGGGCCAGGCGGCTCTCGGCCTGGTCGCGGCGGCGCAGCAGCTGCCAGGCCGACGCCCCGCCCACCACCAGCGCCGTGGTCATGAAGGCGGCGATGAGCATGTGGAACAGGCGCGACGGGAAGCTGGGATTGAAGATCGCGTCCATGAAGCTCGTCGCGACGATCCGGCCGTCGGCCAGCACCTCGTACCCGGCCGGGGTCTGCATCCAGCTGTTGGCCGAGAGGATCCAGAAGGCCGAGATGGAGGTGCCGACAGCCACCAGGCAGGTGGCCAGGAAGTGCAGCTTCGGTCCGACCTTCTTCCAGCCGAACAGCATGACGCCGAGGAAGGAGGCCTCCAGGAAGAAGGCGGTCAGGACCTCATAGGCCAGCAACGGCCCCAGGACGCCGCCGGTCAGGCGGATGAACTCCGACCAGTTGGTTCCGAACTGGTAGCTGAGCACGATGCCCGAGACGACGCCCATGCCGAAGCTGATGGCGAAGATCTTCACCCAGAACAGGTAGAGGGTCTTGAAGGCCTCGCGCTTGGTCCAGAGCCACAGCCCCTCCAGCACCGCCAGATAGGCCGCCAGCCCGATCGTGAAGGCCGGGAAGAGGATGTGAAACGCGACCGTAAAGGCGAACTGGAGTCGCGACAGGAAGAGCGCGTCGAAGTCCATCACCGAGCCTGCGGAAAAACCTTATCCGGGGTGCGGTTATACCTGCGCGAGCAGTCGCGCAAGCCCAAAAAGCTTGACCGTAAGGAAGGTCAGGCGGCCTGGAGTTCGACCCAGAAGGCGGCGCCTTCGCCCGGCCGGCTGGCGACGCCGATGCGGCCCTGCTGAAGCTCGACCAGACGCTTGGCCAGGGCCAGGCCGATGCCGTGCCCCTCGATGGTCGAGCGCTCCATGCCCAGACGGTTGAACGGCTCGAACAGCTCGGCTTGCTTGGCCTCGGTCAGGCCGGGACCGCGGTCGATGACGGTCAGCCGCACCCGGTTGTCGGGTAGGGCCGAGGCCTGGAAGATGACCACGCCGCCGGACCCGCCGTACTTCAGGGCGTTGACGGCGAGGTTGGTCATGACCTGGGACAGGCGCACCGAATCCGCCCGGGCCAGCAGGCGGTCCGCCGGCCGGTCGATCTCCAGGCGAACGCCCCGGGCCTCGGGCAGCAGGGCGGCCGAGCGCTTCACGTCCTCGAGCAGGGCGCAGACATCCACCGAGCGCATGTCGACCGACACCGCCCCGGCCTCGGCGCGGGATACGTCCAGCAGGTCGTGGGCCAGGGCCTCGATCTGGCGGGCGGTCTTGATGAGCATGTCGCTCATCTCGGCCTGGGTCGGAGTGACGGGGCCCAGCTGGCCGCTGCGCCACAGCTCGGCGATGCCGATGACGCCGCCGATGGGGCTCTTGATCTCGTGGCTGACGTTGGCCAGCAGGCGCGACTTGCCTTCCGAGGTGCGCTCGGCCCGGGCCTGGCCGAGCCGGGCCAGTTCCGCGAGGCCGTCTCGCTCCTCCAGGATGACAGCGATCAGCAGGGCCGGCAGACAGCCCATGATCATGAAGAGCTGCGCCATGCGCACCTCTTCGCCGACGGTCGCGCCATCGACGACCGCGTGCAGCGGGCCGTAGCCCATCAGGGCCGAGCCGATGCTGATCAGCGACAGCAGCACGAGCGCCACCCCCGTCAGGGGCACGCGCAGGCGGACGGCCGTCAGGATCAGGACGGGCACCACCAGGAAGGTCAGGGGCAGCAGGTTCTGCGAAAAGACGACGAAGCCGACGCCGGCGGTCAGGGCCAGCAGGCCCGCGGCCTCGGCCATGCGCCAGGGCGAACGCAGGATCAGCAGATGCCGCTTGCGGAAGGCGAGGCCCGTGGGCGCGACCACCGCCATGCCCAGCGCGTGGCCGAACCACCACGTCTCGAACATGCCGCGGAAGTCGCCGCCCTGGGTGGCCACCAGCACGGTGGACACCGCCAGGCCGCTGATCGCGGCGGGCACGATGGCGCCGAACAGCATGAAGCGGGCGAAGCACTCCACGGTGCGGAACTGCAGGTCAGGGGTGAAGCGTCGCACGAGGAAGACCGCCGCCACGACCTCCAGCATGTTGGCGCTGGTGAACAGCAGGGTAGTCGGAACGTCGTTGCCGACCAGGAAGTTGGCCACGCCGAACGTCACGGCCAGCACGCCGCCGAAGGTCAGGTCGAAGTTGCGGATCTGGGGTCCGCGCAGCCAGGCGACCACGGCGACCGGGGCCGCGGCCCACAGGGCCGCGACCAGACCCGCGGACCGCGAGGTGGTGATGGCCAGCACGGCGAGCAGACAGACCAGGCCGGCCGCCAGCAGGGGCCCGGCCATGGCCAGCGCCTCGTCCCGCCGCGGATTGTGCGCACGCACGGACGCTGCCGGCGCCGGAAGCGGCTCGGCGATGGAAGTCAGCGGGGTCGAGGTCATTTTCAGCTTGGCCACCGGGTCGTCGATTCCACCGGCGTACCAGAGAGTCGCTAACGCCCGCTGAAGGCCTTTCGCGCGTCGAGACCGGCCTTGATCGCCTCGTTCAGGCGGCGAACCGCGTCTGCGGCGCCCTGAGGCCAGTCCCAGACGCCGGAGCCGACGCACAGGAAATCGGCGCCGGCCGCAGCCAGCGCCTGCGCATTGTCCGGCGTAATCCCGCCGATGGCGACGCAAGGCGTGGTCATGGTCTCCTGCCAGATCGACAGGATCTCGGGCTCGGCGCGGGTCGGCGCCTGTTTGGTCGGGCTGTCGAAGAAGGCGCCGAAAGCGACGTAGTCCGCGCCGGCCTCGGCGGCCTCCATGGCCAGGTGGCGGCTGTAGTGGCAGGTCACGCCGACGATCCGGTCCGGCCCCACCGCGCGCCTGGCCTCGGCGTAGCTCGCATCGCCCTGGCCGACGTGAACCCCGTCCAACCCCAGCGGCGCCACCAGATCGGGCCGGTCGTTCCGGCTTTGCGCGATCGGCCCCAGCCGCCCGGCCACTCGCTGGATGTCGGCGTCCTCGGCGGGCTTCAGCCGGATCTGCAGGCAGGCGACATCGCCGGCGTCCAGCGCCTCTTCCAGCCGGGCTGCGAAGGCGTCCAGGTCGGGGATGGCCGGCGGGGTCAGCAAATAAAGGCGGCAGTCGCTCATGGCCCGCACATGCGCGCCCCGCTCAAAGGGGTCAATGCGGCCGCGTCAGGCCCGGCGCCTTCCGGCTGGCCCCGGCGCGCGCTACAGCACAGGTCATGCGGACCCAAGGCCCCCTCACAGGCGTCGTCGTTCTGGACCTGTCGCGCGTGCTGGCGGGCCCATGGGCGACCCAGGTGCTGGCGGACCTGGGGGCCGAGGTCATCAAGGTCGAGCGGCCCGGCGCGGGCGACGACACGCGCGGCTGGGGCCCGCCCTTCACGACGACGCAGGCCGGAGAGCGCGGCGACGCGGCCTATTTCATGTGCGCCAACCGCAACAAGCGGTCCCTGACTGTCGATATGGCCAAGCCGGAGGGGGCGAACCTGCTGCGGCGCCTGGCCGAGCGGGCCGACGTCGTGGTCGAGAACTTCAAGACGGGCGGGCTGAAGAAATACGGCCTGGATTACGCCGGCCTGGCCGCGGTCAATCCGCGGCTGGTCTATTGCTCGATCACCGGCTTCGGCCAGACCGGGCCGCTGAAGGACCGCGCCGGCTACGACTACATGATCCAGGCCATGGGCGGGCTGATGTCGGTGACCGGTCAGCCAGACGGCGCGCCGGGGGCCGAGCCGATGAAGGTGGGGGTTGCGGTCGCGGACCTGTTCACCGGCCTCTATGCGTCGAACGCCATCCTGGCGGCCCTGCTGCACGCGCGGGCGACGGGGCAGGGGCAGCGCGTGGACCTCGCCCTGTTCGAGGTCCAGGCGGCCATGCTGGCCAACCAGGCGACCAACTATTTCGTCTCGGGCAAGGCGCCGGGTCGGATGGGCAATGCGCACCCGAACCTGGCGCCCTACCAGCCCTTCGCCACGGCGGACGGGGCGGTGGTGGTCGCGGTCGGCAATGACGGCCAGTTCCGCAGCCTGTGCGCGGCGCTGAGCGCGCCGGAATTGGGGGGCGATGCCCGCTTCACCACGAACGCGCTGCGCGTCGAGAACCGGGCTGAGCTGGTCGGGGCGCTGGCGCCGCTGTTCGCGCCGCGAACGACCGACGCCTGGATCGCTGCGCTCGAGGCGGCGGGAGTGCCCTGCGGGCCGATCAACACAATCGACCGTGTGTTCGAGGAGGCGCAGGCCCAGGCCCGAGGCCTGGTGGTCAGCCAGGAGCGGGCGGACCTGTCCGATGCCGTCCGGACCGTGGCCAGCCCCATCCGCCTGTCGCAGACGCCCGTCGCCTACGACCGGGCGCCGCCCGCGCTGGGGCAGGACACCGACGAGGTGCTGGAAGGCCTGGGTCTTTCGAAGGCGGAGATCGCGGATCTCCGCGCCTCGGGCGTCGTTTAGGCGGCCATGGCCTGGGGCTGGTGATCCCAGCCGGAGCGGGCCTCGTGCCACAGGTCGTCCTCGTCGGCGTAGGCGCTGAGCGAGGCGCGCGGCAGGACGTCGACGATCTGCTCTTCCGAAGGATCCCAGAGGACGCACAGGTCTTGGTCCGGCGCCGCGCAGGGCACCACGACCAGGCCGTCGAGACGGCGCACCGGGGCCGGGGTGCGGCGGGTCAGGGAGCGAAGCAGCGAGCGGGCCATGACGTTCTCCTTGGCGGTCTGTGAGAACAGATGTAGACCTGATATCCGCCAATATCGGACGTATCGGAACGGAGGTGGGCATGCGGCACGACAAGGCGGCGGTGGTGCTGGAGCTGGCGCGGCGCATGGCGGCCAGCGCCGAGGGGCTGACGCTCGACGAAATGGCCCGCGATATGGAGGTCGGCCGGCGCACGGCCGAGCGCCTGCGCGACGCAGTCCTGATGCTGTTTCCCCAGACCGAGGAGGTCTCCGACCCGCCGACCAAGCGCTGGCGCATTCGGGGCGGCCTGTCCGCCTTCGAACAGGCTCCGACCACGACCGAACTGCTTGAGCTGACCAAGGCGGGCGAGGCCCTGCGTCGGCAGGGCGAGACGGTCCGGGCCGCCGCGCTGGAAAGCCTGGAGCTCAAGGTGCGCGCGGCCATGCGCTCGACCTCGCTCAACCGCATGGCGCCGGATCTGGAGGCCCTGGTGCGGGCCGAAACCATCGCGGTCCAGGCCGGCCCACGTCCCTACGAGGACGAGGCGACGCTCGCCGCCATCCGCCAGGCGATCATGGCCGGCACGGCCATCGCCTTCACCTACATGGGCGGCTCGACCCCCGGCCGGCGGCGCGAGATGGCGCCGTGCGGCCTGATGTTCGGGCGGGCCAACTATCTGGTGGCCACCGAGATCGGCTCGGACAGCCCGCGCACCTTTCGTCTGGACGGCATCGACCAGATCGAGGTGCTGGAGCGGCCCGCCTCGCCGCCCGAGGGGTTCGATCTCGCGGCCTTCGCCAACCGGTCCTTCGGGGTCTATCAGGACGAGGTGCAGGACGTGGTCCTGACGATCGCGCCCGCCAAGGCGCACGAGGCGCGCGCCTGGCGCTTCCATCCGACCCAGACGATCGCCGAGAACGCCGACGGCTCGGTCACGGTCCGATTCTCCGCCAGCGGCATGCGCGAACTGGCCTGGCACCTCTTCACCTGGGGGGACGGCGTGCGAATCGACGGGCCCGACAAGCTCCGGCAGGCGATGGCCGAGGCGCTCGACGAGGCCTCGCGGGCCTTCAACGCCGCGGGTTCAGACTAGTTTTGTGTCTAATGGGCACCAGTTGAGTGTCTCAACAGCAACATTGAGCACAGTCGAACCCGGCTTAATCCACAACTGCGACATATGGTTCCCGGGGTGCGACATTCCGCCCGGTTATGCGCCCGCCGTGGGCAAGCCATATGAGGATCACGTTCGGGGTTTCCCAAACTGATCTTCGCGGTTCCACAGCGTTCCGCCCCACTCGACTGACCTTAAACAGCAGCCGGAGCGCGGGCTCTTGTCCTTCAGAACCACCACCGCCGACCAAAAGTTCCCCAAGGCCGCCTTCTGGGCCTCCATGCTGGTCGGAGCCGTCATCGCCCTGGGCGCGAATCCGGCCCGGGCCGCCGACGCCGACGTCGAGGCCGACGCCTCCGCCGCCGCCCAGCCCTTCGCCTCCGTCCGCATGATCGCGTTTTCCGCGCCGGTCGAAGGCTACGCCGTCAACTCCCGCTTCGGCCTGCGCCGCCTGTCGTCCGAGCGCCGCGCTCGGATGCACGAGGGCCTCGACTTCGCCGCCCCGTCGGGCACGCCGGTCCTGTCGGCCGCCGAGGGCGAGGTGCTGCGCACCGGCACGAGCTCGTCCTATGGCCGTTACGTCGAGGTTCGCCACGACAACGGGGTGACCTCCTTCTACGCCCACCTCAGCGCCATCATGGTTTCGGAGGGTGACCGCCTCGAGGCCGGCGAGCGCCTCGGCTCCGTCGGGTCGACCGGCCGTTCGACGGGTCCGCACCTGCACTTCGAGATTCGCCGCGACGGCCAGCAGATCAACCCCGAGAGCTTCCTCGGCCAGGCCTTCGCCGCCATCGACATCGCGCCGGGCGCGACCGACCAGGGCCATGCCCACGAAGGCTTCTTCGACGCCGCGCCGGTGGCCTATGTGCCGTTCCGGACCCTGACCCCGGCCGGGCATCCCTGATTTCGCCACCTTCTCGTGGTTGATAGAGAACATCGGTTCGGTTAACAGCGCCGGTCCCCGCGACTGACGGGGACAGCTGTAGCGTACCGCCTCCCCGCCGCATCCGCGGTTCATGACGATCCGCCGGCCCCGTCCGAGGGCCATCGGGCCACGCTGAAGGCGTGGCCTTCCTGTTCAGTTCGCCAAGCAAGAGGCCGACACCCGAATGGTTTCGACCGCCAAGCTCATTCTCTACCGCTTCGGCCAGGTCTCGACCCTGGCGGTCGTCGCCGGCATGGCCATGGCCGCGGCCCCCGAAGCGCTCATCGTCGCCCAGGCCGAGGCCGAACCGGTCGTGGCCGAGACGGTCCCCCCGCCGGTCGTGGCCGAACCCGTCGCCTTCGTGCGCACCATCCGCTTCGAGCGGCCGGTGGCCAATCATCCGATCAACTCCAACTTCGGCATCCGCCGGCTGCAGGGCGAGGCCCACGCCCGCATGCACCAGGGCGTCGATATCGCCGCCCCGCAGGGCTCGCGCGTCCTGGCCTCGGCCGAAGGCACGGTCACGGCCTCGGGTTATGATTCCGGCTACGGCAACTACGTCGAGATCCGCCACCCGAACGGCGTGCGCACCTTCTACGGCCATCTCAGCCGCATCGAGCAGGGCGTCGTCGCCGGCGCGCGCATCGGCGGCGGCCAGCTGATCGGCCGCGTCGGCTCGACCGGCTATTCGACCGGCCCGCACCTTCACTTCGAAGTCCGCCGTCGCGGCGAGCGGCTGAACCCGGCCCACTACCTCGGCCGCGAGTTCGTGCTGGATAGCGGCGAGGCCTAACCCTCGCGACGCGGAACGATCCCCTCGGGGATCATCGGCAGGCCTGCGGCCCGGCGGCTCATCGCCCAGCCCAGCGCCAGCAGCAGCAGGCCCGACAGGATCAGGCTCCACAGCGGCTGGCCCATGCCCATGACGACGACCGTCATGGCCGAGACCAGCACGGCGGCCGGCCCGGTCCAGGCGGCCTGCGGCTCGCCGCTCATGCGCGCCGCCGCCCAGCCGCCCAGCCAGGCCGACAGCAGCCGGATCAGGATCAGCACCAAAAGGCCGCCCGCGGACATCGAGCCGAAGAAGGCCGGATCGCCGAACGGCGTGGTCGGCGGCCCGAAGAGGTAACGGTGCAGCACACCCAGGGCGAACATGGACAGCAGGCTCAAGGCCGCGCCCGAGACGACGCCCGTCAACAATCCGCCCATGCGCTACGGCGCTCCTGAACCCCGGCTTCACGGTAAGGGCCGCGCCCCGAAGGTCAACCTCCGGTCCTTTCGTCCCCCTTCATCGCGGGTTAGGAGTGGTCATCAGGCAACGACGGCGGGTGATGTGAACCAGGCTTTGATCCTTGAAGGCGTTTCAAAGCGCTACGGCGCCTTCGAGGCGGTGAAGAACCTCAGCTTCTCGGTCGACAAAGGGTCGATCTGCGGCTTCCTGGGGCCGAACGGAGCGGGCAAGACCTCCACCATCCGCATGATCCTGGGCCTCACCGCGCCGACGGAAGGCTCGATCATGGTCCTGGGCGCTGACGACGGACGCAAGGTGCGTGACCGCATCGGCTTCCTGCCCGAGGAGCGCGGCCTCTACCGCAAGATGACCCCGGTCGACGCCGTCGCCTATTTCGCCAGCCTCAAGGGGGTGCCGCCGTCCGAAGGCCGCAAGCGCGCCCGCGAGATGCTGGAGGCGCAGGGGCTCGGCGACGCGCTCAAGCGGCCGATGAAGTCCCTGTCCAAAGGCATGGCCCAGAAGGTCCAGCTGGTCGCGGCCATCGCCCACCGGCCCGAACTGGTCATCCTGGACGAGCCCTTCTCGGGCCTGGACCCGGTGAACCAGCAGGGGCTGGAGCGCGTCATCCGCGACCTGGCCGACCAGGGCGCGACGGTGCTCTTCTCCACCCACGTCATGCAGCACGCCGAGCGGCTGTGCCGGAAGGTCGTCCTGCTCGCCAAGGGCCAGAAGGTGTTCGAAGGCGACGTCGCCGGCGCCCGGGCCGCCGCGCCCCGCTATCTGACGCTGGAAGGAAACCTGACCCGCGAGGACATCGCGGCCCTGCCGGGCGTGACCGAGGTCGAGGCCGTGCCGCCGCCGGCCGATGGCCCGCCGCCCGAGGCGCCCGTCTGGCGCGCCCGGCTCGAGGCCGGCGCGCCCTCCCAGGCCGCGCTCCGCGCCGCCTTCGAGCGCAACCTGCCGCTGACCCGCTTCGAGGCTCACGAGCCGAGCCTGCACGATGCCTTCATCGTCCTGACCGGAGGCGACCAATGAGACGCATCCTGCTGATCGCCCGCCGGGAATACCTGGCCTACGCCCGCACCGTCGGCTTCTGGCTGTCGCTGCTCGCCCTGCCCCTGTTCGGGGCCCTTGGCGGCGGGGCCGTGGCCATGATGGAGCGCTCGGGCGGCGAGCGCGAGATCGCCATTGTCGACCTGTCCGGCTCCGAGGCGGGTCCGGCCGTGACCCAGGCCCTCAGCGGCGCGCGCAACGAGCCGGGCGACCGCCGACGAGGCCGCGTCGCCGTGGTCGAGACACCGCCCGAGCTGGTCGCGCCCGCGGACCTCGCCGCCGCAGAGGCCGCCGCCCGCGCCGCGGTCGATGTCGAGGACAGTCCGTTCGATTCCGTCGTCATCCTGACGCCGGGCGAGAACGGCCTGTCCGCCCGCGTCTGGTCCGCCAGCGCCACCGATCAGCGCGTCGAGAGCGCCGTCCGCTCGGCCCTGACCCAGGTCAATCGCGCCCGCGCCCTGGTCGAGCTCGGGGTCGATCCCACCGCCGTGGCCGCCATTGACGAACGCCGGCCCGAGGTGAACGTCTTCTCGCCCCGCTCGGCGTCCGGCGGAGAGGTCGGCCTGCGCGACCGGCTGCCCGGCGTGATCGGCTTCATCCTCGGCATGGTGCTGTGGTCGGCCATCGTCACCGGCGCCTCGATCCTGCTGAACAGCGTGATGGAGGAGAAGGCCAACCGGGTGCTCGAGGTCCTGCTGGCCTCCGCCTCTCCGACCGAGGTCCTGACCGGCAAGGTGCTGGGCGTGGCCGGTGTGACCCTGACCGTGCTGGCGGTCTGGGCCGGGTTCGGGGGCGCCGCCCTGACCTGGCTCAGCCAGGTTTCGCCCGAGGTCACCGCGGCCTTCTCGGACGCGCTCGCCGGCCTGCTGCGTGGCGGCCTGTGGCTGTGGCTGATCGGCTATTTCGTGGGCGGCTACCTGATGTACGCGGTGCTGTTCGCCGCCATCGGTTCCTTCTGCGAGACCCCGCGCGACGCCCAGACCCTGATCGGGCCGGTGATGATGGCGCTGATCGTGCCGATCTTCGTCATGCAGCTGGCCATCCGCGATCCTGACCTCGGCGCCGTCCGCGCCCTCTCCTGGGTGCCGTTCTTCACGCCCTTCCTGATGAGCGCCCGGGCGCCGTCCGGCCCGCCGCTGATCGAGCTGGTCGGCACCATGGCGGTCATGGTCGTGACCTGCGTCATCATCGTCTGGCTGGCCTCCAAGGCCTTCCGCAGCGGCGCGCTCGCCACCGGCAAGCTCGACTGGAAAGGCATCGTCGGCCTGGTGCGCGGCGGGGCCTGACAGCGTTCCCTTCTCCCGAGGGGAGAAGGGGGTCCTGCGCACCGGAGGCGCCTCGCGCCGAAGGTCCGCGCGGGGGATGAGGGCGTCAGGCTTCGCCGGATAGGGCTTACGCCCTCACCCTCCACGCAAGCCGCTCGCGCTGCGCGCTCACGGGCGTGGAGCCTCCCTCTCCCCTCGGGAGAGGGATCGCGGACCTAGCAAAGAAAAAGGCCGCGCCCCAAAGGGA
>CBIHLR010000064.1:0-12351 GCA_966210875.1 uncultured Brevundimonas sp. | reverse complement strand
CGTCCGGGGGTTCGGCCGGCTACGACCACAAGGAGATGGGCATC
Organism: uncultured Brevundimonas sp.; assembly: GCA_966210875.1. GTDB lineage: Bacteria > Pseudomonadota > Alphaproteobacteria > Caulobacterales > Caulobacteraceae > Brevundimonas. The sequence goes on along the minus strand of CBIHLR010000064.1, from coordinate 12,307 downwards.
ACCGCCCGCGGGGCCTGGGAGGCGGTCAAGCGCCACTTCCTGGAGATGGGCAAGGACATCCAGTCCGAGCCTTTCACCGTGGTCGGCGTGGGCGACATGTCCGGCGACGTGTTCGGCAATGGCATGCTGCTGTCGAAACAGATCCGGCTGGTCGCGGCCTTCGACCACCGCGACATCTTCATCGATCCGAACCCGGATCCGGCCTCGAGCTGGGCCGAGCGGGACCGGATGTTCAAGCTGCCGCGCTCGTCCTGGCAGGACTACGACAAGTCGAAGATCTCCAAGGGCGGGGGCGTCTTTTCGCGCGCCGAGAAGTCGATCGCGCTCTCGCCCGAAATCCGCGAGGCGCTGGACATCGCCGAAGAGAGCGTGACGCCGTCGGACCTGATGCGCGCCATCCTGAGGGCGCCGGCCGAGCTGCTCTATTTCGGCGGCATCGGCACCTATGTGAAGGCGGCCAACGAGACCGACCTGCAGGTCGGCGACAAGGCCAATGACGCCATCCGCCTCAACGGCGACGAGCTGAGGGTCAAGGTCATCGGCGAGGGCGCCAACCTGGGCCTGACCCAGGCGGGCCGCATCGCCTTCGCGCGCAACGGCGGGCGGATCAACACCGACGCCATCGACAACTCCGCCGGCGTCGACAGCTCCGACCACGAGGTGAACATCAAGATCCTGACCGGCGCCGTCGAGGCGGCCGGCAAGCTGGATCGCGAAAAGCGCAACGTGCTGCTCGCCTCCATGACGGAGGAGGTCGGCCTCAAGGTGCTGGCGCACAACTACGACCAGACCCTGGCCATCTCGATGCAGGAACGGGCCGCGCGGGCGGACCTGGATTCCCACGCCCGGTTCATGACCCGGCTGGAGGCCGCAGGTAAGCTGGACCGCAAGGTCGAGGGCCTGCCGACGGCCGTGCAGATGGCTGAGCTGACGGCCAATCGCCAAGGACTGACACGGCCCGAGCTGGCGGTGCTGACGGCCTATTCCAAGATCGAGCTCTACGACGAGATCGTCGCCTCGCGGGCGCCCGATGATCCGTTCTTCGAGAAGACGCTGGTCCGCTACTTCCCGGGGCCGCTGGCGGTCTATGAGGACGAGATGCGCCGCCACCGGCTGCGCCGCGAGATCGTTTCGACCGTGCTCGCCAACGAGATCGTCAACATGTGCGGGGCCACCTTCCCGCAGCGCCTGAAGGCCAGCGCCGAATGCGACACCACGGCCATGGTCGTGGCCTTCGAAGCGGCCCGGCAGGTGTTCCGCCTGGACGAAGCCTGGGACGCCATCTCGGCGCTCGACCGCGTCATTCCGGCGGAGGCGCAACTGGCCCTCTACGCCGAGGTGCAGCTAGTCCTGCGCCGCCAGACCTTCTGGCTGGCCCGGCGCGCGGCGCGCGATGTCAACGGCGGGGTGCAGGGGCTGATCGACGCCTACCGCCCGGCGGCCGACGCCCTGCGCTCGGAAGGCGCGACGGTGCTCTCGACCTTCGAGCGGGCCCTCTACGAGAAGCGCGCCGCGACCTTCATCGAGCTCGGCGCGCCCGAGGATCTGGCGCGCGCCGTGGCCCTGCTGCGCCCGATGACCGCGACGAGCGACATCGGCGACCTGGCCCGGGCGGCCGGCTGGACCGCGCCGGCCATGGCGCGCCTCTACCACCAGGTCGGGGCCATCTTCGACTTCGACCGGATGCGCGCAGCGGCGGGCTCGCTGGCCTCGACCGACCACTTCGAGCGGCTGGCCGTACGCCGGCTGATCGAGGACCTGATGGCCGAGCAGGCGACCCTGACCCGGGCGGTGGCGACCAAGACCGACAGCGCCTGCGGGGCCGACGACGCCCGCGCGGCCAAGGCGGTGAACAACTGGATCGGCGCGCGCACCGGCAGCGTCGAGCAGGTGCGCCGCGCCATCGACGAGATCGAGGCGGCCGGCCAGGGCTGGAGCTTCGCCAAGCTGACCATCGCCAACGTCGCGCTCCGCGACCTGGCGGCGTCGGCCTGACGGGAGACGGCGCATGCCCCGCAAGTTCCTGGTGGTCGCCGACGACAGCCCGGAGTTCCAGGCGGCGCTGCGCTATGCGGCCCGGCGCGCCAAGTCGACGGGCGGGCGCGTCGCCCTGCTCAAGGTCCTGACGCCCTCGAACAACGACTATTTCGCGGGCGTCCGCGAGGAGATCGAGGCGCAGCTCCGGCAGGAGGGCGAGGCCCTGCTGACCCGCCTGGGCGCGGAGGCCGAGGAGCGCTCGGGCGCCACGCCCGAGTTCCTGATCGAGTTCGGCGACGCGCCGAGCGCCATCAAGCGGGTGGTGGCCGCTGATCCCGACATCAAGATCCTGGTCCTGGCCTCCGCGGTCGGCGGGCGCGGGCCCGGGCCGCTGGTCTCCGCAGTGGCCAAGGACGGCGGCGGCTTCGGCGGCCGCAAGCTGCCCGTTACCGTCGTGCCCGGAGACCTGTCGGACGCCGAAGTCGAGGACCTCGCCTGAGCCGGACCTGGGAGTTCTGGATCGATCGGGGCGGGACCTTCACCGATGTCGTCGCCCGGGCGCCGGACGGTGAACTGACGGTCGCCAAGTTGCTGTCGGAAGCCCCCGGCCGCTACGCCGATGCGGCCGCCGAGGGCGTGCGGGGCATCCTGGAGGCGAACGGCGCGGACGAGGCGGCCTGCCTGGTGCGGATGGGCACGACGGTGGCGACCAACGCCCTGCTCGAACGCAAGGGCGAGCCGACGCTGCTGGTGACCACCCGGGGGCTCGGCGACGTGCTCAGGATCGGCTGGCAGAGCCGGCCGGACATCTTCGCGCGCCACATCGTCCTGCCCGAGCCGCTGCACGCCGAGGTGCTGGAGGTCGACGAGCGGGTCGGCGCCGATGGCGAGGTGATCCGTCCCCTGAACGAGGACGCGGCGCGGGCCGGTCTGCTGGCGGCGCACAAGCGGGGCCTGCGCTCCGTGGCCATCGTCCTGGCGCACGGCTGGAAGCATTCGGCGCACGAGGCGGGGCTGGCGCAGATCGCGCGCGAAATCGGCTTCGACCAAGTCTCGGTCAGTCACGAGGTCGCGCCCCTGATCAAGATGGTGGCGCGCGGGGATACGACCTGTGTGGACGCCTATCTGTCACCGGTGCTGCGGCGCTACGTCGATCAGGCCGCGCGCGAGATGGGCGGGGCGGCGCGGCTGCTGTTCATGCAGTCGAACGGGGGGCTGATCGACACGAGCCGGTTCCGCGGCAAGGACGCCATCCTGTCGGGACCCGCCGGCGGCATCGTCGGCATGGCCGCGACGGCGGAGGCGGCGGGCTTCGGGCGCGTCATCGGCTTCGACATGGGCGGCACCTCCACCGACGTGTCCCACTACGCCGGGCGCTTCGAGCGGACGAGCGAGCGGGTGGTCGCCGGCGTCCGGCTGACGGCGCCGATGCTGGACATCCACACGGTGGCGGCGGGCGGCGGGTCGATCTGCCGTTTCGACGGGTCGCGGCTGAGGGTCGGGCCGGAGTCGGCGGGCGCCTCGCCGGGGCCGGCCTGCTATGGGCGCGGCGGGCCGCTGACGGTGACCGACTGCAACCTCGTGCTGGGGCGCATCCGGGCCGAGGCCTTCCCGAGAGTGTTCGGTCCCGACGGCGACCAGCCGCTCGATGAGGCGGCCACGCGCCGAGCCTTCGACCGGCTGGCGGCGGAGACCGGCCAGAGCGTCGAGGCCCTGGCCGAAGGGTTCCTCGACATCGCCGTCGAGCACATGAGCCGGGCCATCCGGCAGATCTCCATCCAGCGGGGCCATGACCTGACGGGCTATGCCCTGGCCTGTTTCGGCGGCGCCGGCGGGCAGCACGCGTGCCGGGTGGCCGATGCGCTGGGGCTGGACACGGTGCTGATCCATCCGCTGGCGGGGGTGCTGTCGGCCTACGGCATGGGGCTGGCGGATCTGCGCGCCATCCGCCGGACCAGCGTGGAGCAGCCACTCGGCGACGCCGCGCTCGATGAGATCGCGGACGGCCTGGAGGCCGAGGCGCGGGCCGAGATCAAAGGTCAGGGCGTCCCCGTCTCCGCCGTCGAGGCCGAGCGGACGGTGCTGGTGAAATACGCCGGCTCAGATTCCGCCCTGCCCGTCCCACTGGCGAGTCTGGAGGCCATGGCCACCGCCTTCGCCGAGGCGCACCAGCGGCGTTTCGGCTTCGTCTCGGACGCGGCTCTGGTCGCGGACTCGGTCAGCGTGGAGGTCGTCGGTCGCGTCCGCACCGACGCGGAGCCGGATCGGGTCCAGGCCAACCCTTATCCGGCTGACCCTGTCGCGCAGGTGGCGGCGACTTTCGGCGAGACCCGCAGCGCCCCCTTCTTCGACCGCGCCGCGCTTGCGCCCGGCGCCTGGCTCGACGGCCCGGCGATCATCGGCGAGTCGACAGCGACGACGGTGGTCGAGCCTGGCTGGCGCGCGCGGGTCGACGGCCTGCGCAACCTGGTGATCGAGCGGATCGCGCCGCGTGCCGAGCGGCGGGCGGAGGGGACCGAGGTCGATCCCATCCGGCTGGAGCTGTTCAACAGCCGCTTCATGGCCGTGGCCGAGCGGATGGGGCTGGCGCTGCAGGCGACGGCGCGGTCGGTGAACATCAAGGAGCGGCTGGATTTCTCCTGCGCCCTGTTCGATCCGGCGGGCGGGCTGATCGCCAATGCGCCGCACATTCCGGTCCACCTGGGCTCGATGGGCGAGAGCATTCGGGCGGTGATCGCCTCGCGCGGCGAGCGCCGTGACGGGCGCGGCATGAAGCCCGGCGACGCCTATGTGCTGAACGCCCCCTACAACGGCGGCACCCACCTGCCCGACATCACGGTGATCCAGCCGGTCTTCCTGGAGGGCGAGAGCCAGCCCGCCTTCTACGTCGCCGCGCGCGGTCACCATGCGGACGTGGGCGGGATCACCCCGGGCTCCATGCCGCCGGGCAGCCGGACGGTGGACGAGGAAGGGGTGCTGATCGACGACGCCCTGCTGGTCGACGCGGGCCGGTTCCTGGAGACCGAGACGCGCGCGCTGCTGGGCTCCGGCCGCTGGCCGGCGCGCAACATCGACCAGAACATCGCCGACCTGAAGGCCCAGGTCGCCGCCTGCGTGCAGGGCGCCGAGGAGCTGAAGAGCCTGGTCGACGGCTTCGGTCGTGAGGTGGTCGAGGCCTACATGGGCCACGTCCAGGACAACGCCGAGGCCGCGGTCCGCCGCGCCATCGGCGCGCTGAGCGACGGCTCATTCGAGCTGGAGATGGACGACGGGGCGGTGATCCGAGTGGCCGTCACCGTGGACCATCAGGCGCGTTCGGCGGTGGTCGACTTCACCGGCACGAGCGAGCAGCTGCCGACGAACTTCAACGCCCCGGCCTCCATCGCACGGGCGGCGGTGCTCTATGTCTTCCGGACCCTCGTCGAGGACGCCATCCCCCTTAACGAGGGCTGCCTGAAGCCGATCACCCTGACCCTGCCGGAAGGCTCGATGCTGAACCCGCGCCATCCGGCGGCGGTGGTGGCGGGCAACGTCGAGACCAGCCAGGCCATCGTCGACAGCCTCTATGGCGCGCTCGGCGTGCTGGCCGGCAGCCAGGGGACGATGAACAACTTCACTTTCGGAGACGCCGCCCGGCAGTACTACGAGACCATCGCAGGCGGCGCGGGCGCAGGCGACGGCTTCGACGGCGCCTCGGCCGTCCAGACGCACATGACCAACAGCCGGCTCACCGACGTCGAGGTGCTGGAGACGCGCTTTCCTGTCCGGGTCGAAGAGTTCGCCATCCGCCGCGGCTCCGGCGGCGCGGGTCGCTGGCGCGGCGGCGACGGGGTGGTGCGGAGAATTCGCTTTCTCGAGCCGATGACCGGCGCGATCCTGTCGAACCGCAGGCGCACGGCGCCGTTCGGCCTGGAGGGCGGCGCGCCGGGCCGGTCGGGCGTCAACCGGGTCGAGCGCGCGGACGGACGGACCGAACAGCTGCCGGCGACCGCCCAGGCCGAGATGGAGTACGGCGACGTCTTCGTCATCGAGACGCCGGGCGGCGGCGGATACGGCCGCACGGGGTGAAATCACCCGCCCGTCGCGTTACATGCCCCCCATGACTGACCTGAACGATGTGATCCAGCAGGGCCAGGCGGCCCTGGACTTCGACGCCGCCCTGGTCGAGCGCGTCACGCGCATGGCCGGCGACCTGGCGGTCAACCTGGTGGTCGCCGCGCTGATCCTGATCGCCACCTTCTTCGTCGCCCGCTGGGCCGGAGGATGGACACGCCGCGCGCTGGTCCGGCTGCAGAAGCGCAATCCCGACCCGACCTTGCAGGGCTTCCTGGTGCAGGTCGTGCGGGTGATCGTCATCGCGGTCGGCCTGATCGCGGTGCTGCAGCGGCTGGGCGTCCAGACCACCTCGATCATCGCCATCCTCGGCGCCGCGTCCCTGGCCATCGGCCTGGCGCTGCAGGGGACGCTGTCCAATGTGGCCGCGGGCGTGATGCTGCTGATCCTGCGCCCCTACCGCGTCGGCGACGTGGTCCAGGTCGGGGAGCGGGCCGGCGTGGTCCGCAAGCTGGACCTGTTCACCACGGTGATGATCGACGCCAACAACATGAAGATCACCGTGCCCAACTCGCAGGTGCTGGGCGACGTCATCGTCAACATCTCGGGCCAGCGCACCCGGCGGATCGAGCTGTTCATCGGCGTCGACTACGACAGCGACCTGGAGCAGGCGATGGAGGTGATGAAGGCGGCGGCCGCCGAGCACCCGAACGTGCTTGAGGATCCGCCGGTATGGGCCGGGGTGACCGGCTTTCTCGACAGCTCGGTCCAGATCGACCTGCAGGCCTGGGTGAAGTCGGACAACTGGTGGCAGACCAAGGCGGACCTGCACCTGATGATCAAGCACGCGCTGGACAAGGGCGGGGTGGTCATCCCCTATCCGCACCAGGTGCATGTGACGCGCGCCCAGGCCGCGCCCAAGCCACGCCGCAAGGCCGATCCGAAACCCCAGCCGGTGGAGGCGGAGAAGCCGCGCACGCCCGCGGCCAAGGCCACCGCCATGGGCGCCGGTCAGGGAGGCGCCTGATGCGCTACGACTTCGGCTCCGACAACACCGCCGGCATGGCTCCCGAGGCGGTCGAAGCCCTGATCCAGGCCAATGAGGGCTTCGCCCGGGCCTATGGAGCCGACGACGTCACGGCCCGCGCCGCCGACCTGATCCGCGAGCGGCTGGAGGCCGACGCGGAGGTGCGCTTCGTCTTTTCAGGCACGGCCGCCAACGCCATCGCGCTCTCGATGCTGGCGCGACCGTATGAGGCGGTGATGGCGCACCAGGCGGCCCACGTCTGCACGGACGAGACCGGCGCGCCCGGCTTCTTCGGACAGGGCGTCGGCCTGATCGGCCTGCCGGGCGAGTCCGGCAAGATCAACGAGGCGGCGCTGAAGGCGATCCTGGCCGAGCCCGTCGTCGGCCATCGCCAGCCGCCCGGCGCGCTCAGCCTGACCCAGGCCACGGAATACGGCGCGGTCTATACGGTCGACGAGATGCGCCGCCTGATCGAACCGGTGAAGGCCGCCGGCTACGGCGTGCACCTGGACGGAGCGCGGCTGGCCAATGCGGTGGCGGCCGGCTTCGACATGAACGAGATCCCGCGCCTCGGCGTCGACATCCTGGTGCTGGGCGGGGCCAAGGCCGGCGCCCTGTGCGCCGAGGCGCTGGTGGTCTTCGACAAGGCTCTGGCGCACCGGCTCGACAACCGGCTGAAACAGGCTGGCCAGACCGCTTCCAAGGCCCGCTTCCTGGCCGCCCCGATCCTGGGGCTGCTGGAGACCGGCGCCTGGGAAGGCCACGCCGCGCACGCCAATCTCATGGCCCAGCGACTGGCCGAGGGCCTCGCCGCGCGCACGCGCTATGTCCTCGCCCACCCGGTCGAAGCCAACACCGTCTTCGTGCGCATGCCGCCGGCGCATCACGCGCGGCTGAACGAGGCGGGTTGGGCCTGCTACCGCTTCGACGACGGCTCGGTGCGCTTCGTCTGCTCCTGGGCGGTCACCGAACAGGCGGTGGACGAGCTGATCGACGCCATGTCGAGCCTCGCCTGATGGCGCGAGGGGCGGGGCGCAGGCGGGCCGATCCGGCGACGCGGGTCATCGACGCGGAGATCAACGCCGTTCCCGCCGAGCCGCCCAAGACGATCGACGCCCTGGCCGACCTCGCGCGCCTGATTGGCCGATCGCGCGCGCCGCAGCTGAAGACCCGGCTGATCACGGCCTTCATCCTGACCGTGGCGGGCAAGGCGCTCGGGGTGTTCGCGCCGCTGGCGCTGGGCGCGGCGGTCAACCAGCTGGCGGGCGAGGCCGGGGCCGGCGTGGGCGTATCCTTCGGGCTCGGGTTCGCGGGGCTGGCCATCGGCTGGGCGCTGATCCGCTTCCTGTCGGCGGCGGCGCCCCAGGCGCGCGACGCCATCTTCACCCCGGTGTCGGAGGCCGCGCGGCGCACGGCGGCGGCTGAGGCCTTCGCGCATGCGCTCAGCCTATCGCTGGACTTCCACCAGACCAAGCGGTCGGGCGCCCTGTCGCGCGTGGTGGACCGGGGGGCCAAGGCCTCGGACTTCCTGCTGCGCATCCTTGCCTTCAACATCGCGCCCACGATCCTGGAGCTGATCCTGGCGGCGGGGGTGCTGGCGGGCGCCTATGACGTCCGGTTCGCCCTGATCGCGGTGGCCACGATCGGCGTCTATGTCGTCTTCACCCTGGCGGTCTCGAACTGGCGGATCGAGCACCGCCGGGCGTTGAACACGGCCGAGACCGAAGCCGTCGGCATGCAGGTCGACGCCCTGCTGAATTACGAGACGGTCAAGGCCTTCGGGGCCGAGCGGCGCACGGCCGAGGGCTATGAGGCTTCGCTGATGGGCTACGCCCAGGCGGCCCAACGGGCCAATACCTCGCTGGCGGTGCTGAACGCCGGCCAGGCGCTGGTGATGAACCTGGGACTAGCCTTCATGGCGCTGCTGGCCGGGCTGGAGGCCGCGGCGGGGAGGATGGGGCCGGGCGACGTCACCGCCGTCGTGCTGATCCTGATCGCGCTGTATCAGCCGCTGAACATCCTCGGCTTCGCCTATCGCGAGATCCGCCAGTCGCTGATCGACATGGAGGCGCTGTTGGAACTCACCCGGCAGCGGCCGGACGTGGCGGATGCGCCGGACGCTGTGGACCTGCCGCCGGCCTCGGCGGCCGGGGGCGGCGCCATCGCCTTCGATCACGTTTCCTTCCGTCACTCGGCCCGGGCGGTCGGTCTGGAGGACATCAGCTTCGAGGTGCCGCCCGGTCGGACAGTGGCGCTCGTCGGGCCGTCGGGCTCGGGCAAGTCCACCATCGTCAAGCTGGCGCTGCGCCTGCTCGATCCGCGGGGAGGACGGGTGCTGGTCGACGGGCTGGACGCCCGGTCGGTGACCCAGGCCTCGCTCCGGCGTGGCGTGGCCCTCGTCCCGCAGGACGTGGCCCTGTTCAACGACAGCCTGCGGGTGAACATCGGCTTCGCCCGGCCGGAAGCCGATGAGCGCGCCATCTGGGCGGCGGCGGAAGCGGCGGAGCTCGGCGATTTCATCCGCGCCCTGCCCGACGGCCTGGACACCCGGGTCGGCGAGCGCGGCCTCAAGCTCTCGGGCGGCGAGCGCCAGCGCGTCGGCCTCGCCCGGGCGCTTCTGGCGGAGCCGCACGTCCTCATCCTCGACGAGGCCACCAGCGCGCTCGACAGCCGCACCGAGGCCGCCATTCAGGCGACGCTCCGCCGGGCGAGGAAGGGTCGCACCACCCTGGTGGTGGCCCACCGCCTCTCGACCATCGCCGATGCGGACCAGATCCTGGTGCTGAAGGCCGGGCGGATCGTCGAGCGCGGGACGCACGCCGAGCTGGTGACGCTGGGGGGCGAGTACGCGACGCTGTGGAAGAAGCAGACGCGCGGCCGCTAGAGAAACGAATAAGGGTCCACGTCCACGCCCAGCCGCACCGACCCCGGGATCTTCAGCTCCGCCAGCCAGGCGCGGAGGTAGGCCTGCAGGTCCACGTCGCGGTCGGCGCGGACGAGGAAGCGTTTGCGGCGGCGGCCGCGGACCAGGGCGAGAGGGGCGTCGGCGGGGCCGTAGACCTCGACCCGGTCGGCTGCCGGGATGCGGCGGGCGAGTTCGCCAGCGAAGGCCTCCAGGGCGGCGGGATCCGGGCTCGACAGCACCAGCGCCGCCAGCCGGCCATAGGGCGGCAGCCGCATGGCCTCGCGCTGCAGGCCTTCCGCGGCCACGAAGGCGTCACGGTCGGCGACCTTTAGGGCCTGCATGACGGGGTGCTCGGGCAGCCAGGTCTGGAGCAGGGCCCGGCCCGGCCGGTCGGCGCGGCCGGCGCGGCCCGCCGCCTGGATCAGCATCTGGAAGGTTCGCTCGGCCGCGCGCAGGTCGCCGCCCCTCAGTCCCAGGTCGGCGTCGACCACGCCCACCAGCGTCAGGCGCGGAAAGTTGTGGCCCTTGGCGGCGGCCTGGGTGGCGACCAGCACGTCGATCTCGCCGGCGGCCATGCGCCGCACCAGTTCGCGCGCCGACCCGGCGTCGGGCACGGTGTCGGAGCTGAAGATGGCGGTGCGGGCGTCGGGGAAACGCTCCCTCACCTCTTCCTCGACCCGCTCCACGCCGGGCCCGATCGACACCAGGCTGTCGGCCGCGCCGCAGTGCGGACAGTGCGTCGGCTTGGGCATGGAAAAGCCCGTCAGGTGACAGACCAGCCGGCCCGTGTAGCGGTGCTCGACCAGCCATGAGTCCGAGTCCGGCGCGGTCATCCGCTCGCCGCAGGCGCGGCACAGGACAACCGGCGCATAGCCCCGGCGGTTCAGGAACAGCAGGGTCTGCTCGCGCCGCTCCAGCGTCTCGACCATGGCCTGGACCAGCGGCGGCGACAGCCAGCGGCCCTTGTCCGGCGGACTGTCGCGCAGGTCGATCAGGTCGATCTCGGGCAGGACCGCCGCCCCGTGCCGGGCGCCCAGCCGGACCCAGCCGTAGCGGCCGGTCTCGGCGTTCCACAGGGTCTCGAGCGACGGCGTGGCCGAGGCCAGGACCACCGTCGCCTGTTCGATTCGTCCGCGCGCCACCGCCAGGTCGCGGCCGTGATAGACGATGCCCTCCTCCTGCTTGAAGGACCCGTCGTGCTCCTCGTCAACGACGATGAGGCGCAAGGCTCGGAACGGCAGGAACAGGGCCGAGCGGGCGCCGACCACCAGCCTGAGGCGGCCGGACTGGACCGCCTCCCAGACGCGGCGGCGCTGCGGCGGGCTGACGGCGGAATGCCACTCGCCCGGCTCGGCGCCGAAGCGCTCGGCGATGCGGGCGATGATCGCCTGGGTCAGGGCGATCTCTGGCAGCAGGATCAGTATCTGCGCCTCGGGATCGGTCCGCAGCGCGTGGGCCGCCGCCTCCAGATAGACCTCGGTCTTGCCCGAGCCGGTGACGCCATCGAGCAGGATCGGCCGGAACTCGCGGGCGTCGAGCGCATCGGCCAGCACGCGCGCGGCGGCGGCTTGGCCGGCGTTCAGGACCGCCGGACGATGGTCGGGGTCGGGCGCCGCGAAAGGCCGGTCGGGCGCGACCTCGAAGACCTCCAGCACGCCTTCGTCGATCAGCCCCTTGATGACGCCCGCCGAGACGTTCGCCGCGCGAGCGAGATCGGCCATGCTGGTCGCCTCGCCGTCGCCGAGGGTCTGGAGCACGCGTGTGCGCGCTACGGTGGCCCGGCCCGGCTCGCGGCCGGTCACACGGCGGAGGCGCCGCTCCGGACGCGGCGGCGGGGCGCGCAGGCCGCGCGTGGCCAGAAAGGCCATCTCGCCCGGCGGCGTCAGGGTCCAGCGCGCGGCCCAGTCGACGAACTCCAGGGTGCTGGGCGGCAGGGCCGGGTCGTCGACCTTGCCCTCCAGCTCGCGCAGGCGGCGGTTCGAGCCGGTGGTTTCGCGCACCTCCGTGACCAGGCCGCGGACGCGGCGCGGGCCGAGCGGCACGACGACATGCTCGCCGGGCTCGAGGGCCATGCCGTCCGGCACGGCGTAGTCGAAGGCCTCCGACAGCGGCAGGGGGAGAAGGACGGAGGCGACCCTCATGGTCTGTCTCCCCTCCATCGCGGCGCGATGGGGGGGCAGGTTCGGCGCACCCGCGCCGGACCGGGGGGGACTCTCGCCGCCGGCACCGGCGCCTGGCGGCGGCCGGCCCCTCCACCGCTTCGCGGTCCCCCTCCCCCTCGCTGCGCTCCGGGGAGGAGACGATGAGGCGCCCCTCGCGTTGCGCGAAGCCGCCCGCTACACACT
>CBIHLR010000063.1:0-12458 GCA_966210875.1 uncultured Brevundimonas sp. | reverse complement strand
TCCAGGGATCGCGCAACCGGCGCTGTCCCGCCAGCGTCTCCATCCCATGCAGAGCGGCGTCCAGCAGTGCCGCCGCCGACCGCACCGCGTCCGCCGCGCCGGACGCCTGGGCCCGTCGCGTCGCCAGCCGGGCGTGCAGGGCCGCGACCTGCGCCGCTGTCTCAGGCGCGCACCGCTCCCCGCCGGCCGCCTCCACCATCATTTCGGCGCGGATCAGGGCGTCCGCCCCGGCGAACAGCTCATGCCTCAACAGCGCGACCCGCGCCCGGGCCAGCAGGGACAGGCCGCGCGCCGAGCCGTCCCCCGTTCCCAGGCAGCGCTCCGCCGCCCGCTCCGCCGCATCCAGGCTGGCCGCCGATCCGGTGCGCCGCGCATGCTCCAGCCACAGCCGCGAGACATCCCGCCAGCCTTCCGCCGGCCGCGCCGCGCGCTCGGCCATGGCCGTCTCCGCATGCGCCTGCTGGGCCAGCAGCTCAGGCGCCAGAAGCTCGAGCAGGCGCGCGTCGCGCACGCCCGCCCGGCCGCCGCCCAGGACGAACCGCTGCAGGTCCTTGCCGAAGTCGAACATCGGGGCCTCGTGCGCCAAATCGGGACCGTTTCCCGGGTCCCGGGTCGGACAGAGCAAGGCTGACGCCGGACGGCGAAGCTGGGGGTGGTGAAGGGCTTCGCGAAGGGCTAGGGTCCGCGAAACGCCTTTATTCACCGAGTGTGGAAATTCATGCTGCAGTGGCTGCGCAAGTCGACCGAAGACCAGGCCGGCTCATCCCCGTCGCCGAAGGATCCCTATGACCTGACCGGCCAGGCGGCGATCGTCACCGGTTCGACCTCGGGTATCGGCCAGGCTCTGGCCCGGGCGCTGGCCGCGCGCGGCTGCGGCGTCGTTCTCAACGGACTGGGCGACCCCGCCGAGATCGAACGCGAGCGCTCGGCGCTCGAGGCCTCCTGTGGGGTCAAGGTTCTCTATCACGGGGCCGACATGAGCCGCGGCGACGAGATCGCCGATCTGGTCGCCTACGCCCGCCACGAGCTCGGCCGCGTCGACATCCTGGTCAACAACGCCGGCGTCCAGCACGTCGAGGCCATCGAGAAATTCCCCACCGACAAGTGGGACCAGATCATCGCCATCAACCTGTCCTCGGCCTTCTACGCCACCCGCGCCGTCGTGCCGGTGATGAAGGCGCAAGGGCGCGGCCGCATCGTCAACGTCGCCTCCGCCCACGGGCTGGTCGCCAGCCCCTTCAAGTCGGCCTATGTCGCCGCCAAGCACGGCGTCATCGGCCTGACCAAGACGGTTGCGCTGGAGCTGGCCGAGCACGGGATCACCTGCAACGCCATCTGCCCCGGCTACGTCATGACGCCGATCGTCAAGAACCAGATCGCCGACCAGGCCCGCACCCGCGGCATCAGCCCCGAGCGCGTGGTCAAGGAAGTCATACTCTCGGCCCAACCTACCAAGCGCTTCGTCACCGTCGACGAACTGGCGGGCCTGTTCCTCTACCTGGTCTCCGACCTCGGCGCCTCGGCCAACGGCACGGCCTTCTCCATCGACGGCGGCTGGACGGCGCAGTAGCTCAACAGCTTCCTTCTCCCCTCGGGGGAGAAGGTGTCAGGCGGAGCCTGACGGATGAGGGGGCTCTCTCCGCACGTCGGCTGCCCGGCGCCTGATCTCCGCCAGGACCACCGCCGGATTGCTCAGGAACGCCTGGTTCTCGAACCGCAGCACCTCATAACCGGCTGCCGTGATCCGCTCATCCCTCGCGATGTCCGCGCCCTCGGTGAGCGCATGAACGCCCCCGTCCAGTTCGATTACCAGCTTGAGTTCCGGGCAGAGAAAGTCGGCCACAAAGCCCGCGACAGGCGCCTGACGTCGAAACTTTAGGCCGTCAAACCGCCTGCCCCGCAGCATCTCCCAAAGTTTGGCCTCCGCGCCGGTCATGTCGCCACGCAGCCGCCGCGCCCTGCGTGTCCTGTCATCGGTCTGGTGCACGCGGAGACAGCCCCCTCATCCGACCGCTTCGCGGCCACCTTCTCCCCCGAGGGGAGAAGGGCTAGGTCTCCCGCTCCGGCCCGAACGCCGCCAGCAGCTGCGTCTCAAAGGCCGAGCCGCCCTTGGACGGGTCGCCCAGCATCATGTCGATGAGACCGCGGTCCTGCCTCAGCCGGTCCATGCCTTCCGCGATCATCAGCTGGCGCGCGTCCAGCATGGGGCGGTCTGGTTCCACGGGCGCCGTCATGGCGGGCGTGCCCCCGCCGGTGCGGGTCAGGTTGGCGTAGACCTCCGCCACCGTGGCGGCGCGGCCCTCGCGATAGAAGATCGGCCGGTTGGCCGCCGCCGGCTGCGGGAAGATCGCCGCGGCCGAGGCGCCGGGGTTGGCCTCATAGGCCTGGATCAGCCGCGCCGCCCCCGCCGGGCCCAGGAAGTGCGCCGCATACAGCTCCCCGCCCGTCGGCTCGCGCCCGATCCGTCCGCGCAGATAGTTCGCTGAATCGCTGGCCAGCTCCGCCGCCATCAACGACGCCGCCTCCGGGTCGAACCTGAGGTCCAGAACCTGCTGGCGCGCGCCGTCCCGCACCCGATAGCCGCCGTCGGACGTCCGCTCGATCAGGGCCGCATAGCGGCCATAGCCGTGCTCCGCCCCATGCCGGTGCAGGGTCGCCAGCCAGGTCGACTCGATGAACTGGAACAGGCCCGAGGCCGAGGACGTGCGCGCCCGCGCGGCCGGGTTGAAGGCGCTCTCGCGCTGAGCCGTACGCATGAGGAAGTCGAAGTCCACCCCGACGCGCTGGGACGCCTGCCGGATGGCCCCCTCAATCAGGCCCGCGCCGCTGACGGTGTTCGTCCGCATGGGGCGGAGGCTCCTCGAACATGGTTAACGCGCTGATAAGACGCCGCGCCCCAATCCTGCCGCAAGGGAAGCGCCACCATCACGGCGTTAGGACCGGGCTCCGGGGGCGAACTGGAGGAACGGCCATGATGATGGCGGTCGCGAACGCGGGCGGGGTAGTGAACCCCCTGCCCATTCACCGCAGCAAGCCCCTGCCCGCCTGGGCCTATGCGGCGATCGGGATTTCGGTCCTGCTCCACGCCGCCGGCGCGGTGTGGCTCTACAATCAGAACTTCACCATGCCCGAGGCGCCGGCCCGCGACGATCCGCCGGCTAGCACCATCACCATCTGGAACCCGCCGGAACCCGATCCGGTCACGACCGAGGCGCCGCCCCGGCCGCCCATCGCCCAGCATTCCCCCACCACCGTGGTCGACAGTCCGGTGGACCCGTCTCCGATCCCGGTGCCGGACACTCCGGGCGAGACCGCACCGATCGGCGACCCCATCACCCTCACCCCCCTGCCGGACCCGGTCGTCGGCGGCACGGCGACCGAGCCGACCCGGCCGGTCGCGCCCGGCCTCATCCGCAATCCCGACTGGGTCCGCCAGCCGACCGCCCGCCAGCTCGAGCGCGCCTTCCCGCAGCGGGCCATCAACGCCGGCGTCAGCGGCCGGGTGACGCTCAGCTGCTCGGTGACGGCCTCCGGTTCCGTCACCGGCTGCTCGGTCGCCTCGGAAAGCCCCAGCGGCTACGGCTTCGGCCGGGCCGCGCTCGGCCTGGCGCCCTCTTTCGAGATGCGGCCCCGCACCGTCGACGGCGCGCCGGTCGAGGGTGCGCGCGTGTCCATCCCCCTGGTCTTCAGCCTGGGGGATTGAGGGCGGCGCGGCCCGGGTCCATCGCCGCCGAGATCGGATCCGGGCCGCGACCCTCCAGCGCGTCGGCGACGATGCGCGCGACCATCGGCGCCAGCAGCCATCCGTTCCGCCGCGGCGCCAGCGCACAGAACAGCCCGTCCCTGAGCCGCCCCGCATAGGGCAGCCCGTCCGGGCTCGCCCCGCGCACGCCCGCATAGGCCTCCGCCTCCCGGGCCGAGGCCAGCTCCGGCCAGATCGCCAGCGCCCGCGCCATCAGGGTGGCCGTCACGTCCGGATCGACCTCCAGGTCCCCCGCGCCCTCCTGCATGGTCGCCCCGACCACCGCGCCCTTCCTGGTCGGCGCGACATAGACGCCCGCGCCCCGCAGCACCCGTTTCGGGGAAGACCCCTTGATCCGCACGGCCTGTCCCTTGATCGGCCGGATCGGCGGCAGCGGGCCCGCGCCTTCCGGCGCGCTCAGCCAACCCCCGGCCAGCACCACCGCCTCCGCCGTCATCGCGCCGCCCGAGGCCAGGCTGATCCGGTCGCCCTCTATCCGCACCGCATGGTCCTCGACCAGGGCCACGCCCCGCGTCTTGCGCAGCGCCTTCAGCGCCGCCTTCGGCTCCAGCCGCCAGTCCTCCGGCGTGAACAGGCCGGCCTCGGTCCGCTCCACCGCGAACCCCGCCGCCAGCAGCCGCTCCAGCACGCCCTCGGCGTCCGGCCCGCGCCACTCGGCGCCTTCGCGATAAAGCTTGATGCCGCTCTGCTTGGCGAAGTCCGGCCACAGGTCCCGCGCCCGCCTCAACAGAGCGCCATGCCCGGCCGACAGGGGGTCGAGCACCGTCTCGAAGGCCGGAGCCAGCATCCCGGCCGCCCCGGCCGAGGCCGAGGGCCCGCTGGCGTCCACCACCGTCACCGCGCGCCCGCGCGCGGCCAGCTCAGCCGCCGTGGCGAGGCCCAGGGCCCCGCCGCCGATGACGACGATGTCGGTCACGACGCCCTGCCGGGCGTCAGGCGTTGACCGCGACCTTCTTCGGGGCCGGCGCCGAGGACGCCTCCAGCCGCGCGTTCAGCGACGCCAGCTGGTCCCACAGTTCCTGAGGCAGCCGATCGCCGAACCGCTCGTAGTGGCCCGGCACCAGCGAGGCCTCCTCGCGCCACACGTCCAGGTCGACGTTCAGCAGCAGGTCCAGGTGCGCGCGGCTGATGTCCAGGCCGGTCAGGTCCAGCGCCTCGGCCGTCGGCGTCAGGCCGATCGGCGTCTCCTGGGCGTCGGCCTTGCCGTCCAGCCGGTCCACGATCCATTTCAGGACCCTCGAGTTCTCGCCGAAGCCCGGCCAGGCGAACTTGCCGTTCTCGTCTTTGCGGAACCAGTTCACGAAGTAGATGCGCGGCAGCTTGTCGGCGTCGGCCTTGGCGCCGAGCTTCAGCCAGTGCGCGAAATAGTCGCCCATGTTGTAGCCGCAGAAGGGCAGCATGGCGAAGGGATCGCGGCGCAGCTCGCCGACCTTGTTCTCCGCCGCGGCGGTGCCTTCCGAGGCCACGTTCGAGGCCAGGAACACGCCGTGCTCCCAGTCGAAGGCTTCGGTGACCAGCGGCACGGCCGAGGCCCGGCGGCCCCCGAACAGCATGGCGGAGATCGGCACGCCCTTGGGGTCTTCCCACTCCGGCGCGATGGCCGGGCACTGGGCGGCCGGCGCGGCGAAGCGCGCATTCGGGTGCGCGGCGGGCTCGCCCGAGGCCGGATCGTAGGTGCGGCCCTTCCAGTCGGTCAGGCCGGCCGGCGGCTCCTTGGTCAGGCCTTCCCACCAGACGTCGCCGTCCTCGGTCAGGGCCACGTTGGTGAAGATGGTGTTCTCGCGCAGGGTGCCCAGCGCGTTGGCGTTGGTGTTGCGGCTGGTGCCCGGGGCCACGCCGAAGAAGCCGTATTCGGGGTTGATGGCGTAGAGCCGCCCGTCGTCGCCGAAGCGCATCCAGGCGATGTCGTCCCCGACCGTCTCGGCCTTCCAGCCGTCCAGCGTCGGCTCCAGCATGGCCAGGTTCGTCTTGCCGCAGGCCGACGGGAAGGCGGCGGCGACATACTTCACCGAGCCTTCCGGCGAGGTCAGCTTGAGGATCAGCATGTGCTCGGCCAGCCAGCCCTCGTCGCGGGCCATGACCGAGGCGATGCGCAGGGCGTAGCATTTCTTGCCCAGCAGGGCGTTGCCGCCGTAGCCCGAGCCGTAGGACCAGATCTCGCGGCTCTCGGGGAAGTGGACGATCCACTTCTCGTCGTTGCACGGCCACGGCACGTCGTCTTGGCCCTCGGTCAGCGGCGCCCCCAGCGTATGGACCGCCGGCACGAAGAAGCCGTCGTCGCCCAGCTGCTCCAGGGCGCCCGCGCCCATGCGGGTCATCACCCGCATCGACAGGACGACATAGGCGCTGTCGGTGATCTCCACGCCCAGCGCCGAGATCGGCGAGCCCAGCGGGCCCATGCAGAACGGCACGACGTACATCGTGCGGCCCTTCATGCAGCCGTCGAACAGACCGTTCAGCCGCTCGCGCATCTCGGCGGGGTCGGACCAGTTGTTGGTCGGGCCGGCGTCGATCTCGTTTTCGGAGCAGATGAAGGTGCGGCTCTCGACGCGCGCCACGTCCTTGGGATCGGACGCGGCGTAGTAGGAGTTCGGGCGCTTCTCGGGGTTCAGGCGCTTCAGCGTGCCCTTGGCGATCAGCTCCTCGGCCAGCTCATTGGCTTCCGCTTCCGAGCCGTCGCACCAGCGGACGCGGTCCGGCTTGGTCAGGGCGGCGATCTCGGCCACCCATTCGATCAGACCACGGTGATTGGTCGGGGCGGGCGATAGCCCCGGCACTGAAACTTGGGTTGTCACGCCACTGTCTCCTGAACGTCGCCACCCCACACGTCTGCGCGTGCTATCGGGCCCGGCCGCCGAGGCGGTCCTGTTTCGCGGGCTTAGAGCCTCTGGGGGGCCAATCGTCAAGCCGACGGCCGACTCTCCGGCCTGCTCAGGGGCGTGCGCGCGCCGCCTCCAGCGCATCGGCCAGCGCGGCCATCTGGTACGGCTTGGCCAGCACCTGAAAGCCCTCGGCGTTGGCCTGGGCGGCGGCCGCGCTGTAGCCCGACGTCAGCAACACCGGCATCTCCGGCCGGCGGTGGCGGATCTCGCGCGCCAGCCCCCGGCCGTCCAGGGCGCCGGGCATCACCATGTCCGAGAAGACGATGTCGAACCGCGCGTCGTCCTCAAGCCGCTTCAGGGCCTCGGCCGCATTGGCGGACCGCTCGCAGCGGTAGCCGAGTTCCCGCAGCATCTCGGCGACCATGGCGGCCACGCTGTCGTCGTCCTCGACCAGGAGAATCCGGCCGGCCGACTTGCGCGACGGCGCCTTCGCCACCGGTTGGGCCGCGGAGGTCAACGGCTTGTGCGAGCGTGGCAGGCACAGGGATATGGTGGTCCCCACGCCCTCCTCGCTCTCGATGCGGGTCTCCCCGCCCGAAGAGCGCGCGAAGCCGTACACCTGGCTCAGGCCCAGGCCCGTGCCCTTGCCGACTTCCTTGGTGGTGAAGAAGGGCTCGAAGACGCGGCTCAGCGTCTCCTGGGACATGCCCGTGCCCGTGTCGGCCACCGCCACGCAGACGTGTTCGCCCAGGCCGTCGCCCCGCCCGGCCACGTTCCTGGCCGAGACGGTCAGGACCCCACCCTCCGGCATGGCGTCCCGCGCGTTGACCGCGACGTTCAGCAGGGCCAGCTCCAACTCGTTGACGTCGATCTCCACTGGCCACAGGCCGGTCGGGACGTCGATCACGACCTGGATGTCCTCGCGCAGCGACCGCTCCAGCAGCACCCGCATGCTCTCGATCAGCACGTGCAGGTCCACCACCTCGGGCTTCAGCGCCGAGCTGCGCGAGAAGGCGAGCAGCTGCTTGGTCAGGGCCGCGCCGCGTTCGACGGCCTGCTTCACCCCCGCCTTCAGCGCTTCGCGCTTCTTGGGGTCCTCGGTCCGGTCCATCAGGTCGATGCCGCTCGAGGCGACCATCAGGAGATTGTTGAAGTCGTGCGCCACCCCGCCGGTCAGGCGGCCGATGGCCTCCATCTTCTGGCTCTGCCTCAGCGCCGCCTCGGCGCGGGCGCGCTCCTCCATCTCGGCCTGCAGCCGCTCGTTCGCCTCGGACAGTTCGACCGCGCGCGCGCGCAGCTGGGCGTTGGCCCGGCCCAGGGCTGACTGGGCGACGCCCAGCACGCCCACGGCGACCAGCGCCATCAGCAGCAGCATGGCCAGGCCGGAATAGCGGGCCATCCGCGACTCCAGAGGCTCGGCCTGCAGCCTGAGCGCCGCAAAGCCCAGCAACTGGCCCGCCTCCCGGACCTCGCGGAAGACGCGCAGGCGCCCGTCCGCGAACTCGGTGAACTCCTCGCGACGCGCGGTGTGGGTGGGAACAGGCTCCCCCTCGCGCAGATAGCTGGCCACCAAGCGGCCGTTCTCGTCGAAGACGGCGGCGGCGAGCACGCGCGGGTTCACCTGGACCGCATTGACCATGGCCTGGACCTCGGCCTGATCGTCGAAGGCCAGGGCCGCGGTCACCGACGAGGCCAGCAGCCGCGCCTGGGCGCCGGCCTCGCGCGCGGACTGATTGCGATAGGCCTGCTCGCTCAGGGCCCCGATGATCAGGCCCACGACCATCAGGATGATGACGGCCCCCAGGGCCAGCAGGGGGAACCGGCGGCGCCGCGCGCCCTGGATCAGCGCCTCGAGGGCCATCAGTCGGCCCCTCGTACGCTGAGCGCCAGGCTGAGCAGCCGTGAACTGATGGAGAGACGCCCGCGTCCGGCGAGCTGGCTGTCGATGTGGAAGCGGACCCGGTTCTGGAAGACGGTGAAGTGCACCACCCCGCGGTTCGAGCCGCGCACCTCGTCGGTGACCGTCAGGACCGGCCGGCCGGCCACCGCCGCCAGAGCCTCGCCAACCGTCTGGGTCGAGGAGCCGGCCAAATAGGCGATGTCACACCCCGACTCGGCGCCCAGCCGGCTGATACGGCGCGCCACCAGCCTGCGGCCGTTGACCGTCTGGGACGCCAGGGCCTGATCGAGAGTGCGGCCGAACGGGTCGTCCCCGACCACGCAGACCGTGATCGGCGCATTGCCCGATCCCAGCGCGCCCGCCGGCCAGGTCACGAAGGCGGCGAAGCGGGCCAGGTAGTTGGCCTTGACTGGGTACTCCAGTGACTGGGCCTGGACCGCGGACGCGCACAGCCAGGCGGCCCCGGCCGCCAGGGCCGGGACGATCCATCGCTTGAGCAAGTCCCGGCTGGCCCGCATTCGATCAGAACCGCGCCGTCACGGTGGCGAAGACGCTGCGACCGAAGGCCCGGCGACGGTTGTCATAGGTCTCCACGCGCTCGTCCGTCAGCAGGTCCCGGCCCGAGATCGACAGCTCGACCTGGTCGTTCACCTCCCAGCCCAGCCGCAGGTCGAGATCGACGTACTCCTCGACCGTGATCAGGTCGCCGACCGCGCGCAGCGAGGCGTCGAACTCCAGCCGGTCGGTCAGGTCCGCCTGCGACCGCAGCAGGACCTGATAGTCCGGATCCTGGCCTTGCGAGATCACGCCGGTGATATCCGTCCCGGGGGGAGCCGAGATGTCCTTCTCCAGCGTCTGAACGCCCAGGCTCAGCCGCCAGCGCGGGTTTACCTGCCAGGCGCCCCAGGCCTCCACGCCCCAGGTCTCGCCCTCGCCGTTGTTGGTGAAGTGCAGTGGCAGCAGCGTCACCGGCGTGAACGAGACGGTCCGGAGTTGGTCGTACACATTGTAGAAGGCCGTGACCGAGAAGCTCAGGTTCGGCCTGGGCGCGGCGCGATAGCCGACCTCGTAGGCCGTTAGTAGTTCGGACTGGAAGTCGCGCGGCTCCAGGAAGCCGGGCGCGGTCAGTCCGCGCTCGATCCGGTTCGGGGTCCGCGTCGCGCGCGACACCGCGCCCCACAGCAGCCCGCCGCCCGGCCGGCTCCACGCGAGCCGCACGCTCGGCAGCCATTCCTGGCCCGAGAAGCTGTTGTCCTCGAACTTGACCCCGAGCGTCAGGGTGAGGTCGGAGGTCAGACCGATCTGATCCTGCACGAACAGGTTCGTAAGCTGGATGGTCTCTTCTTCCGGCACGATGAAGGAGCCGTAGATCGGATTGGTCCTCAGCTCCGAGGAGATCCAGCGGTAGCCGCCACCGAACACCAGCTGGTGCCGCTCGCCGAGGAGCCGCGCGTGCTGCGCGTGGAAATCCGCGGTCTGGACCGTCTCGTCGAAGGCGAAACCAACGCGATGGTTGTGGTCGACGTAGGCCTGGACCTGCGTCTCGCCGCCCGCCATCGGCCGCGTCCACCGCCCGAGCAGGTGCCCGCCGCTGACATCGATCCGGCTGCCCGAATAGTCGTCATCCTCGGCGGTGTTGATGTCCCACGCGACGCCCTGGACGACGAAGTCAGACAGCCCGGCCGTCCAGTCGGTGCGGAACCCGGCCCGGACGCCCGAAATCGCGTCCGTCGCGTCGCCGCCCGTCGGCCGGAAGGTGTCGTCGCGCGAAAACCCGGTGACGAAGGCCCGCCAGGCGCCGTTCTCGAAGTCACCACCGTGGCGGAAGGCGAAACGGGAATCCTCGTCGCCGACGCTGACCGACGCCAGCGAGCCCTGGGTGTCGCCCGCTGAGCGGGTGATGATGTTGATGATGCCGTTGACGGCGTTGGCGCCCCACAGGGTGCCGCCGGGCCCGCTGATCACCTCGATCCGCTCGATGTCCTCGAGCATGACGTTCAGGCTGTCCCAGAACACGCCGGAATGCAGGGGCGAATAGACGCTGCGTCCGTCGATCAGGACCAGCAGCTTGTTCGACGTCTCGAAGCCGTTGAAGCCGCGCGCGGTGATGGCGTACTCGCCCGCGTTCATCCGCTGGACCTGAAGGTTCGGCGCCAGGCGCAGGACATCCGGCAGGCTCGGCGCGCCCGAGCGCCGGATGTCCTCGGCCGTGATCACGAACACCGAGGCCGCCGCCTGCGAGACCGGCTCGGCCCGCCGCGACACCGAGGTGATCTCCACCTGCGCCAGTTCCTCTAGCGACAGCTCGCTGAGATCCGGGCCCTGGAACTCCATGCCCTGGGCGCCTTGGCCCTCGCTGCCGTCCGCGGCCGTCACCGGAGCCGCCGCGAGCAGCGCACCCGTCAGTCCGAAGGCGAAACACACCCGCCTTCCCACACCTGAGATCATGAGAATGATCCTCCCCGATATGCGGCAACGCCTAGCTTGACGGTGGGTTCCGGGGAGAGGTCCGGACCGCTCGCTATGCCGAAAGAATGGTACCGCCCTCCCGGATCGAACGGGAGACCTCCAGAGCCACAATCTGGCGCTCTAACCAACTGAGCTAGGGCGGCACGCTGCGAAAGCAGGGGCCGCTTCTAGCGGCGGCGAGGTCCGGGTTCAAGCGGAGAGAGACCCTCGGCCCTAGGCCCCAGGGCCTAGGCCCACCCCCGCTCACGGATATATGCCTCCAGCGCCGAGATGCGGCTGGCGTCCGAGGGGTGGGTCGAGGCGAACTCGGGCGTGGAGCCGGTGCGCTGGGCCGACATCAGCCGCCACAGGGCCAGACTCTGCATCGGGTCGTAGCCGGCGCGCTGCATGTAGTCGACGCCGAGGCGGTCGGCCTCGAGCTCGTGCTGGCGCGAGAAGGGCAGCAGCACGCCGACCTGGGCGCCGATGCCGCCCAGCGCCCCGACCGCGCGGCCGTAGTCGCCGGCCACGCCCGAGACCACCTGCAGGCCCGTCTGGGTCAGCGCCGTCTGGGAATAGCGCTCCGCCGCATGGCGCGCGGTCACGTGCGCGGCCTCGTGGCCGATCACGGCCGCCAGCTGGTCGTCGTTCTGGACCAGGGCCAGCAGGCCAGTGGTCACCCCCATCCGGCCGCCGGGCAGGACGAAGGCGTTGGGCGTGTCGCTGCGGAAGACGGCGTACTCCCAGTTCATGCCGCCCATGCCGGCGGCCTGGACGATGCGGCCGCCGACGCGGCGCACGCGCTCGTTCTGGGCGGCGTCGCGCGACACCTGCTCGCTGGCCAGGGCCTGGGCCCAGCTCTGGGCGGCCGCCTGGGCCAGCGCGTTGTCGTCCACCAGGACCAACTGATTGCGGCCGAGCGCCTCGTTGTAGGTGCAGGCCTCCAGCACGGGGAAGCTGAGGCCGACGGCGAGGACTGCGGCGATGGCGGACTTGGACATGGGCGGTCTCCCTGATCGTTCCGGCTCCAAACGCCTACGGCGCGGCTTGGCTCCCGCGCAAAGAAAAACCGCCCCCGGACGGGGTCCGGAGGCGGTTCTCTTGGTCTGCGATACGGGTCGGTCTAGCCGAGCTGCCAGGTGATCGGGATGGTCACCCGGGCGCCGCCGACGGGAGCGCCGTCGCGGGTCTGGGGTCGCATCCGGAACCGCGAGGTCAGCCGCAGCGAGGCCTGGCCGAAGCCCTGTCCCGGCGGATCTTCCGACTGGACGGAGCAGGCCGTGAGGCTGCCGCTTTCGGTCACGGTGCAGCTCAGGACCACCCGGCCCCCGATTTCCCGCTCGGCCGCGCGCGGCGGATAGAAGCGGGCCAGGTCGGAGCCCGACGGGCGCGAAACCCAGTCCGGGTTGGTGATCACCGAAGGCCGCGGCGGGGCCGGCGGAGCCGGCGGAGGCGGCGGCGACTGGGTGATCTGGGGCGGACCCTGATACTCGACGCGGTCCTCCTTCTTCACCGTCTCCACGAC